>CAMTVX010000071.1:0-23507 GCA_947085295.1 uncultured Alphaproteobacteria bacterium | reverse complement strand
TCCGATCTTGCCGTGCGGTTTGCGTTGCAGCAGCCACACCTGCTTGCCGCACGGCATATGCATGCCCTTGGGCGACAGCCCGGCGGCGTGGGCATAATCGCCGTCAATGCCCCATTCCGCGTTAAAGCGCGCAATGTCGGGTTTGGCCGGATCGCTGGCCCCGTGCGGGTGCATGATGAATTCGGCGACATCAAAACCGATGCCGCCCGCACCCAGTATCGCCACCCGCTTGCCCACGGGTTTGCGTCCCGCCAGCACGTCCAGATAAGACAGGACTTTGGGGTGATCGATGCCGGGAATTTCCGGCACACGCGGCGTGATGCCCGTGGCCAGAATAACCGCGTCATAGCCCTTGCCGGTTAAATCCTCAACCCGCGCGCGGCTGTTCAGCCGCACATCCACCTGATATTTGCGCAGCATTGCGCCATAATAGGCGATGGTTTCCGCATAATCCTCCTTGCCCGGAATAATTTTCGCCAGATTGAACTGCCCGCCCAGTTCACCCGCCGCTTCGAACAGCGTAACCTTGTGACCCTGTTCCGCCGCCGTAGCGGCAAAGGCCAGACCACCCGGACCCGCGCCCACCACTGCGTAATGCTTGGGGGTTTTTGTTGGCGTAACGTTCAGATCAACTTCGCGGCAGGCGCGTGGATTGACCATGCAGGTGGTAAGTTTTCCGGTGAACGCATTATCCAGGCAGCCCTGATTGCAGCCGATGCAGATATTGATTTCATCCGCCTTGCCCGCCCGGGTCTTTTTCATAAAATCCGCATCCGCCAGCAGTGGGCGCGCCATGGATATCATGTCGCTGACGCCGTCCGCCAGAATGGCTTCGGCCTGTGCGGGATTATTCACCCGGTTGGAATAGACCAGCGGAATACTGATGTGCGGCTTGATGCGCTTCACCGCCCAGGTAAAGGCGCCACGCGGCACCATGTGGGCGATGGTGGGAATGCGCGCCTCGTGCCAGCCAATGCCGGTATTGATGATATTCGCACCGGCCTGTTCGACGGCCTGCGCCAGTGCAATAATTTCCTCCAGAGAACTGCCGCCTTCCACCAGATCAAGCGCCGACAGGCGGTATATGACAATAAAATCCCTGCCTGCTTTCTGGCGCGCATTGCGCACCGCCTCCACCGCCAGGCGGCGGCGATTTTCCGGCGTTCCGCCAAATTCATCTGTACGATGATTAACGCGCGGGGCGGTGAACTGGGTCAGCAGATAGCCCTCCGATCCCATGATTTCCACGCCATCATAGCCGATCTGGCGGGCCAACTGCGCCGCCGTGCCAAAATCCTCAATGGTCTGATAGCATTCCTCTGTGGTCATTTCACGCGCCACAACCGGATTGATGCGCGTCGGCACGGCGGAAGCCGATACAATCTCCTTGTGATGTGCATAACGCCCGCCATGCAGCAATTGCAGCGCCACCTTGCCGCCCTCGCGATGCACCGCACCGGTGATTTTGAGATGCCCCTCCAGATTTTGATCGGGCGCGATATAATCGGAATTGGGCGCCAGCCGCCCGGCCCGGTTCGGCCCATAGCCGCCGGTAATGATCAGCCCCACTTCGCCGCGCGCCCGTTCGGCAAAGAACGCCGCCTGACGGTCATAGCCATCGGGCATTTCCTCCAGCCCGGTATGCATGGAGCCCATAAGCACACGATTTTTTAGCGTGGTGAAGCCCAGATCAAGCGGGCGAAGCAGGTGAGGATAAGCAGATGACATTGGGTAACTCCTGAAAATATCTATGATGGCATTCTGCCATGAAAGAACGCATCCCGCCAGCCATGCGCCGCAGTATATTATTTATGGATGGCGCATATTAAAGCATTGCGCGGCCTCAACCAGTGAGTGTAGCCTTCAGTTAACAAAGAAAACCATGAATCAAAATTGGATATAGTCCTGTTACGGATATTTACCGCAGAGCAATGGCGGATTGAGTCGCCCTGGGGCTATACCGTTTTAAGGGGGAAACAGATGAACGCGGGCCCGGCGTCCCATGCGTCTGTAAAAGGCAGTCAACTGACGAGCAGGGCTGCCGTTATTCTGGCGGCCGCCATCGCCACCGCCACATTTGTTATCGATATCTTTACCCCGGCCGGGGTGGCTTTGAGCACCTTTCCCTATTTTATTGCGGTGGCCCTCTCGGCCTGGATGAACGCGCGGGCGGCGCCAGTTCTGTGGCTTGCCATCTGTTCGGTGCTTGCTGTGAGTGGCATAATCATCAAGGGTGCCGATATTCCGCTGATAATACTCCTAAACCGCGCGACAATCGTACTTCTGCTTTCTGTGACGGCGTTCCTGGCGTCGCTGCGTCAAAGATCGGAGGCGCGCTTGCGGCAAAGCCATGAGACGCTGGAACAGGAGGTTGCCCGCCGGACGGAAGAACTGGCGCGCAGAAACGGGCAGTTGCGCGCCAGCCTGCAGGAACTGGAAAAAGCAAGGTTCAGGGCGGATGCCTCCAATATCGCCAAAACGCGGTTTTTGTCGCAGATGAGCCATGAGCTTCGTACGCCATTGAATGCGATACTCGGTTTTTCCGATACAATGCAGCAGGAGGTTTTTGGCCCCATTGGCAACCCGGCCTACCGGCAGTATAGCAGCGATATTTATGATAGCGGCAAGCATCTGTTCCAGATTCTTGAAGCTGTGCTGGAAGAGGCCCGGCTGGAACGCGCCGAATATGTCTTGCATGAAGAGGATGTGGATATCCCTGCGCTGATCGAAGAGGTTGTGCAGGGAGAGGCGGACAGGGCAAAGGCCAGGCAGGTGGATATGCAACTGCAGATTCCACCGGGATGCCCCAGGCTGAACGCTGACCCGGCCGCGATGCGGCGAATGCTGGCCAATCTGTTATCCAACGCCGTGAAGTTCTCGCCGGACAAGTCGGCAGTACGGGTGATAGCGGAAATTGGCAAAGAGGGTTTGCGCATTGAATTTCACGATCAGGGCAACGGCATTCCCCCGGAAGACAGGGAGCTAGTCCTGCTGCCGTTTGAAACGGGACATGCCGCCGAGACGGCAGGCAAGGGCGGCGCCGGGCTGGGTCTGTCAATTACGCTCGGGCTGGCCACGCTGCATGATGCGAAACTGGAACTTAAAGCAGGCGACAGGTGCGGAACCATTGCAATTTTACAGTTTCCGCCCGAACGGACCATCATGGTCTAAAAACGCGGCAGATCGGGAAAGCGGGTGGCGCCGCCATGCACATGCACCCGGCCCAGTTCGGCGCAACGGTGCAAAACCGGAAACACCTTACCCGGATTAAGCCGACCATTGGGATCAAAGGCGCATTTCAGGCGCTGCTGCTGCGCCAGATCCACTTCACTGAACTGGGCGGGCATCAGATCACGCTTTTCAACGCCCACGCCATGTTCGCCGGTCAGCACGCCGCCAACTTCGACACACAGGCGCAAAATATCCGCACCGAAATTTTCCGCCAATTCCAGCTCGCCGGGAATATTGGCGTCATACAGAATAAGCGGGTGCAAATTGCCGTCGCCCGCGTGAAACACATTAGCGACACGCAAACCATAGTGCACAGAAAATTCGCGAATGCGCGCCAAAACATGCGACAGACTTCCGCGCGGTATGGTGCCGTCCATACAAAAATAATCTGGTGAAATCCGACCCATGGCGGGAAAGGCATTTTTTCGTCCCGCCCAGAAGGCCAGCCGCTCCGCCTCATCCCGGCTTTCTGAAATCGTCTGTGCACGGCAGGCCTGGGCGATGTCGCGCACCCGCGTTGAAAGCGCCGCAACTTCGGCCGCCACGCCATCAAGCTCAACAATCAGCAAGGCTTCCACATTACGCGGATAGCCCGCATTGCAAAAATCATCAGACGCCAATATCGCGGGACGGTCCATCATCTCCATGCCACCGGGAATAATGCCATCCGCAATGATCGCGGCGACACAGGCGCCCGCATCTTCGACCGAATCAAATCCCAGCAACAGCGCCCTTGCGGTTTCCGGCCTGGGCAGGATGCGCACCGTTACCTCGGTTATCACCCCCAGCAGGCCTTCTGATCCGGTCACAATGCCCATCAGGTCAAGCCCCGCCGCATCCAGATGTTTGCCGCCCAGGCGGATCACTTCGCCGTTCATCAACACCATTTCAAGGCCGAGAAGATTATTGGTGGTCAGGCCATATTTCAGGCAATGCACACCGCCGCTATTTTCCGCCACATTGCCGCCAATAGTGCAGGCAATCTGGCTGGACGGATCAGGCGCATAATAAAATCCGGCATCGGCGACCGCATGGGATATCGCCAGATTGGTCACGCCGGGTTGCGCCACCACGCATGCATTCCCAAGATCAATATCCACAATGCGATTTAGCCGCGACAGCCCCAGCAGCAAACCATCGGCCAGCGGCAGCGCGCCTCCCGACAGCGACGTACCCGCGCCGCGCGGCACCACCTTGATATTCATCTCATTGCACAGACGCAGGATCGCCGAAATCTGCGCCACTGTGTCCGGCAGCACCGCCAGCAGCGGAATTTGCGAATAGGCGGTCAGTCCATCGCTTTCATAAGGGCGCAACTCAGCTTCTTTTTCAATAATCTGGGCGGCGGGCAGAATTTCCCGCAACGCCGAAATCAGCGCAGGGCGCGCCTGCAATATATGTGGTTCCGGCGCTGGCATTTGCAATGTCATGCGGGTTTCATCCTTTCGGCGCGCACCCGCATGATGACGGAAATATCACAGTGGGACTTCACTGCTTTCCCCACGCAATCTTTCAAGTTCGGCATCATGTTTGTGCCGGCGCCGTCCGGCCGCAAGAAGATTTAGCACCTCGACGCTCATGGAGAAGGCGATGGCGAAATACAGATATTCGCGCGGCATATGAAAATGCATGCCATCGGCCACCAGCGCCATACCGACCAGCAGCAAAAAGCTGAGCGCCAGCATCTTGGTGGTGGGATGACGCTGAATAAAGTTGCTGACGGGTTCCGACGCCAGCATCATGATGATCATTGCGATGACAACGGCAATGACCATCACCGGAAGGTTCTGGGTCATTCCCACGGCGGTAATGATGCTATCCAGTGAAAACACGATATCCAGCACAATGACCTGGCCAATGACCCCGGCGAATGTCACCGCCACTCTGCCGCCACCAGCTGCATGGTCATCTTCTGCGCCTTCAACCGTGGCATGGATTTCCATGGTGCCTTTGGCCAGCAAAAATAATCCGCCGCCAAATAATATCGCATCGCGCCAGGAAAAATCGAAATCGCCTACGCTGAAAATCGGCTGTGTCAGGCCCACAATCCACACAATACTGGCCAGCAACCCCACACGAAAAATCAGCGCCAGCGACAGGCCGACGCGCCGTGCGCGGGCCTGTTGATGCGCCGGCAAACGCGCACTAACCACCGAGATAAATATCAGGTTATCAATACCCAAAACAATTTCGAGAATGGTCAGGGTTATCAGGCTCGACCATATCAGCGGGTCACTTGCCGCTGCCAAAAAAACTTCCATCAATCAAACTCCAATCAGTCCAGATATGTATGACAACCTGTTGCCGTTAATAATTCCACCAACCCTTTATGCTGTTTGGCGGCGGCGTAACGCGCCTGCAACACCGCCAGCGAACGGGCATGGTATTTCTGCGTCTCTTGCGTAAACGGCTTGCCCTGCAATGTAACGGTAAATTTTTCTTCGCCTCGCTTCAGCGCTGCGGCGTTCGCCACCGACCAGGGTAGAAACAGACCCGCAATTTCATCGCGCAGCAGCGGCGTCAATGTTGGGGCCAGTTTTTCCCATGTCTCAATCTGACCTTCAAGTTTCGGGTCCAGCATGCGCTCGGCCCATGCAGCGACATTTGGCGCAGTGGCCGCCATCAGTTTATGCGGTGTAGGATCAGTCCAGCATTCATATATCTGTGCCGCCAGACCGAAATCCGCCATCAGCGGACGCTTGCCAAACAGATAGGGCCGGTGGGCGAGATGCACCTCCAGAATTTCCAGCAACCGTTTGAATGAGGCTTCGATCTGATCGCGGGTTTGCGGGGTGGAACCCACCAGGCTTAACCGCTTGACCATCCGTTCACGGATCATTTCACCCATCGCCTGCACTTCCACATCGGCAGCAGCAGGGCGCATGCCGCGCGCCAGCCGCTCGCCCGCAGACTTCTGGTCAGGCACATACCACCAGCGATAATGGAACATGTGTTTGTTGCCCCATTCGTCGGAATATTCTTCAATCAGCGCAGAAATAAAAGCCAGCAATGGTTCATGCGGCACGATTGCGGGTTCGGGATAGGTTTCCTCCATTGCCTCGATGATCGGCGTTGAATCCTGCATCGCATCACCGCGCGCGGAAACCACCAGCGGCACCAGCGGCAGTTTCGCAAATTTGCTGAACTCCGCCATGTCGTCCTGGCTGCGTGCGATCCATTCATGGGGGATGTTTTTATAGCGGAAATAGGACCGCACCTTGACCGAATAGGGCGACAGTTCCACGCCGAAAATTCTGTACTGCTCTTTCATGGTGCTTTCCTTCCAGCGATGCGGCCTGCTAGTTATATACTACGCTAACATAAAAACGGGGAGTTGGGCATGGGACAAGAGATGATTGGCGACATTTTGTACGAAACGCGCGGTCAGATTACCATCCTTACCATCAATCGGCTGGAACAACGAAATTCCATTAATATTGGCGTACGTGAAGGGCTGTTTGCGGGTTTTGAGCGATTCGAGGCCGACGCCAATGCCCGTGTTGCCATTCTTACCGGTGCCGGGGACAAGGCATTTTGCGCGGGCGCGGACCTGAAGGAAATGTCCGGCATGAAGCTGGGCGTTTTGCCGCGCAATTTTCTGCCCCTGATTGGCGATACCATTGAGGTGCGCAAGCCAGTGATCGCGGCGGTAAACGGGGTCGCCTATGCGGGCGGCTGGATGCTGGCGCAAATGTGCGATCTGGTAGTTGCCAGCGATACCGCGCGCTTTGCCATTACTGAGGCCAGGGTCGGGCGCGGCATGCCCTGGGCCACACCGCTTACCCATATGATCCCGCAAAAAATATTGCTGGAAATCCTCATGACCGGCAATCCGGTGACGGCGCAGCGGGCCTATGAATTTGGCTTTGTGAACCATGTCACCACGCCGGATGGCCTGATGCCCAAGGCGCTGGAACTGGCGCAAACCATTTGTGAGAACGCGCCGCTGACTGTCATGGCCGCAAAACAGATGGTGTATACCGCAACCGAAATGGGCAAAAGTGCCGCGCAGGAAGCGGGCCGACGGATTTTCGAGTCGGTCTATCAAAGCCAGGACGCCCAGGAAGGCCCAAAAGCCTTTGCCGAAAAGCGCAAACCCAACTGGCAGGGAAAATAACCTTGCCCGAAATCTTGAAGTGTCATTCTGAGCGAAGCGAAGAATCCCGACGCAGGTACAGATTTCAGGGATTCTTCGCTTCGCTCAGAATGACAAATAGTATAGTTATTTGTTATAGTTATTTAGCAACCAGCAGGGAGTGAGAAGCATGGATTTTAGTTTATTCATCTACGGCACTGTGGGACGCCGCAAGGAACTGGAAGCGGGCATGGCCGGGCGCAAACCGGAACTGTATCAGCGCTTTCTGGCGGAACTGGCCGAATACGCCAAATTCGCAGATGAACGGGATTATTACGCCATCGGCCATCCCGAGCATCATTTACAGATCGAAGGCTTTGAGATGGCCAACGATCCCTGCCTGATGGCCATGTGGCTGGGCCAGCATCTGAAAAAGATGCGGGTCATGTCGTGTGGTTTTGTGGCCAGCACCAATAATCCGATCATCGTCGCGGAAAAGATTGCCACACTGGATAATATGCTGGGCGGGCGATTTAATGTTGGTCTGGTGCGTGGTTATCAGGCGCGCTGGCTGGACAATTTCAAGATCAGGCCGGACGTGGAAGCGGTCGGCCCCTGGAATGTGGATAGCCCCGCCGATGTGATGAACCGTGAACTGTTCACTGAATTTGTCGAGGTGATCTACAAGGCCCTGTACAACGACACATTCAGTTATCGTGGCAAATACTGGAACTTCCCTACGCCCGGCTTCAAGAACCCGCATGACCATCCCGTCTATCACAAATATGGCCAGGGCGTGGACGCACAGATGAATTTCAGCGAAATCGGTATTGCGCCAAAACCCCTGCAAAAGGAAATCCCCCTCTATGGCGGGTTTTCCTCCAGCCTGCGCACTGCCAAATTCTGGGCGAAATACAAGGGCAAGCCGATCGTGCTGACCGACAATCTGGATTTCTGCAAAACCCTGTGGGGCGAGTGGGGCGAAGAAGCCAAACGTCATGGGCATGATTTCAAACCCGGCGAAGAGGCCTGCTGGGGCGGCATCATGATCTGCGCCCCTACGGACGCGCAGGCCTGGGAATGGTGGGAAGACATGAAATGGTTCTGGGACCAGTGGTCGGTGCCGTTCGGCTTTGGCCTTCCGGAACTTCTGATCGGATCGCCCGAAACCCTGAACAAGCGCCTGGCGGAGGTCAACAAGACGATCCCCGTCAAGGAATGCTATCTGTTGATCCCACAGGGCATTCATACCCCCGAACAGATCAAAACCTCGCTCGACCTGTTCGCCACCAAGGTCATGCCGAACCACCGGTAGCAGACTATAGGATGATGATTTCAGGTTGAAGCGCATCCAGGCCCAAATTGTCATTGCCCGGTTTATCCGGGCAATGACAGTAATGGGGAGGGTCAAACGGTTTGATCTAAACGCATCATGATCTAAGCAATTGAAATAAAAGGGTTGATTAGAAATTACCGGCCCTTTTAATTGCTAAATTTCTGTGACAATGCTTACTTTCCTGTCAGTTTGGATTGACATTTGAATTAAAGCAGTGTAATTAAACACTATGAGATGCGGGGGCACGGCGGTAAATCGCTGGACCGCTTGCGAACCTGGAAATTTGTCACACAAACTCAGCATGGAGTACCAAATGGAGAACTTCAATATCGACTCAGCCTATGACTGCGTGAAGTCTGACGACTTCCCGGCAATGCTAAACCCGGACCGCTACATGAAGCGTTCGGATGCGTTCGACAAGATTATTGCGGCGACCAATGACCATTTCTGGGATCCGATGGACCCGAAATATGTTGATTTCAGCGCCCCGTTCGATCTGAAAACCCAGTTAATCATGCCGGAAACGCTCAATCTGGAACTGCGCACCGCCGTCGCCGACAAGCTCGACGAAGGTCAGAAAATCCGCATGGTGAACGGCTCGGTGCATTTCGTGCTGTCCGGCATTCTGCATGGCGAACAGGCCGCGCTCAGCCTGTCGGCCGATCTGTGTCACATTCTGCTGGACCCGGGCGCACAGGAATACGCCGCCAATCAGGCGCGCGAAGAAGCCCGTCACGTCACCGGCTTCACCAACTATATCAAGGCGCGCTGGGGCAAGCCCACGGTGATGGATCCGTTCCTGCTCACCCTGATCAATGAAATGGTCTACACCCCGCTGGTCTGGAAAAAGATTGTCGGCCTGCAAATGGTCCTGGAAGGCCTGGCCATGGGCCTGTTCTCCAACTTCTATCAGTTCTCAACCGATCCGGTGCTGAAGCAATTGTTGCAGTTCACCATGACCGACGAGGCGTTCCACCACAAATTCGGCAAGATCTGGGCGGATAAAACCGTGCCGCATCTGCCCGAACATGAGCGTGAACAGATCGAAGACTGGGCCTGGACGATTTTCAGCGCGCTGCTGAAAGGCAACAGCTTTGGTTTCGAGCACAAGAATGCGCTGTACACGGAACTTGGCCTGGACTGGAAATGGGTGCAGGACGCCGTGTTTGAAGCGATGACCGACAAACGCCGCCGCGAAAGCATGGCGAAAAGCACCAATGTGTTCCGTTCGCTGGTCAAGACCCTGCTGAAATCAGGCATCGTCACGCAGCGCACCGCGCCCAATTATGCGGCGTTCGTTGATCTGAAAGAACTGCATGAAGAAGGCGATTCAATGATCGGTGACGAAATTGCCGAAGAGGGCATCAAATTCCTCAAGGCCATCAACGAAGGCCGCGATATTCGTAAATTGGCCGCTGCGGAATAGTTCATCCGTTTACGGAATATTATAAAAGGGCCGCGCCAGAAACGCGGCCCTTTTTCTATGCCTTTCCTGTCTTGCCCGATTCATACAATGGCAGGGCCGGAATACCACCGGTAAACAGTTGCGCGGCAAAACGCGCAGCGGCTTCCACATCCACGGGTATGCGCTGGATCATGGCATCGCCAACCTCCAGCGCCACGCCGATAATCGCCGACACGAAATAATCAATATCAATGGATGGCAGCAGGCCGCGCCGGATTGCATCTTCCACGTCATCGCGCAGGCCCGCAATAATTTCCGGCGTATCCTGCTGCAAGCGTAACAGGCCGCTATTGCGCCGCGTGATTTCATAAAGATCGCGGTTGACATTAATGATCTCGAAAAATGAATGGAAGGTGCGATGCACGAAATCCGAAAATGATGTGGCACGACTGCGTTCGGCATGCAGGCGCGGGCGCACCTGTTGCGCCGTTTCATCGCGCAGCGCCCTGAATATTTCTTCCTTGCCACGAAAATAATTATAGAACGTGCCGCTGGCCAGACTGGTGCGCCCGATAATGTCGCGCACCGTCGTTTCGCTATAGCCAAGCTCGCCAAACAATGCCCGCGCGGCTGTCAGGATGGCGGCGCGATTGGCCTCTTTGGTAAGTTCGCGTTTACCTGTGGGAGCCGCTTTATGGCTGGAGGAAGATTTCTTATCCATGGCAATAATACCAACGGCCCTTTGTGCCCATCATTCCTGAAAGCAAATTCCCGATCCGGTAAAAATACCTGATCGGGAATTCCCTGTTACAAGAAACAATCGAAACACCCCAAATTTATGGGGCGTCCAGTACTGCGGCAGTTCCAGCAGAAGAATCCGTATTGCCAAAGCGATTGAGAACAGTTGCGACCCCCGTGGCGGGATTAATCTCCAGCGCGGTCCATACATTGCCAGCTTGCCCGACGGTCGGGATGACTGTGTTGCGCACCGTTCCGTTGACAATAGTGCTGCCACCCGGCCCACGCGAAATCTGGCCATTAATGATATACCGCATGCGGATATTGGCATCATTGGCCAGGCCTGTCGTGCCTGCACCCCCTGATCCAGCGCCGAAGTTAAATACGCCAACCCGATACGCCGGACCGGGTGAAAATGACGCTATCCCAATCACCTCAGACCCGCTGACGCCGGTTTGATCTTCATCCAACTGAACAAAGGGCGAAGAAGTAAAACTGCCCTGATTGGCAAAGTTCACATGAAAACGCCCGGCCGCCGCGTTAGCTGTCCCGCCGGGATTATTACCGGTCATATGCAGATCAACATCAGGAATGCCTGACCAGATCATTTCAACGGCAAAAGGCAGAGCAACGTTAAACGGCAACGCGCCCGTCGCATCGTTCTGCGCCACCTGAGTTACATTTTCTATCTGCGTGCTACCGGTTGGTGGCGGGGGCGGTGGAGGCGGTGGAGGTGGAGGCGGTGGCGGCGGCACAGTCGTGGTAGGTGGAGGCGGCGGCGCAGTTGTAGTAGGCGGCGCAGTTGTAGTAGGCGGCGGTGGCGGCGGTGGCGGCGGTGGCGGCGTAAGTTGTAAACTGTCGTTAATGCTCCCACCATCAGATGCCTGATTCGTGCTCTCTGTCGCAACACCCAGATCTGCCAGCACCCCGGCAACGGCCACTGAACTCATCCCTGTCTCAGCGGCGGATGAGCCTGATGTTTCAGCGGCGTCCGCTACCGTGGGGCCGCTCTCGGATGATCCGCCACCACTATCTGATTCGCCCTCACCTTCCGTCCCGGCCTGAGATTCCGTGGCTGGGACCGGGGCCGTTAACTGGCTTTGCAGTAATAGTGTAAGACGTGGTGGCGTTTGAATGACTGGCCCCGGCGCCTGTCCTGGTGTCACATAGGCGCCAAACCCCGCACGAAATATATCCGTGGAACCCTGCGGGGTGGAGACCGTCATCCCGCCAACCTTCAGGCCCCCATCATTGCGCCCACCAGGGCCAAGCAGGCCGATAAACTGCGCACCCTCGTTTGATTCGGGATCATCCATGACAAACAGCGCCGTGCCGCGCACGCCAATCGTAGCGTCACGCGTTTTGATAACAACAGCACTCGAATTGGCTGCGGCCACCTTGCCCGATACATAGCGCAATACGCCCTTGGTAAAGTTTGCGGTCAGACGGCCGGTTTGCGATGTCGGGTCATAAACGAACTCATCAATCACCAGATCGCTGTTCGGTCCGATGGTAAACACGGTTTCATCCAGCAACAAAACCTGCATCCGCGAGGCAGCAGCGCTGTTAACCCGATCCCCCAGCAGCATGTCCATGCCGGATTTTACTGATTCGGGTGCCGCGCGCTCACCTTCAGAGACGCGCAGATTGCCGATGACCCCGGCCGCGACCCCGGCCTGCTGTGCCGCCAGTGTCGGACCGGTCAGGAGTGCCAGCCCCAGTATCGCTGCGGCGCAGCCCCCCATCATGTCCAAAGCAACCTTGCGGCTTGCCTTCAGTGTCCCGATTTTGTGCATCCCAATTCTCCACAGCCGCTTCAAGTAATCTGTCCAGCGGTCGATAACCGCGTCCCATAAGTGGTTATATTCCTGCCTGATTAATCAAGCAAAGGCTTAAATCAGGTTTTGCGCTTCTATCTCGTGCCTTGAATCGCTCGCCGGGCGCGTAATTCCTTGAACCTTTGCAGAGAGGCACGCCGTCCAGCTTTGCTAATTTGCTTCTCGTTCTCAAGCGAAGACCGCCTATCGTCACCCGAAATGCGCGGTCTCAGGAGCTTTTGAGAAATATTATACTCCCCCCTATGGCCACCTATGGCGGCAATCAAGGCCGCATTGCCATGGCGATTCGCGCTAAAGCGGGTGGCGCCTAACTTGCTGCGGGCAGTTGCGCGTTTCTGCTTTATCTTGTTCTGCACAATCTGCTGTTTCTGTTTAATCTTGGCCCGCGCTACCGCCTGTTTCTGGGCTTTTTGTATCTTCATATTTGGCATCAGGCCGGTCAGTTGCCCCTGCATGGCCTGCAATAACCGCCCCGGTGTCGGCACCGGTTTTGTCAAAACCTGCCCCGGCGTGACAAACACACCATAACCGGCCCGCATCACGGTGATCGATTTACCACCGCTGCTGATCACTATCCGGCCAGGGTCCAGCCCGTCGTCGCTGCTACTGCCCGGACCAAGCAGCCCAATAAACTGCGCGCCGTCGGTTGATTCGGGGTCATCCATAATGAACAGGGCCGTGCCGCGCACCCCGATGGTGGCGTCACGCGATTTAATGGTGACAGCATTCGGATTGGAATGGGCGATCTTGCCCGATATATAGCGCAAGACGCCTTTGGTGAAATTCGCGGTCAGGTGGCCGGTTTGCGCATTTGGATCATACACAAATTCGTCAATCACCAGATCGCTGTCCGGGCCGATGGTAAACACCGTTTCATCCAGCAGCAAGATCTGCATGCGCGATTCAGCCGCACTGTTAACCCGATCCCGCAGCAGCATATCCATCCCGGATGTCACCTCGGAAGGGGCAGGGCGCGCGCCTTCCGAGACGCGCAAATTGCCGACAACGCCTGCCGCCACCCCTGCCTGCTGCGCGGCCTGGACGGGCCCCATTCCAGCGGACATCCCAACGAGCAGAACAGCGCCGCCGCTGATCAGGAATGAGCTGATTTTAGAGTATATATCCCGCATCCCGATCCCCCCGCATAAACTGTCTCAATTTTGTCTAATCAATCATTTAACCGACATAAACTATAGTACAAACACAATAATATGCTTGATCAGTTAACTATTGGTAGGCATAAATCGCTTAGCGGTAATATTTTTTATCCTTTTAGGGGGGGGTACACGTGTACCAAAATTTTGGGATCATAAGGCGGTTAGCGCCGCTATCGGGTCTGACCAGCGTTATCGCGCTGCTTTGTCTGAATGGTGCGGTGGTTGCGCAGGGCACCCAACAGGAAGCGGCGGAGGGCGTGCGCAGTGAAACCCGCGAACAGGTATCGCGCGCCGGCGCAACCAAAAGCCTGACAGAAACGGCAGGGGAACTGCCCGGTGTTGGCTATAATGAGGTGCTGGCGTCGCCGGATGATCCGACGCTTAATCTGCGTTATGTCAAGGATCTGATCGCCAAGGGCAATATCCAGTTGGCTGCGGCAACCACCGAACGCATTCTGCTGCAATATCCCGAAGCCGATGATGTCCGGTTGCTTTACGCCATCCTGCTCTATCGCATGGACGTGCTGGATGAGGCGTCAGTGCAGCTCGATATTCTGGAAATGCACAAGCCAACCGGCGCCATTCAGGCTGAGGTTGCACGTTACCGTGATTTGATCAAGCAGCGGCTGAACCCACTCAAGCGTAGCGCGGCCATCAGCCTGGGCATGCACTATGATAACAATCGCAGTACATTTCCGGACGAGGGTACATTCCTGGTTCGGGACTTTCCGTTCACGATACCCGGCGGTGAGACAGACGACTGGGGACGCATCGCCATTGGCTCTGCGCAGATCGCAAAAGACACCGGCAAACAGAACCTGCAACAGGTATTCGGCGATGTGGCCATGCTGATTGATGATCAGGTCGAAGTGGATGCGCTGGACGTGAATGCGCTGCTTCTGAACACCGGATTTTTGTACAAGACCATTTATGGCGATCTTCTTCCGCGTGTCCATGCAAGCTGGATAGAACTGGACAGCAAGAAATACTCCCGCGACTATGGCATTTCACTGCGCGGTCAGCGGCCGGTTTATCACTCCAAAATCAAGGCCTTTGCGCAGATCACAACCGGATGGCGCAAATATAACAATAGCTCAAACACACCCTTTGCCAGCGAGCAGGACGGAAATTATCAGCGCGTCGAAGTTGGCGGCGACCGGCAAATCGATGCGACCACCGGCATGCGGCTTGGCGTTGCCTATAACAATGTGGACGCTGACGAGGATTATGAAGGGTATGACAGCTACGAGGTTTCAGCCAATCTGACAAAGGTGATGCCACGCGGCACGTTCCTGCTGGCCAGCATTTCGGTTGAAAAAAAGTTTTATGATGGCAATGATCCATTCGTCTCGGTGAACACCCGCAAGGATCTGGATTTGTCAGTTGATCTTACTTATGGCGTTCCGGTGGGCACCATCATCGGGCTTGCAAGTGAAAATCAGGCAGGACCAGAACCTTTGCGCCAGATCATTTTGAACCTGACTGCGGGGTATGAAGATTCAAATTCGAATCTGCCTAATTATCAATATGATAATTACCGGGGTCAATTCATGTTCAACCGCAGTTGGGATTTCTAAATCCCAACCGGGTTCGCGCTTCAAATAACTTCCAGCGGCGCCTGCGGCACATTCGCCCAGTGTTCTGCGTCATGGCCATAAAATATCCGCGCGCCGCGTTTTTGCAGATCGCGGAATTTTTGCAGGCTGGCCAGCATGCCTTCGCGATCATGCATAAAATTGCGGTGCGGCAGGTGCAGATCATCCAGCGTCTTGCGCATATAGCAGGCGTCGCCGGTCAGCACCACATCACCACGCGCCAGTTTGATCTTCATCGACTGATGCCCCGGCGTGTGGCCATAGGTGGGAAACAGCGTCACGCTGCCATCGCCGAACAGATCATGTTCGCCGCTGATCTGTTTCACATCCTGGCCAAGATCGAAATTGCGTTTGTCGAAGCCGTTTTGATGCGCCAGATCGGGGTCCATCGCGGCTTCCCATTCCGGTTTTTGCACCACCATCGGCGCGTTGGGTATCTGATCATTGCCACCTGCATGGTCAAAATGCAGATGCGAGTTAATCAGATAGGTAATATCCTCTGGCCCTACATCCAGGCTCGCAAGGCGCCCGCACAATTCTTCGCCGGGTTTGAACTCTACCTTCGTCATGGCGGCCATGGCGCCAAGGCGTTCTGACGGATCGGTCTGAAGGCTGGTATGCAGGCCGCTGTCGAAAACCGCCTTGCCCTTTGGATGCACGATCAGATAGCCAGGGATCGGCAGACGCAGCTCCCCCGCCATACCATCCATAATGAATTTGGCGGGCATGGTAAGCCAGCCGCAGGTCATGGCGAACAGACGCACAGTCATGATTTTTCTCCTGTATTAATCCGGCAGTTTCGCGCGCGGCCACATCCGGCGCAATACGACATCTTTGGCAATAAAGTGATGATACAGTGCCGCGCCAATATGCAGACCTGCCAACAGAAACAATCCGGTCGCGCCGATTTCATGCATTTCAAGGAAAACGCCAAACAGCGCCTTATCATCGGCCGCAAGATCCGATAGCGGGATCAACCCGAAAGATTGCACCACATAAGGCGCGGTTACCGCAAGCCCGATACCAGCAACGACCTGCACTGCGATCAGCAGATACAGCGCACGATGCGTCCAGGTGGAAACCACGCGTTGCCAGTTGGCAATAGTTTCCGGCAAGGGTGGCGGCGGCTGACGCAACCGATTAGCAAATGCCGCCAGTGCAATGGCTGCCAGGATCAGGCCAAATCCGGTATGGCCCCGCGTCGCTGCTATCTTTTCGGCCCCTACGCCTTCCGGCATCTGACTTGCACCCGCCAGCATCAGCAACACCAGTGCGCCCATGATCCAGTGCAATGTTTTGGCAGTACCCGAATATGCCCTTGTTTGCGGTTGATTATCCTGCATCTTGATCCCCGTTGTTTGTTCAGGCTGATGCCACAGTATGGGGGCAATTAAGAACACTTGAAAAGTGGTAAATAATTACCACCTCAATTTGGTCATAGTTACGCTACATGCTCGAACAATGCCCGCCAATAGGCGGAGAAAACCAAAACCGGGAGAGAAATCCATGCAAAATTATACTGGAACTTCGAAAATAGCGTCAGCTTTGCTGGTGTTCGCTGCAACGCTGCTGCCGCTAACAGCGCAGGCCGGTGGCATGGGCGCGGATTACTTCAAGAAAACCGACACCAATAGTGACGGTGCGCTGACCAAAGAAGAAATGGCCGCCTCACGCATGCAACGAATGGGCAGCGCAGATGCAGACAAGGATGGCTTTATTTCTGCGGCGGAGCTGACCGAACATCACGCCGCCATGATGCGCGCCAAACAGGACAAGCATTTTGCGGGCTTCACCAAACGTTTCGACGCCAACAAGGACGGCAAGGTCGCGATCGATGAAATCAAGTCATTCGACCCGCCCTATTTCAAAGATGCTGACGCCAATGCTGACGGCAAACTGACCCAGGATGAAATGAAGGCCGCAAAGGCAAAACATCACGGTGGCATGATGGGCGATGGGCATAAGGGCGGCGGCATGATGGATGACGGGAATAAGAGCGAATAGCCGGACGAAATTAACGCTATCAAACTGGCCAGTGATGGCGGTGTACCCCGCCATCATTGGTAACGAAATATCCGCCCCAATCGAGGCCTAACCTGTCCAACATTTTTTTTGCCTGCGGCAACGGCAAGGCGCTGAGGCCTGTCGATAGTGCATCGGCGCGCGTCGCATCCGGACCATGGATCGTCAGACTGCGATAGTGCTGCGCAGGCTGGCCAGTGCCGGGATCAAACAGATGATGAAAGCGCCCGCTTGCGTCAAATTGCGTGCCATACCCCCCCGATGTTGCGATGGCCCCCATATACAGCGGCGCGCGGTCGATCATCTGCCACAGCGCTTGCGGATCGCGTATCCCGATCTGCCATGCCCGCCCAGAGGGATGCGGCCCCAGCGCGCGAAATTCGCCCAGATCAAGCAGCACATTTTCCATGCCCGCCGTTCGCAGTAACTGCGCCACCTGGTCGGTGATATAACCCTGCGCGATGCCGTTCAGGGTGATCGCCATGCCGGGCCTGGCGAAGCTGATTTTATGTCCCTGAATATGCACGGCGCGCGCATCAACACATTCTTTCGCTACCAGAATTTCCACCGGCGACGGACCCGCGGGATCAGGTCTGGCTTGCGCAAAATGACGACTGTATAATTGCCATAGCGGCTGCACCGTCACATCAAACGCACCATCTGTAAACTGATGAATATCTGCGGCAATGCGCAGGACATCCAGTAGCGCGTCAGGCGCACCATCCAGAACGCCATCGCGGTTCAACTGGCGCAAAGCTGATTCCGTTTGATACAGGCTAAGCTGATTTTCCAGATGCGCGATCGTATCACGACAGCGCGCCAGTAATGTTTCTGCGACATCCCGGCGCGGATGATACAGTGTGATGGTTGCCTGCGTTCCCATTGCGCGGCCATGCCAGATTATCGGTTGCGACGTCGCAGCCAGCACGGGCGGCATCAATCCACCTGCGCCCAGCATTGCGGTAATACTGATAAAACGGCGGCGTGTTAGACGGGCTGGGGGTGCATGGCGCATTATGTGTCTTCCTTGCGATTGCGTCCACACAACCATCCCAGAATGCCGGTCATCGCCAGCATCAGCAGAAAAATCGCCGCTCCGTCCATCAGCCAGGGACCATAGCGGCCAAAAATGCGCCCGCTATGCACATCCAGCACGATCCGTTCCAGACTGACGCCCGCGCCGCGATGGGCCAGCAAAATCTGTTCCCGGATATTCGCCGGAATAATGCTGGTCGCTGCCCAGACAATTCGTGGATCGCGCACCTGCTGCCATTCCAGCAAAGATATATCCGAGGTAAAAACCAGATCCGGGGCCAGCGCAATCGCCACACGGCCATCTGGCGTCACACCAATTCCGGCAAGCGGTGTTGGCAGGGCGGTGATGCGTTCGATCAAATCGCCATTTTCTGCAAGCAGCAGAATCTCCGTGCGCCCGGCCACGGCAATGGCGTTTGGAATTTTCACCGCACCAACACTGCCATCTATCGTTTGCGCGATCATGCCACCGTCCAGAAACACCCTGTCTTCCAGAATGGTTACCTGATATTGGCCAACGCTATAGCCATGCATTTGAGCGTCTGATTGCGCACCGGGCCAGTCAGGTAACCAGAATCCGGTGATGTGGGTGCGATCAAGGCCAAGCTCACTGGTATGATTAAGTGCAACGCCACTGACCGCCAGCACTACGATCAGCGCCGCCGCCACAAGCCCGATACGGCGGTGCCAGCGCATCAGCGCAGAATTACGCGGTCCCGCCCTCATGGTGTGGCGCTTTCACTGGCTGCAACATGGCGCGCCAGCAATAGCGAAAATTTTGCCATGCTTTCCATCGCGCGCACAGAAAGCGTCGCGCCGGAGATACCGTCCACCGGATCGCTCAGACGGGAATTTTCCTGTAATTCAAGGCCAATGAACTGATTGGTGAAAAACGGATGGCGCACCTCAAAGCCCCGGCTTTCGCGAAATTCCAGCACCTGCACCTGGGCAATTTTCTGATTTTCAATCACAAAGCCCGCCGTGATGGCTTCGGTCTTGCCAATTTCATCCAGTATCCAGGCGCTGCGCGCACCCATCGCCCAATATCTTATGCGCAGCGCCGCCGCCTTGTGCCCCAATACTGCCTCTGCCTGTTGCGCCAGCGCACCCGTCAGCCAGACAATTTTTGGCGTCGGCACCGCGCCCGCAAAGCTTTCCGACAGGAATTTTTCCGGCGTCAGATAGACCTCGCTTTGTGCTGGCAGGGCCAGCATAACAGCCACAAGACCAAACAAAGCGAGGTGTATACGGATAATCTGCATGGCGATCTAAAACTGGAATCCTACGCCCAGATTAAGCCGGTCATCTTCGGCGGTACTAACCGGCGCATCATCAAACTGATAATCCGCTTTTAGCACAACATCGGGATGCGGCCAGAAATTTACGCCCAACTGGGTCTGCTCAAACTTGCTGTCACGCCTGTCCCCGGCTGTGTTGTCCCATTGGCTATAGCGCGCAAAGAGGCCGATTTCTCCCAAGGGAACCGCGAAACGGTAAGATGGTTCTGCATACCAGCCATATTGTTCATCGCGGCCCAGGGCTTTGGCTGCCGCGGCGTCAATATCCCAGCGGGCGTATAGCGCGCGCAGCCCCCACGGGCCGCGCCGGATATCCGCATGGGTTTCCATCAGGAACGCCTCAACGTCTGTCGCGTTCTGGGTAATGTCGTTCTGATATTGTCCGCTGACGGAAAGCGTGACCCCCGGCATGCCGTTCCAGCGCAGGCGCGCGGTCATGGCGGGATCATTGGCGGGCGCTTCGGATACTTTGGTGCGCCCATTGCGCGGGCGAAAGGCGTTGGCCCCGGTGGTCGCCACATCCAGGCCGGAATGCACGGCGGCATTGTAGCTGAAGCCACCGCCCAGTTCACCCAGCAATTGCGCACCACCCTCCCACCAGGTAGTTGGAACGATGTTGGTTTCAACCGCATTGCGCTCTACCCCATAAAATGTCGGCGGTTCATGGGTTTCATTCAGAATACCGATAGGCATCAGGAACAGGCCGACCTGGGCTTTTTGCGTTCCGGTCAGATCAAACTCCACATAGGCCTGCTCCAGCTCGACCTCGCCTTTTTTGCCTTCGCCCGCCAGCGCATGTTCCAGCTCCACCTCGGAGAAAAACCTTATATCATCCGTGAACTGATGTTCGACAAACAGCACGAAGCGGTGAAAATCAATTTCGTCCTTGCGGCCGCCATTATAATGCATTTCGCCATAGCCGCCGATGCTGGTGTTCGTCCACCATCCTGCGGGGCTGGCGTCAGATTTTTCCATCTGTTGCGCCACGACCGCGCCTGTGGCCTCTACTTTTTCTTCCGTTACGACGACCCGTTTTTCAGTGCCTGCCTGCGCGGCCTTCAGGGCGTCGATCTCTTTTTGCTGCGCCTGAATGACCCGCCACATTTCCTCGCGGCTGGGCAGCGCGTCCTGCGCCAGGGCCGATCCGGCCAGTATGCTGGCGAAGGTGACGCCCGCCGCCATCAGGCCAATAAACTGTATTGTTTTCCCGGAATTTTTCATTGCTGTTTCCCCTGCCAAATCATCATTTTGCCGGTGCTGGTCCGGCCTGCTTCTATAGTCTGGCCACCCCCCGCGCCTTGATCTGGCGCAAATAAGGATGCCTTCAATAACTTGCTAATGAGAACGATTATCATTTTTGTCCTACATGTCAATGATAATCATTCGTAATAATAAAATCAGGGAGGCGGCGGCTATTCGGTCTGAAAGGGCGTTGCCTGATCACTATTGGACTGACGGCTTATCTAGAGCGCGATGATTTTAGGTTTGCCCATGCTCCCCCCTATTGTTGTCATTACCCGGCTTGACCGGGTAATCCATGCCACGCGCGAAGGCCTCAATTGTGTCTGGATTGCCCGGTTAAGCCGGGCAATCCAGAGTGTGGGGTGATTCAATCTAAAATCATCCCGCTCTAGTCCTGGCCGATCCGGCTGCCGACGGCGCCCTTTTGATGCAGATATTTGGCGTCCGAGCGCTTGTTATAGGGCCGCACGGCATGGCCCGACAGTGGCTCAAAGCTGATCGAACAAATCCGCATGCCCGGGCGCAGCGCCAGCGACACCTTGCCGGCATTGAAAAATTCCAGCACCAGCGGCCCGGCAAAGCCCGGATCGACCCCATGCGCGGTGATATGCACCATCAGGCCCAAACGCGCGAGGCTGGACCGGCCATTGATCCAACCCGCGATATTATCGGGAAGCTCAACCTCCTCAATGGTCACGCCCAGCGCCAGTTCGCCCGGATGCAGGTAAAATGCCTCGCCTTCGGCAATATTCACCTCGGCACGGGTAATGCGCTCAACCTGCGCGTCCAGCTCGGCGCGCGGGCCGCCCAGATCAATCACCGGGGCGGCGTGATAATCAAAGATGCGAAACTTGCTGCTTAGTGTCAGATCGACCGACGCGCCGGTTATACGGCTTGCCTCCGGGCGCGGGCTGATCCTGAGGATTCCGGCATCCAGATGTTTCTCAATATCCGCGTCACATAATTTCATCGCTTGCCGCCTGATTCTGGGTTTGGGTTTCAGTCTTGCCACATGGCCGCGTCCCCGTCCATGCCGGAAAAGCCGGGATGCAGTTTGCTTGACGCGAGGGCATCCGGGTCAATATGATACACTGGATATCCAGACCAAGTTTTGAATTTGCTCGATATTTGAATAATGCATTAGGGCATCCCGCTTTTTTTGCTTCACCTGTGTGAGTTTCCATTGCAGTTACCCATTCCTGGCTGGTTACCGGTCTCACCGCGAATTGCCGCCATCGCGGTTGGCGTGCTGATACTGGGCGTATTGTATTATGTCTTTGGCGGTGCAGGAGGTCCACAAGGGCCGGGCGGGCCACCGCCGCCTGCTGTTCTGGTGGGAACGGCGCAAACCGGCACTGTAAGCCACGAAATTGTGGCGGTTGGCAGCCTGCGGTCTAACGAATCCGTGGTGATCCAGCCGGAAATTACAGGCCGTGTGGCGGAAATTTCCTTTAACGAAGGCGAGGCCGTGCGCAAGGGCGCGACGCTGATCCGTCTGGATGACAGTGTGTACCGCGCCGAGTTACAGCAGTCCGAGGCGCAACTGTCCCTGAGCAAGTCGAATTTTGAGCGTAGCAGTGATCTGTTCAAGCGCGGCAATACATCGGCGCGTGCGCGCGATGAGGCGCTGGCGCAAATGCGGGTGGCCGACGCCAATGTCGCGCTGGCGCGCGCGCTGCTGGAAAAAACCAATATTACCGCGCCATTTGATGGCGTGCTGGGGCTTCGGCAATTAAGCCCCGGTGATTATGTCAAACCCGGCGACAAGGTGGTCAATATCGAGAATATCGACCCGGTAAAAGTTGATTTTAGAATTCCCGAAGTACATGCGGCGGTGCTAAAAGTTGGTCAGGAAATATCCGTGGCCCTTGATCCGCTGCCCGGCAAAACCTTTAAGGGGTCGGTTTACGCCATTGACCCGCTGATCGACCCAAACGGGCGCGCCGTTTTGTTACGCGCCCGGGTGGAAAATCTTCAGGGCGAATTGCGCCCCGGCATGTTCGCGCGGGTTAATCTGGTGCTCGACCGCCGCGAGGATGCCATTATGCTGCCAGAAACCGCCGTGTTCCCGATGGGGCTGAAACGTTTTGTGTTCAAGGCCGTGGATGGCAAGGCGGTGCGCACAGAGGTCGAAACCGGTCTGCGCCGCGATGGCAAGGTCGAAATCGTCAATGGCATTACACTTCAGGATGTGATTGTGCTGGAGGGGCATTTCAAAATTCAGGATGGACGCCCGCTTAATCCCATCCCGGCTGACAAAAAACCCACATAAGGAGTAACGCCAATGGGCGGCAATACATTATCGGAACTGTGCATTCGCAGGCCGGTGCTTGCCGTTGTGATGAGCCTGCTTCTGGTATTGCTGGGACTGATATCGTTTGACCGGCTTTCGGTGCGCGAATATCCCAATATTGATCCGCCAATCATTCTGGTGTTTACAAAATATACCGGCGCCAGCGCCGAAGTGATGGAAAGCCAGGTTACCCGTGTGCTGGAGGAATCGCTGGCGGGCATTGAAGGCATCGAATTTATCCG
>CAMTVX010000070.1:0-23721 GCA_947085295.1 uncultured Alphaproteobacteria bacterium | reverse complement strand
TACCAATAAAGGCTGGCTGTATCTGGCGGTCATCCTCGATCTGCATTCACGCCGGGTCATAGGCTGGGCCGTCAGTGACCGGATGAAGAAGGATATGGCAATCCGGGCGCTGGACATGGCCTCAGCTTTACGCAAACCGCTGGAAGGCTGCATCTTCCACAGTGACCGTGGCAGCCAATATTGCTCCTATGAGTATCAGAAGAGGCTTCAGAAATACGCCCTGACGCCATCGATGAGCGGCAAGGGCAACTGCTATGACAACGCCTCGGTGGAAACCTTCTTCAAAACCATCAAGGCAGAGCTGATCTGGCGGCAAAGCTGGCCGACACGACGCCTCGCTGAGACCGCCAGCTTCCAGTATATCAATGGCTTCTACAATCCGCGCCGCCGCCATTCATATCTGGGTGGAATCAGTCCGCTGGCTTTCGAGAGGAAAGCAGCCTAATGAGAGACAGGCGACCGGAACAAAACCGTTACAAGTCCACTATGGACCGTGGACGAAATGGCGGAGAGGGTGGGATTCGAACCCACGAGACAGTTTCCCGCCTACACGCTTTCCAAGCGTGCGCCATCGACCACTCGGCCACCTCTCCTCCGGCACACAGGTGCGGCGCGCACTATAGCCATCGCGCGCCAGGAAGCAACTTGGCTTTGTGTTCCAGAGTGACTTTATGAGTTATTGTGTAACAAATGGGTCATTCTGGGCGAAATGAGCTTGAACGAGAGCAAAGAGGCGAGAGGGCTGTAATGTTGCGCATATTCAAACATTGGCGGATGGTGGTGCGATTGACCGGAATGCTGGCGATTGGGCTGGCATTGCTGGCGTTATTGTCTGATCTGCACATTGTTGGCGGGGGACTGGACTATCGCCCCACCGCGCTGGGCCAGGCCTGGCATAACTGGCACGCCCCCAGCCTAAATCTGGTTCAGGCTATTGTTGAACGTTATATCTTACCGCAATTATGGCATTATGCGCTGTTACCGCTGCTATTGTCGCCGGTCTGGATCGTCGCCGCAATCATGGGCAGTTTGTGCATCGGGGCAAGCTATGTCCGCATTTGGGCCCATAGCGCCGCCAGCCCTTCGCGGTAGCCGGGATAGGCCAGCCGCACACCCAGTTCGCGTTTGATGCGGTCATTGTACACCCGCCGGTTATCCCGGTAAAAACTGCGCGCCATCGGGCTCAACTCCGCTTCCGCCAGCGAAATCAGCGGCGGCGCGCGTACGCCCGCCAGAGCGCAGGCATAGGTCGTGACATCCGCCCCCGCCGCCGGTTCATCATCGCAGACATTATAAATGGCGCCGGGATTGGGCTTTGCGATGGAGGCCTGTAACACGGTGGCGATATCTTCGACATGAATGCGCGAGAAAAGCTGCCCCGGCGCATCAATCCGCCGTGCGGTTCCCGCCAGCGCATTCACCAGCGCATTGCGCCCTGGCCCGTAAATGCCTGCCAGCCGGAACAGATGCAGCGGCAAGCCGTGGTTGATATGAAGCGCCTGCCATTGCGCCTCCGCCTGCGCGCGCCAGGTGCTGCGCCCGGGACCGGGTTGTACGGGGGTGTTCTCGTCCACGCTGGCGCCGCCATGATCGCCATATACGCCGGTGGTGGACAAATATCCCACCCAGGTAAATTGTTGCGCGCGGCGCGCCAGACTTTCGCCCGCCGCCCGCAATACCGGATCGCCCTCAGCATCGGGGGGGATGCTGATCAACAGATGCGTTACCCCCTCCAGCCAGGCATCCTCAAAGGGATGCTGCGGGCCAAAGGCCTTGATATGCGGATCATTTCCAGTGGTGCGACGGGTACCAGCCACAACAATGCCTTCGCGCCGCAGCCGCGCGGCCAGAACATTGGCGCTATAGCCAAGACCAAAACAAAAAAGTGCGCTTGCAGGGACCATCATAGGATGCGTATTTAGGCCCATGCAGCGTATCATACAAGTAGCACTCGTTCTGGCGGCGATATTGGTGTTGGCGTTCTTGCGCCCCGGCATCGCGCAAACCAATGCAGCAGAGGCTGCACAATATCGCGCCTGTCTGGCAAAGACCGAAACCAATCCGGATGCTGCCTATGATGATGCGCTGGTGTGGCGGGATCGGGGCGGCGGTGTTCCGGCGCAGCATTGCGCGGCGGTGGCGCTGGTGCGGCTTGGCAAATATGCCGAGGCCGCGACGCGCCTTGCGGCCCTGGCCGAAACTCCCGGCGGGCGGGCCATGGCGTCGGCTTTGCTGGGGCAGGCGGGCAATGCCTGGCTGATGGGAGAATTTCCCTCAAACGCGATCAGTGTATTGGACGCGGCTTTAAGCGTCGGCTCGCAAAAATTTGCACCATCCGAAGAGGCGGATTTGCGCATTGACCGCGCGCGGGCGCTGGCCGCACTTGAACGCTGGCGTGAGGCGGAAACCGATTTGAGCAAGGCCCTGTCGCTGGAACCCGAACGCGCCGCTGCCTATGTGTTTCGCGCCACGGCGCGGCGCATGGAAAACAAACTTGATCTGGCATTGGAAGATTTACAGCTGGCCCTGGCGCTGGGACCAAAAGATCCGGCGGCGCTGCTGGAACGCGGCATCCTCTATCGACTGAAAGAAAAGCCCGATCTGGCGCGCACAGACTGGCTGGCGGTGCTGGCTCTTGAGCCAGACGGCAAGGCCGCCGAGGCGGCACGCAGTAATCTGGAAAAGCTGGATCTCAAGGCGGAGTGAATTAGAGTCTTTCCGTTTTAGGTTGACGCCAAACGACGTCATTGCGAGCGAAGCGTGGCAATCCAGAGTCCCAAACACAGGCTTTGCCGTGTGACTCTGGATCGCCACGCTTCGCTCGCGATGACGAAGTGGGTGTGACGATTCAAACGATCACGGAAAGACTCTAATCCCATTCCGCGCGCACGGCGGGATCGGATTCCTGCGCCAGATTTTCGGTGCGTAATGCGGCAATCCTGTGCGCGGGCGCCAGTTGCCGTATCGCCCACACCGCCATGGCGCGCACCAGCGATGACGCATCATTGAGCAATGGCGTAATCACGCACAGTAACGCCGCATCACCGCTATTGCCCGCCGCAATCAGACAGTTGCGTATAAACCGGTCGCGTCCGGTGCGCTTCACCGGCGATCCGGAAAACCGCGCGCGAAACGCCGCATCATCCAGGCGCAACATTATCGCCAGCGCATTTTGGGATATATCCGTAGACGGATGAAATGCCGTTTCGCGCGCCTGCTGGGCCCATTTATTCCACGGGCATACCGACAGGCAATCATCACAGCCGTAAACCCGGTTGCCCATAGGGGCGCGAAATTCACGCGCAATATGGCCCTTATGTTCGATGGTCAGATAGGAAATACAGCGCCGCGCGTCCAGCATGTTCGGGCCGGGAAACGCCCTGGTCGGGCAAATATCCAGACAGGCGCGGCACGAACCGCAATGGTCCGTTTCCGGTGCGTCAAACGGCAGGGAAAATTCCGTAAAGATCGCCCCCAGAAACAGCCACGAACCAAATTCGCGCGACACCAGATTGGTATGTTTTCCCTGCCAGCCCAGCCCGGCCGCCGCCGCCAGCGGTTTTTCCATCACGGGCGCTGTATCAACGAAAACCTTAACCCCCGCGCCGGTCTCAGTATGCAGCCAGCGCGCAACCTGTTTCAGGCGGCGTTTGATCAGATCATGATAATCGCGTCCATGCGCATAACAGGAAATATTGGCATTGCTCTGTAGACGGAGTTTCTCCAGCGGGTCTTTATCCGGACCATAATTCATACCCAGCATAATGACGCTTTTTGCTTCAGGCCACAGCGTACAAGGATCGGCGCGCCGGTCCGCCTTTGCCACCAGCCAGTCCATATCGCCATGACGGCCCAGATTTAGAAATTCCTGAAAATGTTTGGCGGCGGCGATTGCGGCATCGGGGCCAGTTATACCGATGGCGTCAAATCCCGCCATGCGCGCCTGTGCCAGCAATGCCGTTTTCAGTGCGCTGGTGTCGCTGCCGTTCAAAAATCCAGATCCAGATAATGCGCGGGCGGTGTAAAGCCCGCCACACGATCCGCCAGAATAGGACGAAAACTTGGCCGCGATTTTACCGGCGCGTACCATTCCTTGACGGCAGGATAATCATCCCACGGCACCGCGCCCAGATAATCCAGACATGAGAGTTGCGCCGCCGCCGTGATGTCGGCCAGACCAAATTCTTCGCCCGCCAGCCAGCGCCGCCGTTCCACCAGATAAGCAATATAATTCAGATGCACCCGCAGATTGGCCTGTCCGGCGCGGATCGTATCACCAGACGGATTGGCGGACTGGCTGGTCAAACGTTTGTTCACTTTTTCATATAGAATATAAATCGTGACCTCGCGCTGAAATTTATGATCAAACCAGGCGATCAGCCGCCGTGTTTCGGCGCGCAGCGCGGGATCAAATCCCATCAGGCGGCGGTCGGGATAGGCCTCATCGAGATATTCGCAAATCACCTGACTGTCAGCGATCACCAGCCGCTCGCCTTCTTCCACCAGCACGGGCACCTCTCCTGCAGGGTTCAGCGCCAGAAACTCCGGCCGCCGCTCCCACGGCAACTCCATGCGCAACTCAAACCCCAGGCCTTTCTCGGCCAGGGCGATACGCACTTTTCGGCAAAATGGCGAAAGCGGGATATGATATAAACGACGCATTGACGGATTGTAGATTATTTTCAGTCAGAATCACAACAACATGGCCACTATTTTGCTGTTGCCAGCCAGGTACCAGTGTTATGTGCCAGTAATTGTAAATTGAAACGGGGATTGCGGGCGTGCCGATATTACATCTTGTTGTGCTGGCCATTGTGCAGGGTATTACCGAGTTCTTTCCAATTTCGTCATCGGCGCATCTGATCCTGACCCCTAAAATTATGGGCTGGGTGGATCAGGGGCCGCTGATCGATCTGGCCGTGCATGTGGGTACTTTGCTGGCGGTTATCCTGTATTTTCGCGCCGAAATGTGGCGTATGACCCAGGGCGGTTTTGCATTGCTGCGCGGACGCTATACCGAGGACGCCAAGCTGTTTCTGCTGGTCAGTCTCGCCAGCATCCCGGCTTTTGTGGCCGGTGCGTTGATTGTGGCGATGGGCGGTAGCGACATGATGCGCAATGTGGAGCTGATCGGCTGGACAACACTGATTTTTGGCGGCCTGTTATATCTGGCGGATCAGTATGGCAAACATCTGCACCGGCTGGAGCATGTCAATTATCTGAACGCGGCGCTTATCGGTCTGGCGCAGGCGATGGCGCTGGTGCCAGGCGTCAGCCGTTCCGGCAGCACCATGACCGCCGCGCGCTTTCTGGGCATGGAACGTGCCGAGGCTGCGCGGTTTTCGTTTCTGATGTCGATCCCGGTCACTATGGCGGCAGGCGGTATGGGGGCGCTGGAAATCATCGAGAGCGGCGAACTGGAACTTCAGACCAATGCGCTCATCTCCGGCACAGTGGCGTTTTTCACCGCCTTGTTCGCCATCTCGGTGCTGATCCGCTGGTTGCAAACCTCCAGCTTCACGCCCTTCGTGGTGTACCGGATGATATTGGGCGCAGGCCTGCTGATCTGGACGTATTTCTAGGCGGGTTTGCTGGCTTCGAACTGGCCGGTACGGCGGTAGCGGTAGAGATAGGTGGGCAGCACCACTTCTGCGGATGTGGGCTGGGTAATGCCCAAATCCTTTAGCGTCAGCGCACTTTCCGGCACAATATTGTCGGTTTCAAGCAGTCGCACCTGATCCACGGTCAGCAGTGGCTTGGGCAGAATTTGCAGCAGTGCGGCCTGTATGCGCGCCGCAAAAAACGGCAGGGGCAGCAACAGCCGCCGCCGTCCGGTTTGCTCCAGCACCATCTCCATGATCTGTTTCATGGTGTAAACATGCGGCCCGCCCAGTTCATAGGTTTTGCCATCCGTAGACGGATCATCCAGCGCGCGCACAATGGCGTCGGCCACATCCGAGACATAGACCGGTTGAAATTTTGTATGGCCGCCTCCGATCAGTGGCAGTGCCGGAAGCATGCGCGCCAGCATGGCGAAGCGGTTGAAAAAATCATCCTCCGGTCCGAACACGACAGACGGGCGGATGATCGTGGCGCTGGGGAAATGTTCGCGTACCGCTGCTTCACCTGCCGCCTTGCTGCGGGCATAGGCGGATGGCGATGCCGCATCTGCGCCTATGGCGGAAACATGCACCAGCTTGCGCACCCCGGCAGCCGAAGCTGCGCGCGCGATTGCGGCGGCGCCTTCGGCCTGCACGCGGGTGAATTTCTGGGGGCCGCTTTCATGCAGAATGCCCACCAGATTGATCACGCGGTCTGCGCCGCGCATCGCCTGTTTGATCGAGCTTTCATAGCGGATATTGGCTTGTACCGGCTCTATCTGGCCGACATCGCCCATCACTTTGAGATAACCCGCCAGATTGGGCTGGCGCACCGCTGCGCGCACCCGCACGCCGCGCTTGGCAAGCCTGCGGATCAGATGCCGGCCGATAAAGCCGGACCCGCCAAAAACGGTGATCAGTTCATTCGCCATCGGGTTCTCTCACTTGTTAAGCGCGCCTGTTCAGTGCGGGTGAATCAGCCCTTTTAACCTAAACCGGTACGGCGCGCATAGCATTGAATAATGGGATATTTTCCCGAAAACCTCCAAATAGTCTTTGACATTCCGCTCCTGCATGGCTACCTCAACGCCTCTACTGCCCCTAATGTGCCCAGGTGGCGGAATTGGTAGACGCACTAGCTTCAGGTGCTAGCGCTCGCAAGGGCGTGGAAGTTCGAGTCTTCTCCTGGGCACCATCCGCCTTCGCTAATTTTGGCGAAGCCAAAATTTAGCTACGGCGCGACTGCGCCGGAGTGTGCGAAGCGGATGTTACGGCATAGCTGCGAAGCGGCGACGGCGGACTGCTCTGGTTCAAGGTTACAGCACATGAATGTTGATCTGCATATTGGCGATCTGCCGGATAATATCTCTTTCGGGAACTGCGTCGCCATCGACACCGAAACCATGGGGTTGAACCCGCATCGTGACCGGCTGTGCCTGGTGCAGCTTTCGGCGGGTGACGGCACCGCGCATCTGGTGCGCTTTAATCTGGGCGATTATAACGCGCCCAATCTTGTGCGCCTGCTGGCCGATAAAAAAGTGATCAAGCTGTTTCACTTCGCCCGCTTTGATGTGGCCATGCTGAAACATTATCTGGGTGTCGACACCACGCCGATTTACTGCACCAAGATCGCATCAAAGCTGGTGCGCACCTATACCGACCGGCACGGGTTACGCGATGTGGTCAAGGATCTGCTGGGCCACGAAGTTTCCAAACAGCAGCAAAGCTCCGACTGGGGCGACCCGAACCTGAACGAGGCGCAACTGAAATACGCCGCATCCGACGTGCTGCACCTGCACGCGCTAAAAGCCAAACTGGACGACATGCTGGCCCGCGAAGGCCGCACCAATATGGCCAAAGCCTGCTTTGACTTCCTGCCCATCCGCGCGGAGCTGGACCTGCTCGGCTGGCCGGAAATGGATATTTTCTCACATTAGTGTATGATTCGGTTTGATCTGGCTGCTGGTGCAGCTTTACCCCACAGGGAAACCGGTCTTGAGTGTAGAAAAGACAGTGTCTGAACAATCACCCAGCCCTACGCTATCGCAGGAACTGGCGGCTGCGCGCCGGGTGCTGGAAATTGGCGCGCGTGCGCTTTTGGCTATGGCGGAAAACCTGGACGGGGCGTTTATCGCGGCGCTGGATATTCTGGGCAAGGTCGAGGGTCGGGTCATTGTCAGCGGCATGGGCAAAAGCGGTCATATTGCGCGCAAGATTGCGGCGACCTTTGCCTCTACCGGCACGCCTGCGCAATATATTCATCCGGGCGAGGCCAGCCATGGCGATCTGGGCATGATCACTAAAGCCGATGCCTGTCTGATGCTGTCCAATTCCGGCGAGACACCGGAACTGGGTGACATCATCGCGCATACGCGGCGGTTTGGGATTCCGCTTATCGGTATTGCGCGCAATCCTGACAGCACGATGATGCGCGCGGCGGATGTGGCGCTGGTGCTGCCACCCGCGCCGGAGGCCTGCCCGATGGGGTTGGCGCCAACGACATCGACGACCGCGTCACTGGCGCTGGGCGATGCGCTGGCGGTGGCGCTGATGGAGCGCAAGGGATTTTCCGCCGATGATTTCCGGCTGCTGCATCCAGGTGGGCAGATCGGCAAATCCCTGTTGCGGGTTTGCGACATTATGCACACAGGTAGCGCCCTGCCGCTGGCGCGCCTGGATATGCCGATGAGCGAAGTGCTGATGGTGATGACCCAGCAACGCTTTGGTTGCGCAGGCATTGTCGCAGAGGACGGCAAACTGGTGGGCATTATCACCGACGGGGATTTGCGCCGTCAAACCATCACCGGAGATTTGTTGCAAAAAACAGCGGCGCAGGTGATGACCAAAAATCCCAGAACCATTCATCAGGGTGCGCTGGCCGCCGAGGCGCTGGGATTGATGGCGGATAAAATCACCTGTCTGTTTGTCACTGCGCAATCGGCAACAATAAAGCAGCCGCCGATTGGCATTGTGCATATTCATGACTGTCTGCGGGCGGGTGTCATTTGATGGCCAACAGCCTTATTGACGGCGGCCCCCAGGATTGGCATCAGGCGCGCGCGCTTCCCGGCAGCGGCGAGGATCCCCGACGACGCCTGATCATGCGGCTGGTGAAATTTGTGTTACCTGCTGTCGCCCTGATGTTTCTGGCGCTGATGGTGGCGTGGCCCCGGATGTTCCGCGAAGAAAGCAAGTTTGAGCTGACCAGTTCCGAAATATCCGCAGTAAAGGACGATCTGCGCATGAGCAGCCCGCGCTTTACCGGTACGGGCGCGGATAACCGTCCCTATATGGTGACAGCCGATGCTGCCGTGCAGGATATGAACGACCATGAACTGGTGCGGCTGGAGGCGTTGCAGGCTGATCTTTCGTTGAAGGACGGATCCTGGCTTTCGGTCAACGCCAAAAACGGGCTGATGCATAATGGCCTGCAAACCCTGCAACTGGACGGACAGATCGAGGCCTATTCGGATTTTGGCTATGCGTTTTATACCGAAAGCGCGCAGATCGATCTGGATAAAGGCATGCTGTATGCGGATCGGCCGGTGCGCCTGCAAGGGCCATATGGTCATCTGCGCGCCAAATCCATGCGCGCCACAGAACGTGGCCAGCGGCTGCATTTTGCAGGCGATGTCAAAGTCATTATTTTCCCACGATCTGGCGGGGCCGGATGATGAGAGTTTCCACCATGCAATTTTTTTATGTCCTTGCGGCGGCGTGCGCGCTGCTGACGTTTGCCCCCGCACCGCTTGCCGCGCAAGAGGCCGGTCGCGCAACAGGGCTGGATTTCAAACATGATTCATCGCAGCCAATTGAAATCACCGCCGACACGCTGGATGTGGCGCAGACAGATCAAACGGCAATTTTTTCAGGTAACGTGGTGGCGATACAGGGTGAATTGCGGCTAGGCGCGGACAATCTGCGGGTCTATTATCGGGGTGGTGACGCGCGTACGGCGGCGCAGGGCGCGATTTCCAAGCTGGATGCCATTGGCGCTGTCGCTGTCAGCTCGCCGCGTGAAACCGCCACCAGTGAATGGGCGGTCTATGATGTGGATACGGGCCAGATTACGCTGGGGGGAAAGGTTGTGCTGACGCGGGGTGAGAATGTGTTGCGGGGCGAGCAGTTGGTGATAGATCTGGAAAGCGGGCAAAGCCGCATCGTCGGCGCGCAGGGTGCTGGCGGGCGGGTCAAGGGTCTGTTCGTGCCGAATAAAAAGCCATAACAGGAATGTGGGTGTAGCAATGACGCAGGCAAATCAGGCGACAAAGGAAAACCCGGCAGCCGGTCCGCGCCTGGTACTGGAAAATTCGGGTCTGGTGGTTGATCGGATCGGCAAGGGCTTCAATAAACGCCCTGTGGTGCGTGGTGTCAGTCTGAACCTGCAACGCGGTGAAGTGGTCGGCCTGCTGGGGCCCAACGGGGCGGGCAAAACTACCTGTTTTTACATGATTACCGGGCTTATTCCGGTGGATTATGGCGTGATCACGCTGGATGGGCACGATATCACCCGTCTGCCAATGTATCGCCGCGCGCGGCTTGGCATCGGTTATCTGCCGCAGGAAGCGTCGATCTTTCGCGGCCTGACGGTCGAGATGAATATTCGCGCCGTGGTGGAAATGGTCGAATCCGATGTCTCCCGTCGCGAGGCGATTGTCGATGATCTGCTGGGGGAGTTTTCCATCACCCATTTGCGCCGCACCCCGGCGCTGGCGCTTTCGGGGGGCGAGCGCCGCCGGGTGGAAATTGCGCGCGCATTGGCCACCCGCCCGGCCTTTATGCTGCTGGATGAACCCTTTGCGGGCATTGACCCTATTGCGATTGGGGATATTCGGGAGCTTGTCGGACATATCAAGGCGCGCGGCATCGGGGTTTTGATCACGGATCATAATGTGCGTGAAACCCTGGACCTTATTGATCGCGCCTATATTATCCATGAGGGACAAGTACTTATGGAAGGCCGCCCGGATGAGATTGTCGGCAATGCCGATGTCCGGCGGGTTTATTTGGGCGATCGCTTCAGCCTTTAACCTATTGAAACCATTACGGCCTATTCTGACGCCAGAAGCACATGCAAGAATCGGTACAACAGGGCTGTTTAGTACATCATGGCACTTTCGCCGCGTTTAGATATCAGGCAAAGCCAGGGGTTGGTAATGACCCCGCAATTGCAGCAGGCAATCAAACTGCTGCAAATGTCGAATTTTGAGCTTGAGGCCTACGTAGAGGGAGAGCTGGAACGCAATCCGCTTCTGGAGCGAGACGAAGCGGCCAACAAGCCCGATCCCGTGGAACGCTCCGTTGAAGATACCGCCTATACCGAAGGGCCGGAACAGGATTTGCAGTTGCGCGATGAAACCCCGCTTGGCTCCGCCACAGAAAGTCTGGATACGGATTATGATAATCTGTACGACGGCGACAGTGGCGCAGACCGGGCGCTGGCGGATCAAAGTGAGCCGCCCTTCAATTCCGACTGGTCCAGTGCCGGAACCGGCGGCGGCAGCTTTCAGGAAAACGAATATAATCTCGAAGATCGCATCACCGCGCAGGTAAATCTGCGTGATCACCTGATGGGGCAACTGCATCTGAGTGTGCGCGATCCCCGCCAGCGCGTGCTTGGCGCGCAACTTATCGATATGCTGGACGAGGCGGGCTATCTCGTTGAAACGCCGGAACGCATTGCCGCGCGTCAGGGCGCATCGCTTGCCGATGTAGAAGCTGTCCTGAAAATCGTGCAGGGATTTGATCCAACCGGCGTTGGCGCACGCAATCTTGCCGAATGTCTGGCGCTGCAATTGCGCGAACGCAACCGGCTTGATCCGGCGATGCAGACGCTGCTGGAAAACCTGCCGCTGCTGGCGCGCCATGATCGCGCCAGCCTGATGAAAATCTGCGGTGTGGACGCCGAAGATCTGAGCGACATGATTACAGAAATCAAGGCGCTTGATCCCAAACCCGGTTTGACTTTCGGTGGTGAACCGACGCAACCGGTGGTGCCGGATATATTCGTGCGCAAGGGCGCAGATGGCGCCTGGATTGTGGAACTGAACAACGCCACGCTGCCGAAAGTGCTGATCAATTCGCAATATTGCGCGCGTGTCGTGAAACAGAAAATCAGCTCTCAGGACAAGGCCTATATTTCGGAATGTCTGAGCAATGCCAACTGGCTGGTCAAAAGTCTGGAACAGCGCGCCCGCACCATTCTGAAAGTATCTGTTGAACTGGTGCGCCAGCAGGAAGCATTTTTTGAAAAGGGTTTGTCGCATCTCAAACCGTTAAATCTGCGCACCATTGCAGACGCGATTGAAATGCACGAATCCACGGTCAGCCGTGTCACCGCGAATAAATACATCGCCACCCATCGCGGCATCTATGACATGAAATATTTTTTCACGGCGTCGATTGCCTCCAGCGAAGGTGGCGATGCGCATTCAGCCGCATCCGTGCGTCATAAAATCAAGGCTTTGATCGATTCAGAGCTTCCCAATAAGATTCTGTCGGATGACCGGCTTGTGATACTGTTACGTGAATCCGGAATGGATATTGCGCGCCGCACGGTGGCGAAATATCGCGAGGCGATGCGCATTCCCTCGTCTGTGGAACGCCGCCGCGCGAAACAGATGCGCGCCTGAAGGCTGCGGGAACCCGAACAAGGAAGAATATTATGGAAATAATCATTCACGGAAAGCAGATGCAAACCGGCGAGGCCCTGCAAAATCATATCAAGACGCGACTAAGCGAGGCAGTTGGCAAATTCCTGGATATTCCCGGTTCTGCCACTGTCACCATATCGCGTGATGGGGCCGGATACCGGTCTGATATTCTGTTGCATCTAAGTTCCGGCCTGACTGCGCAGTCGCATGCCATTGCAAGCGAGGTTTACGCCAGTACCGATGCCGCTTCGGATCGCATGACGAAACAGTTGCGACGCTATAAAGGGCGGCTGAAAGATCATCACAAGCGTGGCGCGCACGCGACTCAGCCACATGAAGAGGCGCAAAGTTTTGTTCTCGCCGCTGTAAAGGAAGACGCGGATGAAGAAATCGCAATGGGGGACAAGCCGCTAATTATTGCTGAAAACCAGACCGATATAAAAACTTTGTCAGTAAGCGAAGCCGTTATGCATCTGGAATTAGGTGATGATCCGGCATTATTATTCAGAAATGGCGGCAATGGACGGCTAAACATGGTATACACCCGCCCAGACGGCAATATCGGTTGGGTTGACCCCAAATCGTAAAGTATTTAATAAGTTTCGCATTCACCGGAATTTGCTTTTTGGCCTGAAACGCGCTATCCGATTGGACCATAACAATGCCATGCGGGCGATCAGAATTTTGGGAACCATAATTACGATGTCGCTTGCGGATATATTAAAACCTGAAGGCGTGATTGCCAATCTCAAGGCGCGGGGCAAAAAACAGGCGCTTCAGGAAATAAGCGCTGTTGCCAGCAAGCTGTGTGGCTTTGATGCGCAGCACATACTCGACAAATTGCTGGCGCGTGAACGCCTGGGCACCACGGGTGTTGGACAGGGTATTGCCATCCCGCACGCCAAATTCGCCGAAGCCAATAAGGTTGTGGGCCTGTTCGCAAGACTGGAACAGCCGATTGATTTTGAATCGATTGATGACCGTCCGGTGGATTTGATTTTTCTGCTGATCGCACCCGAAGCGGGCGGTGCAGAACATCTGCGCACGCTGGCACGCGTATCGCGCCTGCTGCGCAATCAGGAACTATGCGCAAAGCTGCGCGGCTCAAGAGAGCGCGCAGCTTTGTACGCGCTGCTCACGGAACCAACCGCATCATCTTCTGCTGCCTAGATCACATTCAGCATCGTCATTGCGAGCCGAAGGCGTGGCAATCCAGAATCCCAAACACAGTCTTTGCCGTGTGACTCTGGACTCGCCACGGCGTAGCCGGGTTGCCACGCTTCGCTCGCAATGACGTGGTGCGTGTGCCGCTTCAAACAATCACGGAAAGACTTTAGGCGGCGGTTGTCTTCAGTTCGCTTTGCAGGAATTGCAGGGTCAGGTCGCGGTCGCCGACACCCAGCAATGTGCAATTCAGATCGGTAACGCCGATCTCGCGCAGGCGGCGGATGGTTGCGCTGATTTCTTTTTCGCTGCCGACGCATGCGAAATCGCTCGGTCCCGTGGCGCCTTCCTTATCCAGCATGGCGCGATAGGATTTCAGGGTGCCGTACATTTTCAAACCGCGATCCAGTCGTTCGCGCACCGCTTCCTTGTCAGAAACAAGCGCGAACGGCATACCCGCAACAATGCGCGGCGGGGCTTTCCCGGCTTCTTTTGCGGCCTTGCTGATTTTTGGAATGATGTGGGTTTCCAGCGTTTTGGGGCCGGTCATCCAGGTGATGGTGCCATCGGCATAGGTGCCGGCGACTTTTAACATCACGTCACCCAGTGCGGCGACCACAACGGACGCGCCTTTTGATTCCGCCACGGTAAGCATCGCGTTGGTTTTGTACAGCTCGCCAGAGAACTGCACTTTTTCATTGCGCAGCGCGGGCATCAGAACCTGTAAATATTCGCGCATATGACGCGCGGGTTTGTCATACGACATGCCCATGGCGCCTTCGATGATCGGTTGATGTGACAGGCCGATGCCCAGGGTGAAGCGGCCACCGGATGCCGCCTGCACGGTGGCGGCTTCCTGCGCCATTGTCAGGGGGTGACGGGGATAGGTCGGCACGACCGCTGTGCCAAGTTTGATGCGGCTGGTTTCACGCCCGATCAGCGCCATCGACATCATGGCGTCCAGTCCGAACATGCTGGCGATCCACAGGCTGTCAAAACCCATCTGTTCAATTTTTTTGGCCTGCGCAATCATGCCGTCAACGGTGCCTTCTGGCCCGATGCCTGCGGTGTTAATGCCTATTTTCATCGTTCGCTCTCCCTGATTGGCCCCACCATCTGATGCCGGGGCTGTTATTTTTTGTGTTTTGCCCAGGCCTGCACGGCTTTACCGAAGGCCTGAAAAATTGCTGCATAGGCGGGGTTTTCACTGGCCCGCCATTCCGGGTGCCATTGTACACCAAGTACAAAGCCGGGTGCACCGTCAATCGACACCGCCTCGATGGTGCCGTCGGGCGCAACAGCCTCCACATGCAATCCTTCTGCCAGTCTGTCGATGCCCTGATTATGCGCGGAATTGACCCGGAATTTCGCGGCACCGATGATACGCGCGAGTTTTGTTTCAGCCAGCACGGTAATGTCATGCGCCGGTTCGTAGCGCCGATCAGGCGTCGCCGCCTGTTTGTCCTGACGCCCGCTAAGATGATCATGGCGTCCCGGCAGCTCATGCACGAATTGATGCAGGGTGCCACCATACGCCACATTCATTTCCTGCATGCCCCGGCACACCGCCAGCAGCGGCATGCCTTTTTCCACTGTGGCGCGGATCAGCGGCAAGCTCAGCGCATCACGCTGCGGATCATCGTGATTGCCTGCGCGCGGTGGCGGCCCGCCATAAATTTCCGGCGCAACATTGGATGGCGAACCGGGCAGAAAAATACCATCCACCGCTTCCAGAATTTGTGCAATGTCCAATGGTTCGCTGGTAACAGGTATCAGCAACGGCACGGCGCCCGCCACATCGCGCACGGCATTAATATATTTTTCGCCCACTGCATGAAATGGCAGATCGCCGATCATTCTGTAATCGCAGGGTATGCCGACAATTGCGGGGTATTTTTTTGATCGCGTCATTTTCGCTCAGCGCTTGTTCTGCGATCCGGGGGCTGGATCAAGCAGGATGAATAATTTGGGATCCAGTGATCCGACAGCGCGAATATCGCTCAGGCCGATCTGCGTGGTCAGGCCCTGCGCGTCGATCACCACCCATTGCCGCAACTCGATATTTGCATCGCCACGATCCAGAAATGTCAGTGTGATCTCGCCTTTTTCTGGCGCCTTCGGGTCGCGCAGTTTTACACGCAACAGGCCGGTATCGCGTTTTACAGAAACCACTTCACGCTCCGCGCCCAGCGTTACCTTGTCCGCCAATATCGGGCTAAGCGGCGTAGACCCGATGGGATAGCGGTCAATCATCGCATCCGCGCCTTCGCGCATGGCAACCGATGTGCCATCGGCAATGATCAGCAAATCCTCGGGCGGCGCATATTCAAAGCGCATCCGGCCGGGCCGATTGAGAAAAAACTTTCCCCGGCTGACCGCGCCATCGGGTGCGATCTGCATAAACCCCGCCTGTAACCGGTCAAGCTGATTGAGATAGGTGTTCACCCGATCAAGGTCCGCGCGCTGTTGCGTGTTCAGCCCCGCAAGCGGATCGCCCTGCGCCCAAGCAGGCGCCAAGCCAAACCGGCCAGCAAGAATTGCCAGCGCAAAAAAACAAACACAGGAAAATTTTACAAAACGCATGATGCTTCCTGACCGATCAATAAAATAATTTCGGCATAAGATTGCCAGATGTCAGTTCCGCCGCCATCCCGGTCATGCAGTTTTTTCCGGATAATCAATCAGCGCCAGCGCGGCGCGAAATCCGGTTTCGGGACTGCTCCAGATGGGTATTGTGATTTCCGGGCAATGCGCAATCGCGCCGTGCATGGAAGCCTGCGCCAGAATGATGAGATCAGCGCTCAGCGCCGCGCCGCGCAACCCGCGCGCCACTTCGCGGTGATAGGCGTCCATGTCGCCCTGCTGAAAATATTTCCAGGCGCTGGCGAACAGATGGTCGATAATGGTCACATTGGCGCGGTCCATGTCTCTTGCCGACGCATGTAATAGCGTCATGGTCGCGCTAAGCGCTGTGGAAACCGCACCGCATACCGCAATATGATTACCCAGCATCACTGCATTGTCCGCCATCGGACGATCTATGCGAATAACAGGTATCGGCGCATCGGCGTCAAAACTTTCTGCGACGGCGCCCAAAGTTGAACAGGTGCACACAATGGCCAGTGTGTCATCGGTCATGATTTCAGCCAGCGCAGATGTGGTTGCCGCCGCAACCTCTGGCGTTACGCCGCCCTGCGCCACTGCCTGCTGCAGCAGATCTTCGCGCACCACGTGGCGCAGCGCCAGATCAGGCGCAAAGCGGTCGCGCAGTCCGTCAAAGGTGGCGATATGCACCGGTGCGGTATGCAGGAAAACGATCACGCCTTCGTTCCTCGCGATTGGCTATCAGATTTTCTGGCCGCTTTTTTCCCAGTCGGCCAGAAACGCGGCAATGCCCGCATCGGTCAGGGGATGGCGGATCAGTTGGCGCAATACATTCGGCGGTATCGTGCAGATATCCGCCCCGATACGCGCCGCTTCCAGTACATGGGCAGGGTGGCGCACCGATGCAACCAGAATTTCGGTTTCCAGATCAGGATAATTGTCATAAATATCGCGAATGTCAGAAATCAGATCCATGCCTTCCTGGCTGATATCATCCAGCCGCCCGACAAAGGGCGACACAAACGCCGCCCCGGCCTTGGCCGCCAGCAGCGCCTGATTGGCTGAAAAACACAGCGTGACATTGACCATCACGCCGTCATTGGCAAGGGTCCGGCAGGCCTTCAGCCCGTCCCAGGTCATCGGCACCTTGATGGCGATATTTTTTGCGACAGCGCGTAGGCTTGAAGCCTCGCGCAACATGCCGACCGTATCCAGCGCCGTCACCTCGGCGCTGACCGGCCCCGGCACCAGCGCGCAGATTTCCTTGAGCGCTTCAATAAAATCGCGCCCGGCCTTGGCGACCAGCGTCGGATTGGTGGTCACCCCATCGACCATGCCGGTGGCGGCAAGATCCCGGATTTCGGTCAGATCGGCGGTGTCGATAAAGAATTTCATGAGATGCACTTTCCGTTTGCGTGTGGTGGCGCAATATAGCGGATGGCCTTGGCGAATGCTACCTAGCCTATCGCCCCGTCACTCACCGGCAGGCCGAACAGGGTTCCGGCTTTTATCAGTGTCTTGTCGAGACTGTAGATGGCGGTGACGCCATGTGTGCTGGCGATCGCCAGATGCAGGGCGTCGCCCGCGCGCAGCCCGCTTTCATACCGGGCGATGAACTGCCTGGCGAGATCAAACTCGGATGGGCCAGGCAGCAGAACAGTAAAGGATTCAGCGATAATCGAATCGAACAGGGTATTTGCGGCGTCGGCGGCCAGCGTGTCCATCGCGCCCATGCGGACCTCTCTGGCCAATACCGATGAAAACTCAACCCGGGTCCAATGGCTGATAGTCAGCTCCCTCGCTGGAAGCCCGGCTACGAACCGGGTGACCCTTTCGCTTGTTGGTTCCTGTTTTATGAGAGGGGTGAGAAAGCTGGTGTCGAGATAGCGCATCAATATCCTTCGTCACGCATCTCACGTATCAACTCCACACTTGGACGCCGCCAGGGCGGCATTGTCGCCCGGAACGCGGTCAAATCGCGCAGCGGAAGTTTCGCGCGCGTCACCGGGGAAAGCTGCGCCACCGGACGGCCATGCCGGGTGATGGTCACTTCCTGGCCCGCCTCAACCTGTTTCAGCAATGCACTCAGATGCGCCTTGGCATGCGCCAGATTGACCGTGACCATCGGACATCTCCCATTATGACCAGAAATCTGGTCATAATATAAGCGCGTGACGCGCCTGCTACAAGGGTTTAATGCGCTGGTTATCTCATATTATACCCTCTCAACTGAAACGGGTCGCTTTACGCTGCGCCAGAATGGCAAACTTTAGGTTATGGATTCGTCTGAGGCTACATCCCCCACTTCGCGCACCGTCGCCGTGCTGCTGCCGCTGCCGCTGGCGGGGGCGTATGATTATGCCGTGCCGGAGGGGGCAAGCCTGTCGCCGGGGGATTTCGTGATGGCGCCTCTGGGTGCGCGCCAGATGGTGGGGGTGGTGTGGAGGGCGGCCCAGGGCGGCGTTGATCCGGCAAAGCTGAAGTCCGTGCATGCAAAACTCGATCTGCCGCCCTTGCCGGAGGATTTGCGGCGTTTCATTGACTGGGTGGCGGATTATACGCTCAGCCCGCCCGGAGCGGTGTTGCGGCTGGCGATGCGGGTTGCTTCCGCCGCACAACCAAAGCGGCCACGGCGCGTTCCGCCATTTGACGCACCTGACGCCAGCCATCCCGGCCCGCAACTTTCTGCGCAACAGACGGCGGCGGCGCGGGACTTGTGTGACGCGGTGGCGGCGCAAAATTATTCCTGCACCCTGCTGCAGGGCGTCACCGGGTCCGGCAAAACCGAGGTGTATTTCGAGGCCATCGCCGAAGCGTTGCGCCACGGCAAACAGGCGCTGGTGCTGCTGCCGGAAATTGCGCTCACCGTGCAGTTTCTGGAACGCTTCAGGGCGCGCTTTGGCGTACTGCCTGCGGAATGGCATTCGCAATTACCCGATGCGCGGCGGCGCAATATCTGGCGCGCCGTGGCAAATGGTGAAGCGCGCGTCGTGGTGGGGGCGCGATCCGCGCTGTTTCTTGCGTTCACGCAGCTTGGCCTGATCATCGCAGACGAAGAACATGACGCCGCCTATAAACAGGAAGACGGCGTCATCTATCATGCGCGCGATATGGCGGTGGTGCGCGCGCATCTCAGCAATATTCCGATTGTGCTAAGCTCCGCCACGCCATCGCTGGAAACTGTGGTGAATGCGCAGACCGGGCGTTATCGCCATCTGATCCTGCCGGACCGGCACGGCGGCGCGCAATTGGCCAGCATCGAAGCGGTGGATATGCGCGCGGCCGGTCTTCCCGCCGGACAGTTTATCTCGCCGCGCCTGCTGCAATTAATGGCCGAAACCCTGGCGCGCGGCGAACAGGTGCTGCTCTATCTCAACCGGCGCGGCTATGCGCCGTTGACCCTGTGCCGCGCCTGTGGCCATCGCATGGAATGCCCGAACTGTTCGGCCTGGCTGGTCGAACACCGTTTTCACAATCGCATGCTGTGCCATCATTGCGGGCATGAGGCGCAAAAGCCCAAAGCCTGTCCCGCCTGCGCCGTCGAAGATAAAATGGTGGCGCTGGGCCCCGGCATTGAACGGTTGGCCGAAGAAGTGGCAGCCGCATTCCCGCAACTTGCGTCCGCCATTTTATCCGGTGATCACAGCGTCGATCAGGCACGCAAAACCCTTGCCGCCTTCACCCGTGGCGAAACCAGATTATTGATCGGTACACAGATTATCGCCAAGGGGCATCACTTTCCCGATCTGACACTGGTTGGCGTGATTGACGCAGACCTTGGCCTGGCGGGTGGTGATCTGCGCGCGGCGGAACGCACCTTTCAGATGCTGCATCAGGTGTCGGGCCGCGCCGGGCGCGCAGCACGTGCCGGCCATGCGGTGATGCAGACCTATATGCTAGAGCACCCGGTGATGCAGGCGCTGATTTCCGGCGATCAGGCGCAATTCCTTACGGCGGAATCAGACGCGCGGCGCGCCCGCAACCTGCCGCCGTTTGGCCGCCTAGCGGCGCTAATCATTTCCGGTCCCGATCAGATACAGGTGCGCGACTTCGCCACCCTGCTCGCGCGCCATGCCCCGCATGGCAAAGATTTGCAGGTGCTGGGCCCCGCCCCCGCTCCGCTGGCGCTGCTGCGCGGCCGCCACCGCTATCGCCTGTTGCTGATGGCCACCCGCCAGCATAATGTGCAGGCGATTTTACGGCAATGGCTCGCACAGGCCAAAGTCCCGCCCAAACTGCGCCTGAACGTCGATGTCGACCCCTACAGCTTTATGTGAGTTAAACGCCGCCCGCGCTTGCGTCCATACCGAAGTCATGTTAGGACACGCGCGGCTTTAAGGGCATGGTTGTTGCGGGTTTCCGTGATGCTCGGAAAAGCCTTTTGTTTTCATATGGTTGGTATTTTGCCTGCGCATTTGCGGCGGGCGCAGTTGAGGGGCCTCAATTGGCTGAGCAAACACAACAGGTTGCGGGCGTTTCGGGACTTGCCGGGCGTTACGCCACAGCGATTTTCGAACTGGCGCGCGAAGCGGGGACGCTGGACGCCGTGGCGGCTGATCTGGCCGCGCTGACAGCGATGCTGGGCGCGAGCGCCGATTTAACGCGCCTGGTGCGCAGTCCGGTATTCAGCCGCGCGGAGCAGGGCAAGGCCATGGCCGCCGTGTTGGCACGCATGAATGCGCAAGACCTGACCGCGCGCTTTATCGGTCTGGTGGCGTCAAAGCGTCGGCTGTTCGTGCTGCCAGGCATGATCACGATTTTCAACGCCCTGCTGGCGAACCATCGCGGCGAAGTGTCGGCGCGGGTGACATCTGCCCATGCGCTGGACGGCGCGCAACTGGATGCGATCAAGGCCGCGCTGAAACAGGCCGCTGGACGCGATGTGCAGTTACAGGCGGACGTGGTTAATTCTATACTGGGCGGGCTTATCGTGCGCATGGGAAGCCGCATGATTGACGGCTCGCTGCGCACAAAACTGAACAATTTACAGATTGCTATGAAAGAGGTTGGCTGATGGACATCCAGGCTGCGGAAATTTCCGCGATCCTTAAACAGCAGATTACGAATTTCGGCGTTGAGGCCGAAGTATCCGAAATCGGCCAGGTACTGAGCGTTGGCGACGGGATCGCGCGCATTCATGGCCTGGATAAAGTGCGCGCCGGTGAAATGGTCGAATTTTCCGACGGCACCAAGGGCATGGCGCTGAACCTTGAAAGCGACAATGTCGGCGTGGTGATTTTCGGCGATGACCGCAACATCAAGGAAGGCGATGTGGTCAAACGCACCGGCGCCATCGTGGACGCCCCCGTGGGCAAGGGCCTGCTGGGCCGCGTGGTCGATGGCCTGGGCAATCCGATTGACGGCAAAGGCCCGCTGGTCAGTTCTGAGCGCCGCCGCGTAGAAGTCAAGGCGCCGGGCATTATCCCGCGCAAATCCGTACACGAACCAATGCAGACCGGCCTGAAGGCGATCGACAGCCTGATCCCGGTTGGCCGTGGCCAGCGCGAACTGATCATTGGCGACCGCCAGACCGGCAAAACCGCCATCGCCATCGACACCATTCTCAACCAGAAGTCGATCAATCAGGGTACGGACGAATCCAAAAAGCTGTATTGCGTCTATGTCGCCATCGGACAAAAACGTTCGACCGTGGCGCAGATCGTAAAAACCCTGACCGAAGCGGGCGCGATGGAATACACCATCGTCGTCGCCGCCACCGCATCCGACCCGGCGCCGCTGCAGTTTCTGGCGCCCTATACCGGTTGCACCATGGGCGAATTTTTCCGCGATAATGGCATGCATGCGCTGATGATCTATGACGATCTGTCCAAGCAGGCCGTGGCCTATCGCCAGATGTCGCTGCTGCTGCGCCGCCCGCCGGGGCGCGAAGCCTATCCGGGCGACGTGTTCTATCTGCATAGCCGTCTGCTGGAACGCGCCGCCAAACTGAATGATGATAATGGCGCCGGTTCGCTCACCGCACTGCCGGTGATTGAAACCCAGGCCAATGACGTGTCGGCCTATATTCCAACCAATGTGATTTCGATCACCGATGGCCAGATCTTTCTGGAAACCGGCCTGTTCCACCAGGGCATCCGTCCTGCGGTGAATGTCGGTCTGTCGGTGTCGCGCGTGGGTTCGGCCGCACAGATCAAGGCGATGAAGCAGGTGTCCGGCTCGATGAAGCTGGAACTGGCGCAGTACCGCGAAATGGCGGCGTTTGCGCAGTTCGGTTCCGATCTGGACGCCTCGACACAGAAAATGCTGGCGCGCGGCGCGCGGTTGACGGAACTGCTGAAGCAGAACCAGTTTTCGCCGCTGACCGTGGAAGAACAGGTGATTGTGCTGTTCAGCGGCTCCAAGGGCTTCCTTGACGGCATCGCCGTTGACGCCATTGGCCGGTATGAACAGGCCCTGCTGCGCCACATGCATGACAAGCATGCCGCCGTGGTGGCCGCGATCCGCGATGAAAAAGCCATTTCGGATGCGACCGACGCCAAACTGCGCGAAATTCTGACCGCGTTCACCAAAGCGTTTGCGTGAGGCCCATTGTGTTGAAATTGACACTCACCACCCAATTCCCGCTTTGTCACCCCGGACTTGTTCCGGGGTCCAGGGTACCAAACTCAGGCCTATGCGTGTGTCCCTGGACCCCGCAACAAGTGCGGGGTGACAGGGGTGGTGAGTTAGGGATTCAATCTAGATGCAAAACACTTTAACCACTGTGAAATAGATCATGGCCAGCCTCAAGGAACTTAAAAATCGTATCGCCTCTGTGCGTTCTACACAGAAGATCACCAAGGCGATGCAGATGGTGGCCGCCGCCAAACTGCGCCGGGCGCAGGATGCGGCTGTGGCTTCGCGTCCCTATACCGAACGCATGGGCCGGGTAATCAATAATCTGGCGGCGGGCGTGGCCGGGCGCGATGGCGTATCGCCTCTGCTGGGCGGCACGGGCCGTGATCAGGTGCATCTGCTACTGGTGGCGACCGCTGAACGGGGCCTGTGTGGCGGGTTTAATTCCAGCATTGCGCGTCTGGCGCGCGAGCATATTGTCAGGCTGCAACGCGAAGGCAAGACGGTCAAAATTCTGTGCGTTGGCCGCAAGGGCCGCGACGCGCTGCGCCGTCTGTATGGAAATCTGATCATCGACACGATCGAACATAACAATGTGCGCAATATCGGCTTTGTGAACGCGGCCGCTGTGGGCGATCGTGTATTGGCGATGTATGAAGCCGGCGAATTTGATGTCTGCACCCTGTTCTTCAGCCGCTTCCGTTCGGTCATTCTGCAAATCCCCACCGCCGTCCAGTTGATCCCGATTGATCTGGCCGCCGTGGCAGGCGGCGCATCCGACATGGGCGGCGCATCCTACGAATATGAACCGGATGAGGCCGAAATTCTGGCAGATTTATTGCCGCGCAACGTCTCGGTGCAGATTTTCAGCGCTTTGCTGGAAAACGCCGCCAGCGAACAGGGCGCGCGCATGAGCGCCATGGACAACGCCACCCGCAATGCGGGCGAGATGATCCAGAAATTGAACCTGACCTATAACCGCAGCCGTCAGGCGTCGATCACCAAAGAACTTATCGAAATCATTTCCGGCGCAGAAGCGCTGTAAGCAGATACGAGGATTAGAACATGAGCAGCAATGTTGTTGGCCGTATTTCCCAGGTCATCGGCGCCGTCGTCGACGTCAC
>CAMTVX010000069.1:0-6218 GCA_947085295.1 uncultured Alphaproteobacteria bacterium | reverse complement strand
GCGCGTCCACTATCTGCTCGAAGCCGGATGGAAGGCCGACGCCGCCATCCAGGGCCTCGGGCGTACGAACCGGACCAACCAGGCGCAGCCGCCGCTGTTCCGCCCGGTCGCCACCAATGTGAAGGCGGAGAAGCGTTTCCTCTCCACCATCGCGCGGCGCCTCGACACGCTCGGCGCCATCACCAGGGGCCAGCGCCAGACCGGCGGACAGGGCTTGTTCCGCGCCGGGGACAATCTGGAATCCCCTTATGCGCGCGCCGCACTGCGCCAGCTTTACGCGCTGCTCTATTCCGGCAAGGTCGAAGACTGTTCCCTGCAGGCGTTCGAGGACGCGACGGGACTGCGTCTCACCGACAGCAACGGCCTGCGTGACGTGTTGCCGCCGATCACCACCTTCCTTAACCGGCTGCTGGCGCTCACCATCGATCTGCAAAACATCCTGTTCACCGTGTTCGAGCGTCTGTTGGCGGCCAGGATCGAGGGCGCGGTTGCGTCCGGCACTTACGATATGGGCCTCGAAACGCTGACCGCCGAGAGCCTCAAAATCACTGATCGGCGCACCATCTACACCCATCCAGGCACGGCGGCCGAAACCCGGCTGCTGACGATCACCCGGCGCGAGCGCAACCGGCCAGCCTCACTCACCGAGGCGCTCGGCCTGGCGGATGATCCCCGCGCCGTGCTGCTGGTCAACACGCAATCGCGCCGCGCCGCTGTGCAGGTTCCCGCGCCCAGTGTGATGCTCGACGACGGCGAGGTCGAACGGCGCGTCCGTCTCTTCCGTCCGATGGAACGCACCGCTATCCCTCTGGCAACAATGGCGCAGACCCATTGGCGCGAGGCCGGTCGCGAAACCTTCGCCGCCGCCTGGAACGCTGAACTCGCCGATGTGCCTGAGTTCACCTGCAGCGAAGTCCATATCGTCACCGGCCTGCTGCTGCCGATCTGGAAACGGCTGCCCAACGACTCCTCGCGCGTCTACCGCTTCGAGAGCGATGAGGGCGAGCGGATCATCGGCCGCCTCGTCTCACCGGCATGGGTCGCGCAGGCGGCCACAGATGATGCGCCGGTGCTCGCTGCGGCCGGCGCCTGGACCGCCGTCATGGAAGGCCGGACCATGTTGCAGCTTCAGGACGGATTGCAGCTTCGCCGTGTCCGGGTGATGAACGACTATCGCGTCGAGCTTTCCGGCTTCACCGACGGCATGGTGGAACGGCTGAAGGCCCTGGGCCTGATGCCGGAGATCATCTCGTGGAAGCTGCGGCTGTTCGTCCCCACCGGCGCCGCCGGCCCGGCTATCCTCAGTACACTGATGGAGCGTCATCCGCTCATCCGTATCGCAGATCGTAACGCGGTTTGAGGGGAGGCGACCATGTCCAGTCAAGCCGCCGATCTGGCGCACCGTCTCGCGCGTGACGCCGAGACGGTATGCCGCCACTATCTCTCCAACGGGCGCCGCGAGGGCCACTATTGGCTGGCCGGTGATGTCCGCAATACGCCGGGCCGCAGCCTGTTCGTCCGGCTAAAGGGGCCAGAGTTCGGTCCTGGCGCGGCCGGTAAATGGACCGAATATGTTGCGCCGAGGATTATGTTACGCCCCCGTGATTGGGCGCGCTCCTACAGACGATCGACGGTTTCTACGCAACATAATGTCAGCGCGGGGGAGGGTTCGTGATGCCCCGCGACGCTTCCGAACTGGCGCATCGTCTCGCCCGCGATGCCGAGGCGGTGTGCCGCCATTACCTGTCCAACGGGCGGCGTCAGGGCCGCTACTGGACGGTGGGCGATGTGCGCAACACGCCCGGCCGGTCGATGTTCGTCCGGCTCAGCGGACCGGACTCCGGTCCCGGCGCCGCCGGTCATTGGTCCGATGCCGCCTCGGCCGAACATGGCGATCTCCTCGACGTGATCCGCGAGAGCTGCGGTTTCATCGATTTTCGCGATGTCGCCGAGGAGGCACGACGCTTTTTGAGTCTGCCGCGCGCTGAACCGCACGGCGGCCCAAAGCCCGTTCGCACACCAGCTCCCGCCGGATCGCCGGAAGCGGCGCAGCGGCTGATCGCCATGTCGCAGCCGATCGGCCGGACGCTCGTCGAGACCTACCTGTGCAATCGCGGCATTAAGGCTGTCCACGATGGGGGAGCGCTATGGTTTCATCCGCGCTGCTACTATCGCCCGGACGACAGATCGCCGACCGAGACCTGGCCGGCAATGATCGCTGCCGTCACAGATCTCGACGGCCGCATCACCGGGGCGCACCGCACCTGGCTTGCGCCGGACGGCTTTGGCAAGGCACCCGTCGACACGCCGCGACGAGCCATGGGCGGCCTCCTCGGCCATGCCGTGCGCTTTGGTGCGGTCGATGACGTGCTCGCCGTCGGCGAGGGCATCGAGACGATGCTGTCGCTACGTCTGGCGCTGCCGGCCATGCCGATGGCCGCCGCGCTATCGGCCAACCATCTTGCCGCCCTTCTGCTGCCGCCGACCTTGCGTCGGCTCTACATTGCCCGCGATGCCGATGCCGCGGGCGACATGGCGCTCGCGGCATTGACCGAACGCGCCCAAGCAGCGGGCATCGAGGCGATGGCCCTGTCGCCGAGGCTGGGCGACTTCAACGAGGACCTGCAAGCCTTCGGCCCCGACGCGCTGCGGGCGGAACTGCGCATCCAGACCGCGCCGCAGGATGCCGTCCGCTTTATCCGCGAAGGATCGGCCAAAACAGCGTGAGGCGGAGATCGCCTACAAGGATTTCAGGAAGGCCATCAGGTCCTTGTCCTCCTTCCATGAGCGCCCGGGCCGTTGTTGACCGACTTCGCAAAGCGCGACGGCGTTGGCTTTTAGAGTAAGATCTATTTCGGCATAGATGTTGGTGGTGCTGATCGAGACGTGGCCGAGCCAGGCTCGGATGGTATTGATGTCCACACCGGCGAGAACCAGGAGGCAGGCCGTCGTGTGCCGGATCACATGCGGGGTTATTGTTCTGCCCGCCAGTTTCGGTACCCGGGCCGCGCAACGTTCGATAAACCGATAGACACCGAAGCGGGTAAAGGGCGTTCCCAACCTGCTGACGAAGACAGCGTCATCGGCCGCGCGACCGATAATCTGATCGGCCAGGACGCGTTCGGTTTCGGGCCACAGCGGACATTGGCGCATCTTGCCGCCCTTCCCGTGCAGGGTGGCAAGATCGTGACCACCGTTGCTGCGCCCGAACTTTAGATCCCGCACTTTCAATTGCGTGGCCTCGGAGACACGCGCCCCGGTATTGTAGAGGAAGAGCAGCAACGCGTATTCGCTGCGACCCCGCCTGGTCTTGCGGTCGGGCACGGTGAGCATTGCCTCCATTTCCGCCTTGGTCAGCCATCCGACCGGCGGCGAGATGGATTTCTTCGATGCGATGGCCCGGATATGGCCGCACCATTCGACGTGAGCCGGATCCCGGCTGCTGACGAAGCGGGCAAATGCCCGGATGGCGGCAAGCCTCTGATTGCGTGTCCGAACGGAACAGCCGCGATCTTCCTCCAGATGCGCGAGGAACTTCAGCACCAGACCGGAGGTGAGATCGCGCACGGCCAGCCGGTCCACAGGTTTGCGCAGCTTGCGGCTGACGAAGGGCAGCAGCAGGCTGAAGGTGTCGCGATAGCTCGTGCGGGTGTTGCGGGCCAGATTGCGTTCGGTGACGATGTACTCGACCAGGAAGCGCCGAAGCCATGGACCAAGGGATTCACGTTCAGGCATTCTGACCACCATCGGCATAACGCGCAAAACGCAGCGACGCCTGCTGCAGAAGCTCCGGCGTCATCGACAGGTAGACCTTCGTGCCTTCCAGATCGGAATGGCCGAGATAGATGGAAAGTACTGGCAGCAGCCGTTGCACATCAGCGCCCTTACGGTACCAAGCGGTCAGACTGTGAACCGCGAAGCTGTGCCTGAGATCATGCAGGCGCGGGATCTGCCGACCGACCTCCGCGCCGTGCACTCCGGCGATGCGCCGCAGCGTTTCGAATGCGGTCTGAACGGTACTGCTGGCGAGCCGCGTGCCGTCTCGGTTTGCCAGCAGGAACGCGGCTTCACCCTGCGCAAGCCCGTCGCCAGGCCGCACAAAGATGTAGTTTGCCAGCGCCGCCGCGAGCTGCGGTCCCACAGGAACCAGACGGCTCTTGTGGAACTTCGTGTCTCGGATGGTCAGGATGGCTTCCGACAGGTCCACATCCGCCCGCGTGAGCCCCGTGGCCTCGCTGAAGCGCAACCCGGCGCCGTAAAGCAGAAGAAGCAGGGTGCGGAACGTGACCGCGTCGAGTTGCCTGGCACCGCGCCGACTGATCTCCACGGCCGTGGAATCAAAGAGTCGCCGCAGTTCGTCGCGTGCGTAAATGTAGGGCGGCGCACGCAAAGGCGATCTCGGTTCATTGTCGGGCAAGGGTGAACAGCGCGCATAGCCCCGGCTGATTGCATAGCGCCAGAACCCGGCAAGGGCGTAGTTCTTGTTCTCGCGATGCCGTGTCACTGGTCCCTCGCCGGCCAGAAAGGCCAGCACCTGCGCCATGGTGACAGCGTCGCACTCGGCGTCCCCGTCTGCATGACGGAGGAACTGACGCAGCAGATTCCGCGCAGTCGTGAACTTTGCGCCATGAGCCTGTCGCCAAAGGATGTATTGCTCGATCGCCTCGCGCAGCGTCATGCCAGCCCCTCCAGATCGAAGGCCGCCACTTCGCGGAGGGCTGCGAGGTTGACCTTGGCGTAAATCGCGGTGGAGGACGGGTCGCTGTGTCCAAGAAAGTCTCCGATCACCTTCATGGACATGCCCTGATCCAGCAGATGCTGAGCTGCGGCGTGACGCAATGCATGCGTTCCGCGCCGACCGGTGACGATGCCGATGCCTGCGAGGCGATCATGGACGATCTTGCCGAGAGTCTTTCGGCCGACCGGTCGGATGGGCGCTTGCGACGTGAAGAAGAGGCTTCGTCCGTGACCGTTCGGACGGACGTCCGTGATGTAGCGCAGAATGGCATGGCCGACAGCCGGTGTGAGTGGCCAGACATGGGTTCGGCCCGGTTTGGGGCAACGAACGCGAATGATCTCGTTCTCCCAGTCCAGATCATCAAGCCGCAGACCGGCGACTTCCCCGGCTCGCAACCCGTAGGCGACAAACAGCATCAGGATCGCGCGGTCGCGCTTCTCGACTGGGCGATCGCCCTGAACGGAGGCCAGCAGACGCACAACGTCTTCGCGCTTGATGCCCTTCGGAACGGTCTCGTCCGCCATGAACTGAGGCGCCATGATCCCCGCAGCCAGCCCGGTCCGACACCAGCCGCACTCTTCGGCGAAGGCAAAGAACGGCCTCAGACGCTGCGCGTAATCATGGATTGTCCTCCGGTTCCAAGCGCCCCGCCTGTGCTCTGTCGCAATGGCATCGTCGACGTCGGACATCTGGATGGCGTCCAGCGACGTGCCTCTTCCTGCAAGCCAGAAGAAGAAGTGGTCAGCAGCGCGGCAATAGTCTTCTATTGTCGCATCAGACAGGCCGCGTTCAATTCGCAACCACCCTTCGAATACCCGTACCTCGGCATGGTGCGGATGATGGTTTTCTTTGGCTTCATCGACCCAGCCCAGAAAGCGCAGCAAATCGATGCCGTGGCCGATGAACCGTTGACGGGCCTTGGCAGTGGCTGCCCTGTCGCATCTGCGCCCTTTCGGCTGAGACCAGATCGTCGCCGCTGCCTCGATCCCGCGAATGCTGATCCGGTCGTCTTCCTGCGGAATCAGAAGCCGGACAAGGTTGAGATGATCGTTGGCGCATTTGCGCAGGGTGCTGCGACAGGTGCCGATTTCCTTGAGATGACGAAGATACCGTGCCCGTGGTTCGGCAAGCGGCGCTGCTCGATGTTTCTCTGCGATTCGGGGAAAGAAGATTTCTTCAAACATACTTGTGCCTCCGTGTTGGTGGAGGCCCAAGCTTCCGCACCGGGCGCCGTGCTGTCAGTCATATTGTTGAGGCTATCTCCGCCTCACCCCGTTTTGGCCGATGCTTCGGGGATGAATCGCACGGCATCCTGCGGTGCGAGCTGGATGAGCAGCGCAGCCCGCAGCGCGTCGGGGCCGAAGGCTTGCAGGTCCTCGTTGAAGTCGCCCAGCCTCGGCGACAGGGCCATCGCCTCGATGCCCGCTGCTTGGGCGCGTTCGGTCAATGCCGCGAGCGCCATGTCGCCCGCGGCATCGGC
>CAMTVX010000068.1:0-19982 GCA_947085295.1 uncultured Alphaproteobacteria bacterium | reverse complement strand
GTTGATTTGAGAAAATCTGTTTTCTATCAAACATAAGAATCGCTTTCCGGGGAAATAATGACTATATTCCCCACCTGACTTGACCGAAAACCGGCACAGACCGGGCGGGTTCCAGGGAGACTGCAAGATGAGCAAAACCAATACCATTTGTCGCATCACGGCACCGGCCATTCGTTCCCGCAAAGGCGGCACGCCGCTTGTGTGCCTTACGGCATACACCACGCCCATGGCGCGGATGATGGACGAAGTGGTTGATCTGATGCTGGTCGGCGATTCACTTGGAATGGTGCTGTACGGCATGGACAGCACGTTGGGGGTTACGCTTGATATGATGATCGCCCACGGACAGGCGGTCATGCGCGGATCCAGCCGCGCCTGTGTGATTGTGGATATGCCCTTCGGCACCACACAGGAATCGCCCGAGGCCGCGTTTCGCAATTGCGCGCGCGTCATGGCGCAAACCGGATGCGCCGGGATCAAACTGGAAGGCGGCCGCGAAATGGCCGACACCGTACACTTCCTTGTTCAACGCGGCATACCGGTAATGGGTCACACGGGCCTGCGCCCGCAAATGGTCAACACACTGGGCGGCTACCGCTCGCGCGGCCACGGCGAGCGCGAAGCGCGGGCCATACTCGATGACAGCGTCGCCATCGCTGAAGCGGGCGCATTCTGTATCGTGCTTGAGGGCATGGTTGAAGATCTTGCGAAAGACATCACTGCGCGGATTGATATTCCCACCATCGGCATCGGCGCATCATCTGTGTGCGATGGACAGATTCTGGTCAGTGAAGACATGACCGGACTGTTCGGCACAAACGTTCCGAAATTCGTTGAAGTGTTTGGCGATGTGGCCGGCGAAACCCGGCGCGCCATCGACGCCTATGCAAACGCCGTGCGCAAGCGCGAGTTTCCGGCGCAGAAAAATGTCTACAAGCAGAAACAGTCTGTCGCAAAACCCCGGCTGACACAGATTGCAGGCTAGTTCGTAGGCGGATTAGATATTTTTTCACCACACTCTTTTCGTCATCGCGAGGAGCGTGGCGATCCAGAGTTTCACGCAAAGGCCTGTGTTCGTGACTCCTTTGCCAGCCGTAGCCTTCTGGCGAAGGCTTGGTGGATTGCCGCGTCGCTACGCTCCTCGCTATGACGATCAAGAGGCAAACTTATGCCAGATAATTCCGCCATCGCAACCGTCCGTAATATTCCTGATCTGCGCACACAGGTGCGGGTGTGGCGCGCACAGGGCCTGCGCATTGGTTTTGTGCCTACGATGGGTGCACTGCATGATGGCCATATCACACTGGTCAAAACCGCGAAGTCGCGTTGCGATAAAGTGGTGGTTTCGATTTTCGTCAACCCCACGCAATTCGGTCCCAACGAAGATTTCGACGCCTATCCACGCAATGAGGCCGCCGATCTGGACCGGCTGATTAAGGCGCATGCCGATCTGGTATATCTGCCGACAGTCGATATCATGTATCCGCCCGGCACATCGACCACGGTTAATGTCACCGGCCTGACCGAGGGGCTGTGCGGCGCGGCGCGGCCCGGACATTTTCAGGGCGTGACCACTGTTGTCACCAAGCTGTTGCTTCAGGTGCTGCCCGACACGGCGTTTTTTGGCGAGAAAGATTATCAGCAACTGAAAACCATTACCCGCATGGCCCGCGATCTGGATATTCCAACGGAAATTGCTGGCGTGCCCACTGTGCGTGAGGCGGATGGACTGGCGCTTTCCTCGCGCAACGTGTATCTGAGTACGGAGCAACGCGCGCAGGCGCTGGCGATCCCACGCACTTTGCAGGCCGTGGCAAACCGTCTTGCCGATGGATCAGATGCGGGCGCGCATCTTGCCTGGGGCCACAGTGAACTGCTGCGCGGCGGGTTCGATAGCGTCGATTATCTTGAACTGTGCGACGCCGAGGACCTGACACCGCTTACCCGCATTGTCGCACGCCCCGCCCGCCTGATCGTCGCCGCGCGCATTGGAAAAACCCGGCTGCTGGATAATATTGCGGTGGGGCAATAGCAGAACCCCAAAAAACTATCTATGCGCCGTCCAGAGCGGAGAGGGCCGCTTCTGGCGCCCTGTCCAGCACTCTTAGCAATGCTCTGGCGGCGCCGGTGGGGCTGCGTTTTCCCTGCTCCCAATTACGAACGGTATCGAGAGACACGTCAATACGCCGTGAGAATTCCTGCTGGGTAAGCCCAAGGCGCCTGCGGACCCGGCGCGCGAATTTGGCCGCGTCCCGCATGGCGTCAGCTTCATCGGCGCTTTGCTGGCGGAGTATCTCTTGCTCTGCCGTCGCATTAAGACGGCGTTTATCAACCCGGCCTTTTGGCAAGGAGGCCCGTCTGGCCGGATCAATCTTCACGCGTACTAGTGTCATAATCCCTCACTTCCCGCCGATTGGCCTTACGCGCCGATATAATCCTGATGGCCGTGCCGCGTACGGTGTAAGTCACAAAGAACACGATTTCCTCAATCCTACCAAGCAACTGGTACCGATCCTCACCATAGTCCCGGCGCGTATCCTTATGGACAACACGATCCGGATCTATGAACGCTCTTAGAACAAAGGCGAAATCAAAACCGCGATCAGCAAAGCACACATCGCTTTTCGCCGAATCCCATTCAAATTCCACGCGTCGGTTCCGCTGATAAAATATAGTTCATTGGCCTACTTCAAGCAAGCCTAAAGCACACCATAACACATAGTCGCAGCTAAGCTTTACTGCGCGAAGGCACCGCCGTCCACGGACATGGCGAGACCGGTGACGAACGATGCGCGATCCGAGCATAGCCATAGAGCGGCTTCGGCGATTTCGGAGGGTTTGCCGAGGCGGCCGACTGGTTCCATGCGGCGCATCGCCTCATAGCCTTTTTCGGTGCCGCCCGCGATGCGGTCAAGCATCGGGGTTTCAATGGCACCGGGACAGACCGCATTGATGCGGATATTTTTCTTCGCATATTCCAGCGCGCCGGTTTTGGTCAGTCCGATGACGCCATGTTTTGCAGCGACATAGGCGTTGCCACGCGGCACGCCGACGACACCCGCCAGCGACGAGGTGTTGACGATGGCACCCGGCCCATCCTGCCGCAAAAATTGTTCGATTTCATATTTCATGCACCACCACACGCCTTTCAGATTGACGGCGATGTTAAGATCGAAATTTTCCTCCGTACACGAAATGATGGTGGCGCGGGTATCGCCTTCGACGCCGGCATTGTTGAAGGCCGCGTCCAGTCGGCCATAGGTTGCGACGGTGGCCTTGACCATGGCTTCAACTTCCGGGCCTTTGGCGACATTGCAACGCACGAAGCTGGCGGCGCCGCCCATCTGTTTTACCAGACCCACGGTTTCCTCGCCGCCCTTTTCATTGATGTCGGCGACCATGACTTTCGCGCCTTCGCGCGCAAACAGCAGCGACGATTCCCGGCCAATGCCCGAACCCGCGCCAGTGATCAGCACGACTTTGCCTTCCATATCTCCTGCCATTTTGTTTTTCCTTTTGTGTGGTGTGATTATTGCGCAGCGGCCGGGATGACTTCGGCATGCAATACGCCCGCGTCAACCAGCGCCTTGATCTTGTCGGTGCCGTAGCCCAGATGTTTGCTGAGCACCTGCGCATTATGTTCGCCGATATAAGGTGCCTGCAATTCCAGCCGATCAGGATATTTGGTAAAGCGCTGCGGAATATTGGGAATTTGCAGTTCGCCAAAACCACGGTCGTGAATGGTGCGCACCACACCCCGTTCGATCATGTGTGGTTCCGACATGGCCTGTGGCACCGACAGAATCGGCGCGATGGGCAAATGCGCATCCTGAAACTTTTTAATGATGACGGCATCGCTGGGCTGTTTATCGCACCAGGCCTGAATTTCTTCGGCCAGCTTGAAGCGGTTTTCAGCCCTTAATGGCACCGTGGTGTACATCGGATGCTCAATCAGATCTTCGCGCTCAATCACCTTGCAGAACGCAGGCCAGGTAGCGGGAACCGCCAACAGAAATACATAGCCGGTGCGGGCCTTAAAAATGCCAATCGGAAAAATCGATGAATGCAGATTGCCAAAGCGCGTCGGCACCATCGCGCCATTGCTGCCCGAATAATGCTGCACATTCACTTCGTGCATATGGAAATATGTATCCAGCAGCGAAATATCCAGATGTTGCCCCTCATTGGTGCGTGAACGGTCCAGCAGCGCCGCCATGATTGAACCAAACGCATTGGCCCCGGTGCTGATATCGCCGATCGCCATCCCGGTCAGCAACGGCGGCCCATCGGGATAGCCAATATTGTCGAGAATGCCCGCATAGGCGGCCGCAATATAATCATAACCCGGCAACTGGCTGAGCGGTCCAGTCTGCCCCAGCGCGGAAATGGAGCACATCACCACCCTGGGATTAAGCGCTTGCACAACATCCCAGCTAAGTCCCATGCGGCCAATCGCACCCGGTGAAAACGATTCAATGAATACATCCGCGCCCTTGATCAGCTCCTTGATAATATGCAGGCCTTCGGGCGTTTTGGGATTGAGACACAGCGACTGCTTGCCCCGGTTCTGCTGGATGAAATAACCGCTGCGCCCATTGCGCAGCCAGGGCAGGTTGCGGGTCATGTCGCCCCCCGGCGCGATTTCTATCTTGATAACTTCTGCGCCCATTTCAGCCATGGCGCGGGTACAGCTTGGCCCCGCCAGAACCTGCGTGAAATCTACAATCTTGTAGCCATCAAGTATGTGACGCTGCGCCATGATGCGCTCCCCCTGCTTATCCTGTGCTGACCATTATTCGATCATTTTTCCCGATCAGAACAGCATGCGCGATAGGGGGTTTTGCGTCAAGCTGTGATGCTGTTGATTAAGCCATCCTCACGCTTTCAATAAATCATTATGCTCGCCCAGTTTGGGCGCGCGGTTGCGGTATGGCAAGCGTGTGTGATCAAATTTTAGCGGTAGTGAAATCTGCTGCGATCCGCCCTCTGTACCTGCCTGCAATAGTCCGCTGGCTTTCATCTGGGGGTGATTGAACGCCTCTAGCGGGGTGTGAACCGGCGCATTAGGTACGCCAACCTTGTCGAGTTCCGCCATCCAGTGCGCGCGCGGGCGTGTACGGATAATATCACTCATCAGCACATTCAGCGCCGCTTCATTACGCGAGCGCAGCATCGGTGTGGTGAAGCGTTCATCCTGTGCCCATTGCGCATGGCCCAGCATGGCGCAAAGTTTGCGGAACTGCCCATTGGTGCCAACGGTAATGATGATCATCCCATCCTGCGCCGCAAAACCGCGATTGGGCGCAAGTCCGCCCGGCCCCCGCAAACCAAAACGCCCCGGTGACTTACCGCTTGCCATCACATTGGCCATCGGCATCGCCATATAAGCCATCGCCGTTTCATATAAGGCCACATCCACAATCGCGCCCTTGCCGCTTTCGCGCCGCGCAAACAATTGACCTAGTATGCCCATCGCGGCCCACATTCCCGTACCCATATCAATGATGGGAACACCCACACGGCATGGCTCACCATCCTCCGGGCCGGTTACATGGCACAGGCCGCTGAACGACTGCATTAATGGGTCATAGCCCGGCAACCGCGACATTTCATCCGTCCCGCCAAAGGCACCCACATTGCAATAAATCAGCGAGGGTTTCTCGGCCTGTAAGACGTCACCTCCCAACGCCAGATCCTCCACCACGCCTGGCCGCAGATTCTGTAGCACCACATCAGCGCGATCCAGGATTAGCTGGCGCAACCGGGCCAGCTCTGTCTTATTGGTAAAATCCACCGTGATGGATTTTTTGTTGCGATTGAAGGCTTCGAACATCAGTGAAAAGCCATACGCCCCATTTGGCCCCCAGGTGCGCGCAGCATCACCGCCTTCGGGATGCTCCACCTTGATCACCTCGGCCCCCATTTCCGCCAATATCAGCGCTGCATAGGGGGCGGCCAGGCTGCTGCCCAGTTCAATCACGGTAATTCCCTGTAAGGGCAGGCTTTGTATCATCATCCGCTCCCGGTCAATCGCTGTGGATATTACGTCACCACTATCGTAAAACTACCCTATCGCAGCATAAAGGGGAGTCCAATGCCAGACATTCTGTTCGACGTAAAAAACAAGATCGCCACCATCACTCTGAACCGTCCCGAAAGCCGCAATGCTTTCAGTGATGAAATGCTGCTGGGCTGGGCGGCGGCGTTGCGCGAATCCCAGGCCCGCGAGGATGTGGCAGTGGTTGTACTGACTGGTGTCGGCAAGGCGTTCTGTTCAGGCGGCGATTTATCGACCATGGGCAAGGACGAAACCCCCAATCAGTTCAAGGAATATCTGCTGACCCGTGTGCACCCCGTGGCGCGCGCCGTAAGTGCGCTGGACAAGCCGTATATTTGCGCGGTCAATGGCGCGGCCACTGGCGCGGGCATGGACATGACATTGTATGCCGATATCCGCTTTGCCGCCGCCAGCGCGCGCTTTGCGGAATCCTATGTGAATGTCGGCCTGGCGCCCGGCGATGGCGGGGCGTTTTTACTGCCGCGCCTGGTGGGCCTGACCAAGGCGCTGGAATTGTTGTGGACTGGCGATATGTTCAGCGCGGAAGAAGCCGAACGGCTGGGCATTGTCTCCAAGGTGCTGCCCGATGATCAGTTGATGGCGCACACCTATGCCTTTGCCGAACGGCTGGCCAACGGCCCCAGCTTGGCAATCCGCATGACGAAAAAAGCCGTTTATGACGGGTTGCGCAGCGATCTGTTTCAGGCGCTGGAAAGCGTGTCGTCCCACATGGGTGTGCTGTCCTTCACGCATGATCACATCGAAGCCGTCAAGGCGTTCCGCGAAAAGCGGAAGCCAAAGTTCGAGGGGCGGTAGGGGCATCCTTGTCTGGATTGAAGCACCCGCTATCGTCTTTGCGAGAAGCGTAGCGACGTGGCAATCCAGAGTCATACGGTAAGGCCTTACCGTATGACTACCGGGTCGCCGTGTTTCGCTCGCGATGATGACTCCGGAAGCGCCCCTAAAACCGGATGCTTACACCAGCAGCGACAGAGTAATCCGCTGTCAATTGCACGCCGTTGACATATTGGTACATCGGCAATTGCACAAAGCCGTATAGCTGCGCAGTCGGTGTCACGGCAAAAGTGGCACCGGGGCTGAAATATACGAATTTGCCGCCTGTGCTGTCGGGTTCTGCCTCTAAACCCTGATCGCGTTCAACAAGCAGTGTATTGATTTGCCCTAACAAACCAATTTTATTATTGAGTTCGTATCGCAATCCCAGATCGGCTGTGATCCGATGGCCGGGTTCAAAATTTTCGTGTTTGTTAAGCGGCTGTTGCAACAATCCCTGAACAAACCATGAGGCATCTGAACCGCTGAGCAGCCGGTTATAATAAGCGCCCAGCAACAGATCCGTCGTGCCGGTGCCGGGTTGCAAACTGCGTTCGGCGCGTTCTCCGGCTGAGTTCTCCACGTGGATTTTACCGGTCGGAAGTTTTACCCCCAGATTGACGCCATAGGTGCTCTGGCCCGGTGGTTGCGCCTGATTTTCCACGCTCCATTGATAGCGGGTTTGCAGGCGAACATCCCCCAGTCGCGTGAAATCCCAGTTTCCGGGAATTTTTGCGCCACGATGATTATGGATATGCGCATGAGAGCGATCTGTCACCGGCACAGTTGCCGAAAAACCCAGGCGGTCATTCACCGCATAGTCAAGCGTCGCCAGCACATTGCGGTTGCGGGTTTCGACCTCATCATGGTGACGGCGAATCTGGCCAACGTCAACTTCACTGCTGCCCGTCATGGGCTGATCCTGATCGATATATTCGCCGCGCAGATCAAGCCGCCAGCCGGGCTCGACCGTGGCCCCCTGCATATTCCAGTTGGTATTGATCGAACAAAATGAAGCGCCACAGGATGCCATCGCGATTTGGGAGGGAGTTACGGCCAGAAAAACCCCTATAGGCAAGGCCATGCATGTACGCATGATAATGGTGAACATGAACCGCATAATAGTCCTTTTCTTGAAAACCTGAACGCGCGCCCAGGCAATTTGCTGCTGGGGGATATGGCGTTAGCCGTCATGGATTATGTCGAGTCCGGATATCCGGGATTTATGTTTTTCAGGCTGCTTATACAGGCTATGCTGCATTGATAGAATAATAAAACATGGGGAGCAGGCGCGATTTCGGCAAGCAACTTATCCATCTCAGCGATGATCCAGTACGGCTCAACAGGGAGAAAAAATCATGACAGAAGCAGAACGCGATTTGATTGAAAGGGCCTGCGAGAAACTCAGCATCGCCTATGCACGACACGTGGATTTTCGTGAATCCGAGGCGTTTGCCGATACCTTTATTGAGGATGGCGAACTGGAAGTTTTTGGTCAAATGATCAACAGCCGTCAGGCACGCCTGAAATTTATGGCTGAGCGCCCCGCCAACCGCAAAGCGCTGCATCTTGTGACCAATATCTGGGTCAATGTACTGGACGAAAACCACGCCGAGGGTAAATCCTATATCACGCTGTTTCGCGCCGACCATGACGGCCCCGGTCCGGTGCCAAACACGCTTCCCATGCTTGCTGGATACATGGAAGATAAATATCTACGCACCCCCAAAGGCTGGAAATTTTCCAAACGCAAGGCCACTATGGTTTTTATGAACAGCTAGCTGGTTAGCAGCAGCGAATCTACGCTGCGCCAGGTGCAGCAGACCATATCACCCGGCGCAACACCGGGCATACCATTGTGGTCGGCATTTGTGATGTCGGCCATCAGTGGCTGCGCCGCGCCGACATCGATAAACACGTTCGAATAGCCGCCGTAATAAGCGATATCGATAATCTTTCCGCGCACATTAATCAGGCCATCCTGATCCATCGGCGTGTGCGAAATCTGGATTTTTTCCGGCCGCACCGCAAGCGTTACAGCGCCCTGGGCCGTTCCATCCAATTCAATATCGCCGATATTTTCCACATTAACCCGAATACGGTTTTGATGCGGAGTAGAAAAAGCCATGCCTTCGAACATGTTGATCTTGCCAATAAAGTTGGCCACAAAACGGCTATTGGGAAATTCATACAATTCACCAGGTTTGGCAACCTGACGTACTGTTCCCTCATGCATTACCGCAATGCGATTGGCCATAGACAAGGCTTCGGATTGATCATGCGTTACAATCAAAAAGGTAATGCCCACTGTCTTTTGCAGATGCACCATTTCAAGCTGCATGGCTTCGCGCAGTTTCGCGTCCAGCGCGGAAAGGGGTTCATCCAGCAACAGTACCGCTGGACGCATCACCAATGCGCGCGCCAGCGCAACGCGTTGACGCTGTCCGCCCGATAATTCATCGGGGTTTTTTTTCTCGTAACCGGCGAGCTTCACCAGCTTCAGCGCCTCTTCAGTGCGCGATATAATTTCATCGCGCGACTTTCGGGCGATCTTCAATCCGTAAGCCACATTTTCTTCAACATTCATGTGTGGGAAAACCGCGTAGGATTGAAACAGCATGTTTACGGACCGATCATTTGCCCCAACGCCTGTCATGTCGCGTCCATCAATCAGAATTCGGCCTTCATCGGGCGTCGCAAACCCCGCCAACATTCGCAGCAAAGTGGTTTTGCCGCATCCCGATGGACCCACCAGCGCAAAAAATTCGCCACGGCCAATGTCCAGCGAAACATTATCAACCGCCGGCTTTTTGCCAAAAAATTTGCTTACACCTTCAATTCGAATAATAGGCTCAATCGTTTTCTCAGGCATTCTTACACCTCCAGCATCTGGTGACGGTTTTGTATACGTAACGCAATCGCGGTAAGAACCACCGTCAGAAAAATCAGAATTGTCGAGGCCGCGTTGACTTCCGGCGTGACCGAAAACCGCACCATGGAATATATTTTGACAGGAAATGTAATACTGTTCGGACCTGAGGTAAAAAACGTAATCACAAAATCATCGAGCGACAGCGTGAACGCCAACAATGCGCCGGCAACAATGCCGGGCTTCATATGAGGCACAACAATATCGCGGAACATCTGAAATTCGTTGGCGCCCAGATCGCTCGCCGCTTCTGCGAGTTGCCGGTTAAAACTTTCCAGTCGCGCCCGGATCACAATCGCGGCGAAAGGAAAACAGAATGCGATATGCGCTATCGTTATCGCGCCAAGATTTAACGGCCACGGCAAATCCTGTGGCCAACCCACACGGGCAATAAACGCCATCATCGCCACGCCCATACAGATTTCCGGAATGACAATCGGCATGGCCATTGCCCCCTCAAATGCCGAATGACCACGGAATTTGAAGCGCCACAACAAATAAGCCGTCATTGCCCCAAGAATGACGCTGACCAGCGCGCTCACCAATGCAATGCTCAGCGAATTACCAAACGCCAGCATCAGTTCCGCATTGGCAAAAGCCTTTTTGTAATATTTCAGCGTAAAGCCATGCCATACGATATTGCGTTTGCTATCGTTAAAACTGAACGCGACGAGCGTTATTATCGGAAGATATATAAATATCAGTGTAAAGATGAGTATGAATTGCAGCGGAAATCTGCGGTGATAATCCAGTGGTCCAAGGGGTTTGCGACGAAACATCATTTCCCACCTTCACTGCTGCTGCGTCTGGCCACCAGACTGCGCACCGCCAGTCCGAAAAATGTGATGTACATTAATAGAAAGCTTAAAGCCGAGCCAAATGGCCAGTCATTTGCGGACTTGAATTGACGCTCGATGACATTGGCGATCATCTGGCTGTCTGTGCCGCCCAGCAATTCCGGCGTAAGATAAGCGCCCAGCGCAGGTATAAAGGTAATGATAACCCCCGATGCAATACCAGGAAGCGCCAGTGGCACAATGATGCTGAAAAATGTGCGCACATGCCCCGCGCCCAAATCAAGGCTTGCCTCAATCAGACTGCGATCAAGACGGTCCAGTGCCACATAAAGCGGCAGTATCATAAACGGCAGATGTACATAAACCAGACCGATCACTACCGCCATGTCATTATACAATAACGCCAGCGGCGTGAAGCCAGTTCCAAGCAGATGAAATTCCCCCAGACCTAAAACGCCCAGAACGCCATCCCCGATTTCCCACAGCCATTCAAGAACAGAATTGACATGTCCATTGCCGCGCAACACTGCGATTAGCGCATAGGTGCGGATCAGTAAATTTGTCCAGAACGGCAAAATTATCAACAGCAGCAGCCAGGGCTGGACGCGGCGAGAAGCGAAGCTGATCACCAGCGCCACAGGCAACCCCACAACCAGGCATATCAACGTCGTGACGCCAGCAATCCATAGTGATTTCAGCATGATGCCAAGATACAGCGGATCCAGTGCGCGGGCATAATTTGTCAATGTCCAGGCAAGTTCGATCTGCGTAATGCCGCTCTTGACGCCAAAACTGAACACCCACAAAAGCGACAGCGGCGCGATGAAAAACACAGCCAGCCACAGCCCTGGTGGCAGTAGAGTTACAAAAAATGCAAAACGGTTCTTACGCCACGCCTCCATCAGGCGGCGAAAATCCGTGTGCAGGCTTCCTGACGTTTGGTGATGACATCCTCGCCCAGATAGCTCAGGGTTTCCGATTTACTGAGCACTGCCTCAGGCGCAAAAATTGCAGTATTTCCCGTATAGGCCTTATCCATTTTGGCAAGCGCCGACTGATTGGGCGTGGCAAACTGAACAGTTGTAGCGATGCCCACATTCACATCTGGATCATGGATGAAGTTAATAAGGGCATGGGCATTGGCCAGATGCGGCGCGCCTTTTGGAATCGCCAGCGTATCTTCCCACAACAGCCCGCCTTCATCCGGCACCACATAGCCAATATCATCATCCTCGGCCATGAGCTGGGCAATGTCACCATTCCATTCCATCACCAGATCGACTTCACCAGAGGCCAGCAGATCCTGGCCATTATCCTCGGCGAACGCTTTTATGTGTGGTTTTTGTTTGATGATCAGCGCTTCGGCTTCGGCTAGCTGTTTGTCGTCCGTCGTATTGAGAGAGTAACCGAGATATTTCAGCGCCATGCCCAGCAGAACATCGCTTTCGGACATCAGTGCGAGACGGCCGGAATATTTATCGCTGTCATACAGCCATTTCCAGCTTGTTGGCGGTTCCGCGAATTTGGATTTACGATAGCCAACCCCAATCGTGCCCCACATATAGGGCAGACTGTATTTTCGACCCGGATCAAATCCGACATTGCCCATAAAGCGCGGGACGATGTGTTTGATATTTGGGATCAGGCTGTGGTCCAGCGGCTCCAGCATGCCGGCCTGGGCCATGCGTGAAACCCAGTTACCGCTGGGTACAATCACATCATAACCAGGATTTCCGGAGCGCAGTTTGGCGAATAGTTCATCATTGTCTCCGTAAAGGTCCATTTTGACCTCTATGCCAGTCGCCTTGGTAAAATCGGCCAGCGTCGTTTCGCCGATATAGGTGTCCCAGGTGTAGAAATTGACCAGCTTTTCCGCAGCGGCAGCCGCAAATTTGGGCATTGCCGTAATGCTGATACCAACCGCTGCCGCACCCTGCATGAACTGGCGCCGGGATAAAGCCCTTAACAGCCCAGAAATTCCCTTATTGCGTTCCATAACACCACCTCCATGAATCTGAAACTCAACCCCGTAATTCTGAATGCTTTTTTAATAAGCGCAATAGGCTATTAAGATATATCTGCAAGATTCGGTGCAGTTTGAGGGAGACCCGGTGAATGTGCAGGTTTCTGGTATATAAAGGCCGTGAGATGTTCATGTCGGACTTGCTGACCAAGTCCGCGCAATCGCTGATTCAACAAAGCTTCAAAGCCCGCGAACACCATGAACCGCTGAATGGCGATGGTTTTGGCGTGGGATGGTATGTGCCGGAGGTCGATCAGATCCCCTGCGTGTTCACCAGTGTGCAGCCGGCCTGGAGCAACCGCAATCTGCACCGCTTGGCCGATAAAATCCGCTCCACCTGTTTTTTTGCGCATGTGCGGGCGGCGACCCCGGGGATGGCGGTTAGCGAGGCGAACTGCCATCCGTTTCAATATGACCGGTTTTTATGGATGCATAATGGATCGATTAACGGCTTTGCCAAAATCAAGCGCCGGTTGCGCGCCTCGCTCGATGATCATGTCTATAGCATCATTGACGGCACCACGGATTCCGAACATGCCTTTGCGGTGTTTCTGAACCGGCTGTTGCCCCATCTGGACGATTACACGGTGGACCATCTTGCCGAGGCCATGAATTTCACCATCCGCCAGATCGAAACCTGGTTGCTGGAAGCAGGCGTTACAGATTCTTCGCGCTGTAATTTCGCCCTGACGGATGGGCAGACGGTGATCGCTTCCAAATATGTGGCAGTGACGGATTCTGATCCGCTGACGCTTTATGTCAGTTCCGGGGACCGATTTGAGCTGATGGATGGCGAATACCGCATGCGCCCCACCAACCGCCGCGCCCATGCGGTGATCATTGCGTCCGAGCCACTGACAGAAAACCGCGACGACTGGACGGCGGTGCCCAAAAATAATCTGGTGGTTATCACGCCCGAACTGCATGTGCGCTATTTGCCAGTGGCGTGAGCGTTACAGTTTTAGTAAGCTGTATCCCCCGCCACTTGTTAAAAAATGGACATCATGCAGGTAACGATTAATGGCGAAAGCCGGGGCTTTTCCGGACCGATGAGTGTGGATGCGCTGTTGCGTACACTGGCGCTCGACCCACGTAAAATAGCCGTGGAGCGTAACCGTGAAATCGTGCCGCGCTCCATTTACGAAACCGTGCTGGTCGGTGACGGCGACAAATTGGAAATTGTGCATTTTATAGGTGGAGGAAATTCTGTGGAAGACAAGCCGCTGGTCATTGCCGGACGCACCTTCACATCGCGCCTGATTACCGGTACGGGCAAGTACAAGGATTATGCGCAAAACGCCGCCGCCGCCGCCGCCGCCGGGGTGGAGATGGTGACGGTCGCCGTGCGCCGGGTGAATATCAGCGACCCCAAGCAACCGATGCTGGTGGATTTTCTTGATCCGAAAAAATATGTTTATCTGCCGAACACGGCGGGCTGTTTCACCGCTGATGATGCGCTGCGCACGCTGCGCCTGGCGCGCGAGGCGGGCGGCTGGGATCTGGTGAAACTCGAAGTACTGGGCGATCAAAAAACCCTCTATCCCGAAATGCAGGAAACCCTGATCGCCGCAAAAGTGCTGATCAAGGAAGGCTTTCAGGTGATGGTCTATTGCTCGGATGACCCCATTGCCGCGCGCAAACTGGAAGATCTGGGTTGCGCCGCGATCATGCCGCTTGCAGCGCCTATCGGCTCCGGCCTGGGTATCCAGAACCCGGTGAATATCCGCCTGATCATTGAGCAATGCAAAGTGCCGGTGATCGTGGACGCAGGCGTCGGCACCGCGTCGGACGCCGCCATCGCGATGGAACTGGGTTGCGATGGCGTGCTGATGAACACCGCCATCGCCGAGGCAAAAGACCCGATCCGCATGGCCATCGCCATGAAACACGCCGTCATCGCAGGTCGCGAAGCCTATCTGGCCGGACGGATGCCAAAAAAGCTGTACGCCGATCCGTCTTCGCCAGTGGGTGGACTGATTTAAGGCGCGGTTTTTTTAATTGGGGACAGTATATAGTTTTACCAGATAAACTATATACTGTCCCCAATTAAACGGTCTAAACCGCGATCACTTTATCGGCGATCATCCGTTTAATCGCGGCTTCGTCGTAACCCAGCTCGCGTAGGACATCGGGTCCGTTGGCGCCCAGTTCCGGGCCAACTTTGGCGGGGACTTTGTCGGACCCCTGCACCCAGAACGGGGTGCTGATCGCCTGACCCTTGCCGTAGGTGTGGCCTTCCACATCCACGATCATGCCGTTCAGCAGGGCCTGTGGATCATTCGCGGCTTCTTCAATTGTTTGCACAAGACTGAAGGTTACATTGTGTGCCATCAGACACTTTTCCCAGACTGCGTAATCCTGCGACCGGAAGATGGGACCAATAATATTCGCTAATTCCTGTGCGTTCGCATGGCGCACATTTTTTTCGGCGAAGCGCGGATCGCTCAACAAATCTTCGCGTTCAATGGCGGCGGCAAAAGGTGGCCAGTTTTTTTCCTCCTGCAACACCACCAGCAATATCCAGCGATCATCGCGCGTCTGATAATGATTGAGCAATCCATTACGCGGGGCCCTGCAACTTAACCGCTGCATCGGTTGCGCCCCGGCCAAAATCCCTGTCAGCACGGCGGACGCCGCCCACAGCCCGTTGGCCATCAGACTGCTGGACACCTTGGCGCCCTTTCCGGTGCGTTCACGCTGATACAGCGCGGTCATCACGCCTGCAAACATCGTCATGGCACTGGGGTTATCGCCCATTGCCGCAACGGAAAGTGCGGGATCGCTTTCGGCCGTGCGCACCATATCCATCAATCCGGTGCGCGCCCAATAGGCAGTAGCGTCATAGCCCGGCTTGTTGGCGTCCGGGCCTTTTTCGCCATAGCCGGTGATCTGCGCGTAGATCAGTTTATCATTTTCGGGTTTCAGATCTTCATAACGGATTTTCAACCGCTCCAGCACATTTGGCGGAAAGTTGGTGACCAGCACATCGGCCTGGCGCACCAGTTGCATCAATATTTCGCGACCGACAGGGGTTTTCATATCCAGCGCAATGGAGCGTTTATTGCGATTGTCCTGCTGCCACATATAGGCAAAATCATGTGCCACAAAAGGCGGCGCTTTATGCGTGTAGCGGTACGGGTCGCCAATGCCCGGCGCCTCTATCTTGATTACTTCCGCGCCAAAATCCGACATGATGACGGTTGCGCCGGGGCCGAACACAAAGGTGGCGATTTCCAGGACCTTGATGCCGCTGAGAATTGATTGCTGTTCAGACATACTTCCCCCGTGGATGCGTACCGCCAGATCATTGCCTTGGCCGATTATTTATTTGCGCTGAGAGTATAGCGCATTGTCATTCTGTGCGAAGCGAAGAATCTCAGGGCCGCCAAGAGAGATTTTTCGCTTCGCTCAGAATGACAAAAAAATATATAACACCCTCTATCCAAATTTGCGCAGCAGGCTAACCAGCCAGCGTGTACGGGCGCTGAATAAAGTTGGCGTGTAATAGCTTCCGGCGATACGCTTGTTGATCTCACCCAGTGTCGGATAAGGCGCAATGATGCCGGTCATCGCGCCGATTTTCAGTTTACGCGTCATCGCCAAAATCCAGGGTTGCAACAACTCGCCGGCATTTACCCCTGCAAGGCCCGCGCCCAGAATAACGCCGCCTTTGCCTGTAATTATTTTCGCCAGCCCTTCGGTACGGCGTTCCGCTTGCGCGCGATCATTCTCGACGAAATGCCAGCGCAATACGCGATGTGGAATATTGGCCGTAACGGCGTCGGCTTCGGTCATACCCACCTGGGCAACCTCAGGATCGGTATAGGTGACATGCGGCACGGCACTGTGATCAAAATTTGCGGGCGTGCGAAACAATGCGCTGCGAATAACCAGCCCTGCATGATAGCCCGCAACATGGGTGAATTGCGGGCCGCCCGTTACATCACCAATGGCATACACCCGGCGGTTGCTGGTGCGCAGGCCAGCGTCGGTTTTAATGCCAGTGCGATCATAAGTAATATTCGCCGCTTCCAGATCAAGTCCCGCTATGTTCGGCTGACGCCCCGCAGCGACCATGAGATGCGAACCGCTGATAAGCTGTTCGCCCGATTTGTCCTTGAACGCGACGCTGATCGCGCCATTGCTTGAACGCGCAACGGATATGACTTCGGCATCTTCCAGAATGACGACGCCTTCGCTGCGCAGGGCGGCAATTGAAATGGCGGCAAGTTCTGGATCGTCCTTTGCCATGGCCGTGAAACGCTCAATGAGTGTTACCCTGGCGCCCAGACGGCGGTGCGCCTGCCCCATTTCCATGCCGATGGGGCCAGCGCCAAGAATGATCATATGCTCCGGACACGTACGATTTTCGAAAATCGTTTCATTGGTCAGATATGCAACCTGATCCAGCCCTGCAATGGGTGGGATCGCGGCATGTGATCCTGTCGCAATCACAAAGCGCCGTGCACGGATGATTGCATCGCCTGCCGCAACCTCGAACGGGCTGATGAAACGTGCAGGGGCCTCTATGACAGTGCACCCAAGCCCGGTAAAGCGTTCGACTGAATCATTGGGTGCAATGGCGGCGATGACGCCGTGCACATGATCCATGGTTTTTGCGAAATCAACGGCAATCCCCGTGGCGTTAACACCAAACTTGCCCGCCACGCGCATCAACTGCGCCGCTTTTGCCGCCGCCAGCAATGCCTTCGAAGGCACACACCCCGTGTTCAGGCAATCGCCCCCCATTCTGGCTTTTTCAATCAGCACGACGGGTGCCCCCAGTTGCGCCGCGCCAGCCGCCACTGACAGGCCACCGGAACCCGCCCCGATGACACAGATATCCGTGTTAATGGTTTTGCTCATGCTTTTGTTCCCTGAAACCGCTTGTATGCCACCGGGATCAGCGCCAGCAACGCCAGGCCAAGGATTGGAAATAAAATTTCCGGTTTGAAAATCGTCCCAAGGTCCGGTGATCCGCCGGCATCAAACACCGCCCCCAAACCATTCCCCACCAGCGCGAACACAAAGGTGCCGGGAATAATGCCAAACAACGTGGCAATCACATAGCTGCGCAGGCTGACCCCCAGAAAGGCCGGGGCCAGATTAACCAGGAAAAATGGAAACAACGGCATCAGCCGCAGCACAAACATATAGCTCAGCTCATTTTCACGAAAACCCGCCTCCATATTACGGATCGCAGGTCCGGCTTTGGCCCGCAAAACATCGCCAAGCGCGGTTTTAGCGGCGATAAATAACAGAGTGGCGCCTATGGTCGCGGCCAATACCGTTACCGATGTACCAATCAGCGGACCGAGCAGAAACCCGCCGCTGATCGTCATAACTGCGCCTCCGGGCAACGAAAAAGCCACCACTGCAATATAAATCAGCGCATAAACCACAATCGCCAGCCCCTGATTGTGCGTGGTCCACTCCGTCAAAAACGCCCGATTTTCCCGCAACGTCTCAAAACTGAGGTAACTGTCCAGATCAAAGGCAAAAAAAGCGCCCAATCCTGCCAGTAAAAGCGCCAGCGGCCAAAGCCGGATGAGTGAAAAACCCTTTGAATCAGGGCCTGTCTGTGTATCCTGCGTCATGTTATCACCTTTGCATTCCCTTCACTGGTTCGAGAAGGATTGTTCGACCTGCTGCCCCTGATTGTTACATATTTCATGAAACAACCGTTTTCCCTGCCCTTTTCCCAGTCCTTTCCATTGACTTGCCGCCCCTTGTTTTCTATATAACCCAATCCATTAACGGTCCGCCTATTTCATTGCGGACCTGGCATCAGAATCTGACGGAGAACTCCCGTGAAACGTACTTATCAGCCTAGTCGGCTTGTCCGCGCCCGCCGTCATGGCTTTCGCTCCCGTATGGCGACCAAAGCAGGTCGGCTGGTGATCAACCGCCGCCGCGCTCACGGTCGCAAGTAACTTTCGGCCTAGTATTTTGACTGTCGCGCCTGGCTGGTGCGATGGAACATATCACAGCGCCAGTGCCAATGGCCAAATCCATCGCCAAGCGAACTGAACGCCTGAAAAAAAGGCCGCAATATCTGCGGGTGGCAAAAGGGATAAGGGTCGCAATGCCGGGTTTTATCCTGCAAGCCAGCCGTCGTTCCGGGGTGCAAGGTTCCGGGACGCAAGGTTCCGGGGCGCAAGCTTCGCCTCTTGAGGCTGACACGGCCCCATGCCGCATCGGTTTTACCGCCACCAAAAAAGTCGGCAATGCGGTGGTGCGCAACCGCACCAAACGTCGGCTGCGTGCGGCGGCGGATGCGCTGTTGCCGCAATATGGACGTGCAGGTTTTGATTATGTGCTGGTTGGCCGGATGACGACACAGGAACGCAAATTCGATGCGCTGTGTAACGATTTACAAAACGCGCTGATGCGCATCCATCAAGAACAAAAGACAGTGAATAAAAACAGATGACCGAAGAAAACCGCAATTTGATTTTGGCTTTCAGTCTATCGATGCTGGTGCTGTTCGGCTGGTTTTATTTTGTCGACCGCCCGCGCATGGAAGCGGAACAGACGCAACAGGCGACAACCACCCCTGCCCCGCAGGCCGGCACGCCCGTGGCCGACATTTCAGGTGTTCCGCGCCCTGATGCCATTCCTGGCGCAGTTGCAGATACCGCAGGCACGGCAATGGCCAGCCGCGCTGAAATGCTGGCGCGCACACCACGCATCCGTATTGATAACGGACAGGTGCACGGATCAATTTCCCTACAGGGTGGACGGCTGGATGATCTGACGCTGGCCACCTACCACGAAACTGTTTCGCCGGAAAGCGCCGAAATTATTCTGCTGTCGCCAGCGGGATCACCCGAACCCTATTATGCCGAATATGGTTTTGTATCCGCCGATGGCAGCAAAATCCCCCTGCCCAATCATCAGACCGTGTGGTCAGGCGACGTGAAACAGACATTGAGCCCCGGCAACCCGATTACCCTGCAATGGGATAATGGCGCAGGGTTGAAATTCACGCGCGTGATTGCGGTGGATGATCATTATCTTTTTACCGTTACCGAAAAAGTCGAAAACAGTGGCGCTGCGCCTGTCAGTCTGATGCCCTATGGTTTGGTGTCGCGTCATTACACGCCAACTGTTGCGGGCTATTACATTCTGCATGAAGGCCTGCTGGGTGTGTTGGGTGGTGCGCTGAATGAAATTACTTATGAAGATATCCGCGAAACTCCGTCCGCATAAATCCAGGGTACCGGCGGCTGGCTGGGCATCACCGATATATACTGGCTGGTGTCGATTATCCCCGATCAGGCCGCAGATTTCGCGGGCAGCTTTTCCTATAATCCGATCGGAGGGCGCGAACGCTATCAG
>CAMTVX010000067.1:0-62680 GCA_947085295.1 uncultured Alphaproteobacteria bacterium | reverse complement strand
GATGGTCGGGCATTTGGGTTTTTCAGTGATGTGATCGCCAATGCCGCCGCCATAATAGCCCGCCGCCGCCGCAAGACCGGTGCAACGGCATGCCGCCACCCAACTGATCGTGCCGCCATAGCAATAGCCTGTGACATAGACAGGCCCCGGATTGCGGCTTTTCAGATAATCAATGCCGGTCTGCACATCCATGACATTGTTTTCGGTGCTGGTTTTAGCGCGCAGGGCCAGACCTTTTTGAATGGCGTCCGGCGTATAATCGGCCTGAAAGTTTTTTTCCGCCCGGTCATAAATTGCGGGCGACACCACTTCCAATCCATCGCGCGCCCAGGCGTCGCAGACATCCTTGATGTGATCGGTGACGCCAAAAATTTCCATCACGCAGACCAGGCCGCCCTTGCGCGCACCCTGCGCCGCGACATGATAATAATCGATTGCCGCGCCATCGCCGCTTTTCAAACTGATCATTTTTCCCAGATGCGCCATGTGCCGATCCTCCCTGTTAGGATGCTGATTATGATTTGCGGCTTACCATGCCCTGGCCGGTAAAACGCAACACCAGTTCGCCCTTTTGGTTGAAGCCTTCGTTGGTGCTGCGAATAATGCCCCATCCGGGGCGCGATTTCATCACAAGTTTTTCCGCCGTGGTAGCGGAAAATGTAAGCACATCGCCGGGGCGCACAGGGGTTGGCCATTGCAGGTTGATAAAGCCCGGAGATGGCCCGTTTTGTGGTTTTGGGCCGGGGGTTTCGATTTCAGGCGCGGCATATTTCGCCATCTGTTCGTTGCGGTGTTTCATCATCGCGCGCATCCAGCAGGCAATGGTGAACCAGCCGCTGGCGATGATGCCGCCGAAATGCGACACGGCCGCCGCCGCCGCCGGATCAATATGAAACGGTTGCGGATCATATTTGCGCGCGAAGGCGATCATCTCGGCCTCATCCATCGTCCATGCGCCCAACTCTATGCGGTTACCCAGTTCAATATCTTCCAGCCACTGCGCCATGCGGTCAGACCTCCGTGCCGGGATTGCGGCGCGCGAACATCATGCTGCCTTCGATGATCATCTTCACTTCTCCATGCTGATTACGCATGGTGTGGCGAAACCGGGTCAGCCCCATTTCCGGGCGCGAGCGTGATGCGCGACGTTCCAGACATTCGCGGGTCAGGGATAATATTTCACCGGGGCGCACCGGCGCGCGCCATTTGCTTTCGTCCAGCCCCGGCGCGCCCATACCCGCCGATTGCAGCAGATAATGATCGCACATCATGCGCATCGCCATGGCGCAGGTGTGCCAGCCGCTGGAACACAGACCGCCAATAAAGGTTTTCTTCGCCGCCTCTTCATCCGTGTGCATCAATTGCGGATCATATTCACTGGCGAATTCTATGATCTCTTCCTTTGTCACGGCATAGTCCCCAAATTGCGCCACCTCGCCGGGCACAAAATCTTCCCAGTAATATTTTATTTCAGCCATTACGTCTCTCATTTCAGTTCGCGAAACGGAAATGCAGCACATCGCCGTCGCGCACGACATATTCCTTGCCTTCCAGGCGCATTTTGCCGGCGTCTTTGGCGCCCGTTTCGCCGTTGCAGGCGATATAGTCATCATAGCCGATGGTCTCTGAACGGATGAAGCCTTTTTCGAAATCGGTGTGAATTACGCCTGCGGCCTGCGGCGCTCTGGCCCCGCGCAATACCGTCCAGGCACGGGTTTCCTTTGGGCCGACGGTGAAAAACGTCACCAGATCCAGCAAACCATAGCCTGCAAAAATCACCCGCGCCAATCCGGTTTCCTTGAGGCCGATGGTTTCCAGAAATTCTGCGCGTTCTTCTTTGGGCAGCGCTGCGACCTCGGATTCGATTGCCGCCGACACGGTGATTGCCGCTGCATTTTCGGCTTTGGCCTTTGCGGCCACGGCATTGGAATAGGCGTTGCCGGTAGCGGCGTCGGCCTCAGACACATTGCACACATACAGTACCGGCTTTGCGGTGATCAGGCCCAGTTGCAAAAATATATCGCGCAGATCATCGGGGATGGTAGCGGTGCGCGCCGGGCGGCCTTCGCGCAGCGCTTCAAGGGCGGGTTCCATCACCGCCAGTTGCATCAGCGCCTCTTTATCCTTGCCGGCGGCTTTTTTGCGCGCGCTATCCACGCGGCGTTCCAGGCTTTCCATGTCTGAAAGCATCAGTTCGGTTTCCACCGTTTCCGCATCGGCGATGGGATCGATCTTGCCATCCACATGCGTCACATTGGGGTCTTCGAAACAGCGCAGCACATGAATGATCGCATCAACCTGGCGGATATGCGACAGAAACTGATTGCCCAGGCCTTCGCCTTTGGATGCGCCACGCACCAGCCCGGCAATATCCACGAATGACAGGCGTGTCGGAATGATTTTCGCAGATTTTGCGATCGCTGCCAGCCGATCAAGACGCGGGTCCGGCACCGGCACATCGCCGACATTCGGCTCAATCGTGCAGAACGGATAGTTGGCGGCCTCGGCGGCCGCCGTTTCGGTCAATGCATTGAACAGTGTTGATTTACCGACATTGGGCAAGCCAACGATACCACATTTGAATCCCATTCCGGGTTATTCCTTTTCTATGAATTTTCTTTAGACGGACGTTCGGGATGCGGATTTGGTTTCATCATCGCTGCAACCCGGCTTTGAAACGCATCATCCTCACCGCGCGTCAGATATTCCGCGCACGCTGTAATTGCATCCAGCATGACGTCCAGCCATTCCTTATGTTCCTGTTTCGTGAAATCGCTCAACACATAAGGTGTGACCAGATCCTTGTTTCCAGGATGACCGATGCCCATACGCACGCGGCGATATTCCAGACCGATATGCGCATCAATGGAACGCAACCCGTTATGCCCGCCATTGCCGCCGCCGGTTTTTACGCGCATTTTGCCAGGGGCCAGATCCAGCTCGTCATGAAAAACCACAATGTCGGCGGGCGTCAGTTTGAAAAACCGCATCGCCTCGCCAACAGACTGGCCGGATAAATTCATGAAAGTGGTGGGTTTCAGGCAGACCAGTTTTTCACCGGCAATCAGGCCGTCACGGGTACCCCCCTGAAAGCGATGGCGCGGCGCCGCCAGCCGATAGTGATCAGCGATCGCATCCACCGCCATCATGCCGGCATTGTGCCGGTTATTCTGATATTTCTGACCCGGATTGCCGAGCCCCACCAGGAGCAGCATGGCTCTTGCCCCTCAAAACAATATCCGGTCAGATAAACGCACGGCAATCAGATTGAACCCGCAAGTTCAATCTGATGAAACAAGGCAATGCTATTTCTTGCCGCCTGTTTTAGCGGCGGGTGCAGCGGGGGCTGCCTTACCGCCTGCTGCTGGCGCCTTGCCGGCTGCAGCGGGGGCTGCTTTGCCACCAGCGGCGGGTGCAGCGGCGGCCACTGCCGCAGCGGGTTCCGCAGCCGCTTTTTCGGCAGCAGGCGCCGCAACTGTTACAATCGTAAAATCACGTCCCCGGATAGCCGGACGTACGCCCTGAGGCAGCTTGATTGCAGAAATATGTACGCCGTCACCAATATCAAGGCCGCTGACATCGCATTCGATATGGTCGGGAATATCATCCACCGGACAGACCACTTCTATTTCGTGACGCACGACGTTCATAACGCCACCGCGCTTGATACCAGGTGATGCTGCTTCGCCCGTAAAATGCACGGGAATATTCACATGGATGGTCGATCCTTTGAACAGGCGCATAAAATCCACATGCAGCGGAAAGTCGCGTACCGGATCAAGCTGTATATCGCGCGGGATAACACGAACAGGCGCACCATCACCCAAATCCACCAAGAACTGATGGCTGAGGAAGCCGCCACGCTTCAGAACTTTCAATAGCGCCGCATTATCAACGGAAATCATCTGGGGCTTGTCGGGGCCGCCATAGATGATGCCAGGAACCCGGCCATCACGGCGGTTTGCTCTGGCGGGGCCTTTGCCCGCTCCGTCGCGCTTCAGCGCGGAAATTGTGTGCATCTCTGCCATGATAATATACCCGGTTGTGCCGCACAGCCCATTTTCAGGGGGCGCGGTAAAGTAACGAAATACTGCAAGGGGCGGGTTTTACCCCCGATAGACGCGCTTATCAAGGGGCATCTGCCTTGAATCTACAGAAATCAGGTATTTACACGATAGGCTTTGCCATTTTGATAATTTATATTTTCTGGACCAGATCGGTGTAGGCCCCAAGCTGGCTATCTGCGGTCAGCAGTCGCATTGGTTCTGCGATGGCCTGGGCGACAATCATCCGGTCGAACGGATCCCGATGCAGCAGTGGCAACCGGGCCAGCGCCTCCGTATGAATACCCAATACCGGTAATTCCAGAAATCCGCTGGCGCTTGCTGCTACGCGCAGAACCTGAACATCGGCGTCAAGCTTGCCTATAGCCGTTTTAACCGCAATTTCCCACCACGAGGCCGTGCTAATGTAAACTTCTGTGTCCACAGCCAGGATCAGGTCATTTACGTGACGGATACGGGGGGATCCGGCAAGTGTCCAGAGCAGTACATTGGTATCAAGCAATATTCTCATTAACCCGCTGCGTCCGCGCTAGGGCCGCGAGGGACCGCCCTCAAAGTCATCCATGATATCCATCGGCAGCGGGGCGTCAAAATCATCAGGAATCACCAGCTTTCCCGCCAGAATACCGATCTGCTTGCGCCCCCGTCCAGGCAGGTTGACAGGCACTAATTGCACCTCGGCCTTGCCATATGCGCCAATGAAGATCGTCTCGCCCCCCGCAGCGCGCTTAACCAGTTGCGATAATGTGGTTTTTGCCTGATGCATTGAGATAACTTCCATGACAGACCTCGCATGAGAATTTACATCAGCTTAGCTAAGGCTAAGCTGAATGTCAAGCAGGGGTGATCCCGACTAATCGAACAGGCTGGAAACCGACTTTTCTTCGGAAATACGCTGAATTGCTTCGGCCATCAGGGGGGCAATAGGCAGTCTGCGAATGTTGCGGGCGTTACGTACCGCCTCGGTCGCGGCGATGGTGTCGGTGGTGACCAGACTTTCGAGTACTGACGCCTCGACCCGGGCCACGGCGGCGCCTGACAGGACGCCGTGGGTGACATAGGCGTGTACGCCGGTTGCGCCGTGATCTTTCAGGGACTTGGCCGCATTGCACAGGGTTCCTGCACTATCGACAATATCATCCACCATGATGCAGACGCGGCCATCTACCTCGCCGATAATGTTCATGACTTCGGATTCGCCTGCGCGTTCGCGGCGTTTGTCGACAATCGCCAGATCACCATCCAGCCGCTGGGCCAGTGCACGCGCGCGCACCACGCCACCCACATCCGGCGATACGATCACCGGTTTAATGCCGTTAAAATGATCCTTGATATCGCGGATCAGCACCGGGGCGGCAAACAGATTATCGGTCGGAATATCGAAAAAGCCCTGAATTTGTCCGGCATGCAGGTCCATTGTCAGCACCCGGTTGGCGCCTGCGGTGGTGATCATATTGGCCACCAGCTTGGCCGAAATCGGGGCGCGCGGGTGAACCTTGCGGTCCTGCCTTGCATAGCCGAAATAGGGGATCACAGCGGTAATGCGCCGGGCGGACGCGCGGCGCAGCGCATCAATGCAGATCAGCAGTTCCATCAGATGGTCATTGGTCGGGAACGACGTGGACTGAATGACGAAAACATCCTCGCCACGGACATTTTCCTGAATTTCCACAAAAATTTCCATATCGGCAAAGCGCCGCACACTGGCCTTGGTCAGCGGCAGACGCAGATGCGCACCGATAGCCTCCGCAAGGGGGAAATTACTGTTGCCCGCTAGCAGCTTCATGGGTGCACCCTTATGATCAGATTGATGCGCGCCTTGTAACAAGACTGACATAAGAAGTAAACGGCTGGCAGTGAATTACGGGGTTTGCGCCGGTTTTGTCGCGGCGGCATTCGGGGCTGGCGACCGGGCCTTATAGTCCTGCAACAAAGGGATGATGCCATCCGCCGCCCCTGAGGCCGCGCTATAGGCAATTTCGCCCCAATTACCGTCCAGCCGCCCATGCGGGACCGGATTGCTTTGATCAACCAGCCCGATTTCCGACCCGTCGGGGGCCAGCGCCCGCCAGGTCAGTTTGACCAACTGACTGGCCGCATCCAGCTCGCTCAGATGCACCTGCCCCTCGATTCGGATGGCCTGATCATCCTGCGCATCGGACACGCGCATGCCTGCGGCGCGCAGGGCATTGCGCAGAGCGCCAGGCAGGGATTTACCGCCATCGCCGGGAACACTGGCAATATCCGGTACGAACACAAGCGGGTTTTCACCATCCGTGCCACTGATTGCCGGGAAATGCAGCGCCAGCGCCGCTATCGCCTGCGCGGTCAATGCCTGGATCACGGTTGTTGGCAATGGTTTGTCGGGAAGTGCCGCCGCAGACAGCGCATCACGGACCTGAACCCCCCCAAGTTCCGCCCCGTCGGGGGTATACAATACCCAATCAACCACAATCGCACCGGGTTCCATCCGCGCATTACCCCTGAGCATATGCGCGCCCGTCAACTTCTGACCGGTGATGGCGGGAATGTCCTGATCCTGCAATGCGTCCACCAGCGCCTGTGCCAGTGGTGCGCCAATTGCCGCCGGGACGCCTTCGGGGGGTGTAACCTCAACCCCTGCCTGTTGGACGATGGCTTTCAACAGATTGGCGTCCCTTGGCATCACCGCATAAGGCAATGGCGGCGGATGATCAGGATCGCATGCCGCAAGCCCCAGCAATGCAGAAAACACCAGCAGACGCGTGATGCTGTTCATGGCAGGCGCGCAATGACGGATATGCCACGGCCATAATCGCTTTCACCACGATGGGTGGTGCGACGAAAACTAAAAAACCGCGCCTCGTCCTGATAGGTGCAGATTTCAAGATTTTTTACGGTGCCGATCCCGGCGCCTTGCAGTCTGGCCGCAACATAAGGGGCCAGCGCAAACTGGCGTTTTTCAGGCTTGGCGGATTTCGCAAAGAACGATGCGCTTGATGGATCATGGGTCAGATAATTCTGTTCGAAATCCGCGCCAACCTCATAGGCGGCCTGTGAAATGCAGGGGCCGATAGCCGCAATAATGGCGTTGCGTTGCGCGCCCAATTGCACCATCGCGTCTATCACCGCCTCGCCCACGCCGAACAGCGCACCTTTCCAACCTGCATGGGCGGCGCCAATTATGCCCGCTTTCGCATCAGCAAACAGAATAGGCGTGCAATCCGCGCTGAGCACTGAAAGTCCGACACCGGAAAGCGCTGTCACCAGACCATCCGCCTGCGGACGAAGTTTGGCGTCTTCGGGTGTGCGGATGACATGCACCGCGCGGCCATGCACCTGATGTACGCCCGCAAGTGTTTCAATGCCCAGCGCTTTCGCCACATTTTCCCGGTTCTGGCGTACATTATCGGGCGCATCTCCGGACCCAAGGCCGCAATTCAGCGACGTGTAAATTCCCGTGGAAACACCGCCCTGCCGGGTAAAAAATCCATGCCGGATTTTATCGTCTGATGGAAGGCAATCCGCAGTGATAGAGGGAATTTCCTGGTTCATTTTTTACACCTCAAATCCGGGTGATGGGGAAAGCGATGGGTGGCACAGGGCCAGCGCCTTGAACAATTGTCCCATTTGACCTGGCTCGGTCAACCGCTGAAACGCGGTGTGAATCGCAGCCTGTTCGTGCGGCGTCGCATTTTTCGCCAGAATTTGTGCGCGTGCGGCAAGGCCAAGCTGCAACAGAAATTGTCCCTGCGATATGGGGCCATCACAGTGGCACCCCGCGCTTTGCGCCGCCGCCGCAAGATTTTGGAAATCCACATGGGCGGTTAAATCCGCCTGACCGGGAGTGTGCAGCGGATCGCAATAGCCATGCCCGCGCACCGCCTGAAAACTGTCACCGGCAGCGCTTTTTTCCGGACCGTAATCAAGGATCAGCGCCGCCCCGCCATGTTCGCAAAGATGCATCGCCAGATTTTCAACAATCGCCAGCGCCGCCGGACATAATTCGGCAATACTGCCCACCGGTGCCGTGCGCATGGTGACAGGAAAAATTGTGTCATCGCGCACCGGTATGGGTGAGAGAGCAAAACATAATTGATCCGTATCAGGATGAACCGTCACCATGCGTTCATGCCATCCATCCGGTGCGCGCTGAAACTGCCGGATCGGCAGCGCATCAAAAAATTCATTGGCAATGATCAGCGCAGGCAGTGGCGGCAAATCCTCCACGCTGTCATGCCATATAGCAGTTCGCCCGATTGCCGTCTTTTGCGCCGCGCGCAGGGCATGACTGGTTTCCACCAGATGCAGGCTTGCGGCATCCAGAAAATCCGGCGCAATACGCGCCGCGCGCAGGGCATCCGCCATCAATGTACCGCGCCCCGGCCCCAGTTCGCACAGCATGAATTCACGCGGACTGCCCATGTCGCGCCAGCGTTGCACACACCATAATCCGATCAGCTCACCGAACATCTGGCTGATTTCCGGCGCGGTAATAAAATCCCCAACTGCTCCAAACGGGCTTTGGCTCTGATAATAGCCATGCTTTGGATGCCCAAGCGCCAGCCCCATATAAGTCGCAAGCGTGATCGGTCCCTGATCCCGGATGATGGCCTGAATATGGTGCAGCAGTTCGTTCATCACGCAGATTTGCGCAGCGCCATTGCCATCAGGCCCGCACCGCCCAGCACGAGCGGCAGCGACAGCACCATCCCCATGGTAATGCCCCCTGCGAGAAACCCGATCTGGGTATCGGGTTCGCGAAACATTTCTACAAAGATACGCGACGCCCCGTACCAGACGCCAAAAATACCGGTGATCAGCCAGGGCCGCGACAGTGCGCCTCTATATTGCCCCGCCCAGAACAACAGCAGCAGCAACGCAAGACCTTCCAGACCTGCTTCATATAATTGGCTGGGGTGACGCGGCTCAGGTCCGCCATTGGGAAATATCATGCCAATCGGCGCGGTCGTGACCCTGCCCCACAATTCGCTATTGATGAAATTCGCCAGACGCCCAAGCAGCAAACCGATGGGCACAACGCTGGCAATCAGATCCGCGAAGCTGCCAAGCGGTAATTCATAACGGCGGGTGAAGATGAATATCGCCAGCGCCACCCCGATCAGTCCGCCATGAAATGACATGCCACCCTGCCAGACAAACATTATCTCTCCCGGGTGAAACAGATAATATCCGGGATTGTAAAACAACACATAACCCAGCCGACCACCAAGTATTATACCCAGCGTCCCCCAGGTAACAAAATCACTGATCAGTTCCGGTGTCGTCGGCGCCTTGCCCATCGGCCACAGCGCTGTCTTGCGCACCAACCGGTCGGCATAGGCCCAACCCAGCAATATGCCCCCCAGATAGGCCAGCGCGTACCAACGGATCAGCACCGGCCCGATTTGGATGGCCACCGGATCGATCATGGGGAATTCTAACATCATTACCACCTGTTCAATTTATGCTACTATACCCGTCGGAGCCATTGTCGCCACCATATGCCGTCACGAGGCCTTTGCATGCAAACCGAAAACCGTTTTCTGGATGATCTTGCCAAACTTATGCTGAACGCCGCAGGTGCCGCACAAGGCATGAAAGGCGAGATTGATGTGCTGTTGCGTCAGCGTCTGGAGCGCTGGCTGGAAAGCATGAACCTGGTACCGCGCGAAGAATTTGACGCCGTGCGGGCCATGGCCGCCGAAGCGCGCCAGGAAAATCTGCGCCTCGAAGCGCGCATCGCAGCGCTGGAGGCTGCGCAGAAACCTGCGAAAGCACGAAAGTCAGCGGGGCCGGAGAAGTAGCGTCTGTTGCATCTGAAACGTCATCGCGAGCCGCATCGCGGCGTGGCGATCCAGAGCCTCACGGAAAAGCCGGTGTTTGTGACTCTGGATTGCCACCTCGCTGCGCTCCTCGCAATGACGCCGTTGTGGGGCAATTCAATATAAACACCTCCCGCTCAAAAACTTACATCTTACCCAACCGGTATTTATTCGCCGGATACACGCCCAGAATTTTTATGTGTGAGGAAAAAAACTCCAGCTCTTCAAACGCCAGACGCAGCGCCCGTTGCGCGGGATGGCCATCGACATCGGCATAAAACTGGGTAGCGTTGAACGAACCGTCAAGCTGATAGCTTTCCAGCTTGGTCATGTTTACGCCATTGGTGGCGAAACCGCCCATCGCCTTGAACAAAGCGGCAGGCACGTTGCGCACCTGAAACACAAAGCTGGTGATCAGCGGACCGGAATCGGGGGCGGGCTCCTGCGGTTCTTTTGACATGATCAGAAACCGTGTGGTGTTGTGATCCATATCCTCGACATTGGCGCGCAGAATATCCAGGCCGTAAATTTCCGCCGCCAGCGTGGGCGCCAGCGCCGCCGCCGTTGGATCACCCGCCTCTGCAACATGACGCGCCGATCCCGCCGTGTCGGCAGCGGAAATCTGCGTCAGCTTCAATTCATTGATCAGCTTGCGGCACTGGCCAAGCGCGGGTAACTGGCTGCGCACGGTTTTGAGGCCCGCCAGCGTCGCGCCCTTAATGCCTAGCAACTGATGATGCACGCGTAAAAAATGCTCGCCATTGATGAACAGGCCGGATTGCGGCAGCAGATGGTGAATATCGGCCACCCTGCCGGACACGGAATTTTCCACCGGGATCATGCCAAGGCGCGCGCGCCCTTCTTCGACGGCGGCAAAGGCTTCTTCAAAGGTGGGGCAGGCCAGGGTTTCCATGCCAGGGAGGGCCTCGTGACAGGCCATTTGGGAATTCGCGCCGGGTTCGCCCTGAAAGGCAATGATGTTCGCCACGCTGGCGGGTGAGGTTTTCCTGGTCATACGGATTTACCTAAAATTTGACGGGCGCGTTCGAGATCGGCCTCTGTATCCACTCCCAGCGGCACGCTGTCTACATAAGCGGCAGCGATTTTCATTCCAGCTTCCAATGCACGCAATTGTTCCAGCCTTTCACGTTTTTCCAGTTCCGAGGGTGGCAGGGTGACGAAGCGTTCCAGCGCGGAACGCCGATACGCATATATTCCAATATGATGATAGTGCGGCCCTTCGCCAGAAGGAATCGCAGCGCGGCTGAAATATAATGCCTTGCCGATGCGCACCGGGCCATTTTGTTTTACCGGAAACGAGATGACAGCCTTTACCACATTGGGATCATTAATTTCTTCCAGGCGGGTAATCTGGGTCACCAGTGTTGCAATATCCACCGCCGGATCGGCCATGGGCAGCAATACGGTGCTGATATCGCCGGGCGGGATGGTGGGCAAATCGCCTTGCAGATTGATCACAAAATCATGTTCCTGACGCGGGTCCAGCCGTTTGACCGCCTGCGCGATACGGTCCGATCCGGTGGCAAGATCGGGGTCGGTCAGCATCGCCTCACCGCCCGCCGCAAGGATTACATCGACAATTTGTTGCTCGGCGGCCGCCACCAGCACCCGACCGGCTTTCGATTCCATCGCCCGGCGCCAGACATGCACGATCATCGGCAGGCCATGAATATCGGCCAGCGGTTTATTGGGCAGCCGCGTCGCCCCCATGCGTGCGGGGATGATAATGATGGGGTTAGTCTCAAACACCGGATTGATTTCCTGATTAAGCGCGTAGAACGCCCCCTTATACGGCTTGCGCCATGCCTCCGGAAGCGGCTAATGTCCCGCGTCGTTACCAGCAAGGCGGAAAGTCATGGATTCGTTCACAATCAACAAAGTCGCAGGCGCCATTTTAGGCACTTTTCTGCTATTATTCGTCATCAACATGGTGAGCGAACAGATATTTCCCGAAACCGAATCACACGGGGCCGTCAATGCACAGGCTGAGGCCCCGGCAGAAGGTACAGAAAGCGCGGCATCTACTGACGCCCCCGCTACTGCCGAGCTTAGCCTGGTGGCGGCATTGGCCGCCGGTAATGCGGATAACGGTTCCAAGGTGTTCAAGAAATGCGTCGCCTGCCATGCAGTTGATGCGGCGGCGGGAAACAAGATCGGCCCCAATCTGCACGATATTGTTGGCCGCAAAGTGGCGTCTGCAGCGGGCTTTGGCTATTCACCGGCGATGACCGGGCATGGCGGGGAATGGACCGATGCGAATCTGGATAAATATCTGACCAATCCCAAGGCGGCCATTCCCGGCAACAAAATGGCCTTTGCGGGCCTGAAAAAACAGGCGGATCGCGCCGATGTCATACTATATCTGCGCGCCAATAGCCCCAAGGCGCCGCCGCTTCCCAAGAAGTAACCGGAGTGTCATTTTACAAACGATAGGCCCATGCAGAAAATCACCGGATGCCTGATTGCGCTTTTGCTGATCGCCTCCGGTGCCGCGCAGGCGGCGGACAGCCGCACATCGCATGGTCTGTCACTGTTTGGCGAGCTGAAATATCCACCGGATTTCAAACGCTTTGATTATGTTAATCCGGACGCGCCCAAAGGCGGCGCCTTGCGCATGGCGGCGATTGGCGGCTTTGACAGCCTCAATCCGTTTATCCTGAAAGGCGAAGCGGCGGCGGGCGCCAGCCTGATCTATGACCGGTTGCTGACATCCTCATTTGACGAAGCGGGCGCGGAATATGGCCTGCTGGCGGAAACGGTTGAGGTCGCGGCGGATTTTTCCTGGGTCATGTTCACCTTGCGGCCACAGGCACGCTGGCATGATGGCAAGCCGGTCACGCCCGAAGATGTGGTGTTCAGTTTCAACATTCTGCGCGAAAAAGGCGCACCGGTATACCGCTATTATTACGCCAATGTGAAAAGCGCCACCAAAGTGGGCGCGCGCGGGGTGCGTTTTGAATTTGATGCGGCGGGCAATCGCGAATTGCCACTGATCATGGGGCAATTGCCGATCCTGCCCGCGCATTACTGGAAAGACCGGGATTTCGAGGCAACAACGCTGGAGCCGCCACTGGGCAGCGGGGCGTATCGCATCGGCAAGGTTGAGACGAACCGCAATATTACGCTGGAGCGGGTAAAGGATTATTGGGGCAAAGACCTGCCCCTCAATGTGGGCGCGCATAATTTTGATCAGATCGTGTTTGAATATTATCGCGATGACACCGTGGCGCTGGAAGCGTTCAAGGCCAATAATTTTGATGTGCGTTTTGAGACCAGCGCCAAGAACTGGGCGACGGCGTATGATTTTGCTGCTGTCAAAACGGGCAAGGTGGTGCGCGCAGAACTGAAAGACCGTAATGCCGACCCCATGCAGGGCTTTTTATTCAATACACGACGCAGCAAATTTTCTGACCCGCGCGTGCGTCAGGCATTCAATTATGCGTTTGATTTTGAATGGGCCAACAAAAACCTGTTCTATGGCCTGTACGCCCGAACCGGCAGCTATTTCCAGAATTCCGAACTCGCGGCAAGCGCACTGCCGGATGCCGCTGAACTGGCGCTGCTGGAACCCTATCGCGCACAACTGCCGCCGGAAGTTTTCACCACAATATACAAACCGCCCGCCAGCGATGGCGGCGGCGAGAACCGCAAAAATCTGCGCGAGGCGCAACGCCTGTTAGCAAAAGCGGGCTGGCAGGTGAAAGACGGCGTTCTGACCCATTCCGCCAGTGGCGAAAAAATGCAGGTCGAGTTTTTGCTGGACCAGCCAAATTTTGAGCGTGTGGTATCGCCCTATGTGCGTAGTCTGGAACGGCTGGGCGTCAAGGCTACGATCCGCATGATTGACACGGCGCAATATAAAAATCGCACCGACGCCTATGATTTTGACATTGTCGTTGGCGGCGTGGCGAACTCGCTTTCGCCCGGCAATGAGCAGCGCGAATATTGGAGTGCGGCCGCAGCCGATCGCCCCGGCAGCCGCAATATGACAGGGGTTAAAAGCCCGGTGGTGGATGCACTGATCGACAGGATTATCTTTGCGGAAAACCGCGCGGCGCTGATTACCGCCAGCCGGGCGCTGGACCGGGTGTTGCTATGGGGCCATTATCTGGTGCCGCAATGGCATACGCCCGTAACACGCACGGCCCATTGGAACGTAATCGATTATCCGCGCCCCACGCCAGACTATAATATCGGCTTTCCCGATCTGTGGTGGTACAAGGGAACCAAGGCCAATTAACCTGGGCGCGCCAATGCGATTCCTGTTTAGATTACGTCATCATTCCACCCCCGCGTCATTGCGAGGCGCAAAGCGCCGTGGCAATCCAGAGTCACACGGGAAAGCCTGTGTTTGTGACGCTGGATTGCCGCGCTTCGCTCGCAATGACGACCGTGGTGTGTTGCATTTTATTACCTTCATCCTGCTATTATTACTCACCCTACCCGCACACGCCGCACCGAGCCACGGCCTGTCGGCGTTTGGCGATCTGAAATATGCTGAAACATTCACGCATTTTGAATATGTGAACCCGGACGCGCCGGTGGGCGGGCAGTTATCAATGATTGGCACATCGGGCGTGACATCGTTTGACAGTCTGAATGCGTTCATTCTGAAAGGTCAGCCTGCGGAAGGATTGAACCTGCTGTTCGATACGCTGATGGTGCGCGCGATGGATGAACCCGATGCGATGTACGGGTTGCTGGCCAGCACAGCCGATATTTCCGAAGATCGCGCCTCGATTACTTTCACATTGCGCCCCGAGGCGCGGTTTCACGACGGAACACCGGTGACAGCAGAGGATGTGGTATTCAGTTTCGACACCCTGAAGAAGGATGGCCATCCCCTGATCCGCCTGCCATTGCGCGATGTGAACCGGGCAGAGGCGCTGGATGCGCAGCATGTGCGATTTGTTTTTGATGGCGCGGAAACCCGCGACCTGCCGATGATCGTGGCGGAATTGCCGGTGTTTTCCAAGGTCTATTATACAGCGCATGAGTTCACCGCGACCACGGTAGCGCCGCCACTGGGAAGTGGTCCGTACACGGTCAAAGATGTGCAACTGGGCCGTTCCATCACCTATGCCCGCAACCCGGATTACTGGGGATGGAAATTGCCGGTCAATCGCGGGCGGTTTAATTTCGCCACCATCCGCTATGATTTTTTCCGCGACCGTTCGGTGGCGTTTGAGGCCTTCAAGGCGGGTGATTATGATCTGCGTGAGGAATTCACCTCGAAAACCTGGGCGACGGAATATGATTTTCCAGCAAAGCGCGACGGGCGCGTCGTGCGCGCCACGCTGGCGGACGAAAACCCGTCCGGGGTGCAGGGATTTTTTATCAATCTGCGGCGCGAAAAATTCAGCGATATAAGAGTGCGCCAAGCACTGGATCTGGCGTTTGATTTTGAATGGGCCAACCGCAATTTATTCTATGGCCTGTATGATCGCACCGACAGCTATTTTGAAAATTCCAATCTTGCCGCATCGGGCACGCCCGGCGTCGCCGAGCTGACATTGCTGGAACCGCACCGTGACAAACTGCCCGCTGCCGCATTTGAGCGCGCCTATGTTTCCCCCGTCACCAATGGCAGCGGCAATCTACGTGAGGAACTGAAGCAGGCGGGCGCGCTGCTGGATGCGGCGGGCTGGCGTATTAAAGACGGCAAGCGCGTCAATGCAAAGGGCGAGCAGCTCAGCATCGAATTTCTGAATTACGAGGTGACGTTTGAGCGCATCATCGGCCCCTATATCCGCAATCTGAAACGGCTGGGCATTGACGCCAATGTGCGCACGGTTGACCCATCGCAATATGAATCGCGTGTCGAATCTTTTGATTTCGACATCACCACATCGCGCTATGTACAGCGCAATACACCCGGGGTCGAATTGCGCGGATATTTTTCGTCTGCCGCAGCCGCCCAAACCGGCAGCCGCAATATCGCCGGTATCGCTGACCCCGTAATTGATGCGCTGGTTGAAGCCGCGATCGGCGCCAAAGACCGCACCGCACTTACCACCGCCGCCAGAGCGCTGGATCGGGTTTTGCGCAGTCGGCATTACTGGGTGCCGCAATGGTTCAAAGGCGTGCACACCATCGCCTATTGGGATCGCTTTGGCCGCCCGTCCATGACGCCAAAATATGATACGGGCATTATCGACACCTGGTGGCTGGACCCGGAAAAATCTGCGCGCATCGATAGTGGAAAGGCCAACTGATGGCGCGCTATATCGGCTATCGCATTCTTCTGATGATCCCGACTTTGCTGGGCATCATGCTGATCAATTTTCTGCTGGTGCAGTTTGCGCCCGGCGGGCCGGTGGAGCGCATTATCGCACAAGTTCAGGGTACGGATGTTTCAGCCACCGCGCGATTTTCCGGCGGCAGCGGCGAAATGACCGGGGGTGCGGCGCGCGCGCAGAATTTTGAGGGCACCGCCAACAGCAAATATCGCGGCGCGCAGGGGCTGGACCCGGAATTCATCAAGGAACTGGAAAAGCAGTTCGGCTTCGATAAACCGGCCCATGAACGCTTTGGCAAAATGCTGTGGGGATATTTGCGGTTTGATTTTGGTGAAAGTTATTTTCGCGATGTCAGTGTGATTTCGCTGATCAAGGAAAAAATGCCGGTCTCGATTTCGCTGGGCCTGTGGACGACATTACTGGCCTATATGATTTCCATTCCGCTGGGGGTGCGCAAGGCGGTAAAAGACGGCAGCCGCTTTGATGTGTGGACCAGTGCAGTGATCATTATCGGCTATGCCATCCCCGGATTTCTGTTTGCGGTGCTGTTGATCATTCTGTTCGCGGGCGGCAGTTTTCTGGACCTGTTTCCATTGCGCGGCATAGTATCGGATAACTGGGATGCGCTTTCGTGGCCGATGCGCATTGCAGATTATTTCTGGCATCTGGCGCTGCCAATTACCGCGATGCTGATTGGCGGTTTCGCCACCACCACATTGCTGACTAAAAATTCGTTTCTGGACGAGATCAAAAAACATTATGTCGTCACGGCGCGCGCCAAGGGGCTGAGCGAGCGTGAAGTGCTGTACGGGCATGTGTTCCGCAACGCCATGCTGATTGTGATTTCGGGATTTCCGGGCGCGTTTATCGGGATTTTCTTCGCCAATTCGCTGCTGATTGAAACCATATTTTCGCTGGATGGGCTGGGCCTGCTATCGTTTGAATCGATTATCAACCGCGATTATCCGGTGGTGTTCGGCACGCTGTATATTTTTTCGCTGATGGGGCTGGTGATTTCGCTGATCAGCGATCTGACCTATGCGTGGGTTGATCCGCGCATTGATTTTGCCAGTCGCGAGGTATGAACATGTCCCCGATTGGCCGCAGACGATGGCAGAATTTCAAAGCGAACAGGCGCGGCTACTGGTCCACCTGGGTTTTTCTGGCGCTGTTTTTTGTGACCTTGTTTGCCGAACTGATCGCCAATGACAAGCCGCTGCTGTTGCGCTTTGACGGGGAGTTTTATTTCCCGGCATTTGTCAGCTATCCCGAAACCGCGTTTGGTGGCGATTTTGATACGCAGGCGGATTATCGCGATCCCTTTCTGAAGGATTTAATTGCCGCAAAACAGGGGCGCATCTGGTGGCCGCCGATCCGCTATAGCTATGACACCATCAATCTGGATTTGCCGGTGCCTGCGCCAGCGCCGCCATCGGCGGATAATTGGCTGGGTACGGATGATCAGGCGCGCGATGTGATGGCGCGGCTGATCTACGGCTTTCGGATTTCGGTGCTGTTTGGGCTGACGCTGACGATTTTTTCCTCAATCGTGGGGGTCATTGCGGGCGCGGTGCAGGGCTATTTCGGCGGCTGGATCGATCTGGGATTTCAGCGCTTTATCGAGGTGTGGACATCGGTTCCGATCATTTATCTGCTGATTATTCTGGCCGCCGTAATCGAGCCGAATTTCTGGATATTGCTGGGCATCATGCTGGCGTTTAGCTGGATTGCGCTGGTGCCGGTGGTACGCGCGGAATTTTTGCGCGCCCGAAATTTTGAATATGTCCGCGCCGCGCGCGCGCTGGGCGTCGGCAATGTCACGATCATGTGGCGGCATATGCTGCCCAATGCGATGGTGGCGGCGTTGACCTTCATGCCGTTTATTCTGAACGGCTCGATCACCACGCTGACGTCACTGGATTTTCTGGGCTTTGGTCTGCCGCCGGGATCGCCATCGCTGGGCGAATTGCTGGCGCAGGGCAAAAATAATATTCAGGCGCCGTGGCTGGGAATCACCGCCTTTTCGGTGATCGCGGTAATGCTGAGCCTGCTGGTATTCGTGGGCGAGGCGGTGCGCGATGCGTTTGATCCGCGCAAGGCGCTGGGCGCGAAATGAGTAGCGAGCCGCTTTTGCAGGTGCGCGATCTGTCGGTGGCGTTTCGCACCGAAGGGCGTGATGTTTTGGCACTGGACCACGCATCATTCACACTGGAAAAAGGCAAGACGCTGGCGCTGGTCGGGGAATCCGGTTCGGGAAAATCCATCACGGCACTGAGCATTTTGCAATTGCTGCCCTATCCAGCGGCCAGTCATCCATCAGGTTCGATCCAGTTTGCGGGGCAGGAACTGATGGGCGCCGATGAACCCGCGTTGCGAAAAATACGCGGCAACCGCATTTCCATGGTGTTTCAGGAACCCATGACCAGCCTTAATCCGCTGCATCCGATTTTGCGGCAGGTGGGCGAGATACTGGAATTGCACAAGGGCTATCGCGGCTCAAAAATTCAGGAACGCGTGGTGGAACTGCTGCATCTGGTCGGCCTGCGCAACGCCGAGGCGCGGCTGGGCGCGTACCCGCATGAACTTTCGGGTGGCGAGCGTCAGCGCGTGATGATCGCCATGGCGCTGGCGAATGAGCCGGATTTGTTTATTGCCGATGAGCCAACCACCGCGCTGGATGTCACCGTGCAGGCGCAAATTCTGGAACTGTTGCAGCGGCTGCAAAAACAATTGGGCATGGCGATGCTGCTGATCACGCATGATCTGGGCATTGTGCGCAAAATGGCGGATGATGTGTGCGTCATGCTGGGTGGAAAAATTATCGAGGCCGGGCCAGTGCAGCAGGTGTTCGATGCTCCGCATGAAGACTATACAAGGCATCTGATCTCATCCGAACCCAAAGGCCGCCCGCATATCGTTGAACCAGATGCGCCCGTGGTGCTGACGGCTGACGATATGAAGGTCTGGTTTCCGCTCAAACGTCGCCTGTTCAGCCGCACCCAGGATTATATCAAGGCGGTGGATGGGATTTCACTATCCGTGCGGGCGGGAGAAACCCTGGGCATTGTGGGCGAATCCGGCTCCGGTAAAACCACGCTGGGCCTGGCCATATTGCGGCTTATCGCGTCACAGGGCGCCATTAATTTTGCGGGCAACCCGATCCATGATCTGAACAGCAAACAGATGCGTCCGTTGCGCAAAGATATGCAGATTGTGTTTCAGGACCCCTATGGATCGCTAAGTCCGCGACTGTCTGTGGGGCAGATTATTGCCGAGGGGTTACAGGTACATGGCAATCGTCTGTCTACTGATGAACAGCGCCACATTGTGGCCAACGCGCTTACCGAAGTGGGGCTAGATCCGGCATTACAGGACCGCTATCCGCACGAATTTTCCGGTGGTCAGCGCCAGCGTATCGCCATTGCCCGCGCCATGGCGTTGCAACCGCGTCTGGTCGTGTTGGACGAACCGACCAGCGCGCTGGACATGACCGTGCAGGCCCAGATCGTCGATCTGCTGCGCGATTTGCAGGCGCGCCACGGCTTGGCTTATCTGTTTATCAGCCATGATCTGAAAGTGGTGCGCGCAATGGCCAATCAGGTGATTGTGATGCAGGCCGGCCGGGTCGTCGAACAGGGCGATGCCGACATGATTTTTGATCATCCGAAGACGGATTATACCAAAGCGCTGATGGCCGCCGCCTTTACGCTCGAAGCCACACACACGGGCGCGGTGCGGGTGTAGCGTGGGATGATTTTAGATTGAATCACCCCACCCACTGTCATTACCCGGCTTGACCGGGTAATCCATGCCACGCGCGAAGGCCTGTGTTTGTGGCTCCTGGATTACCCGGTCAAGCCGGGTAATGACAACAATAGGGGATGAACATGGGCAAACTTAAAATCATCGGGCTCTAGCTGTTAATCTGCGCCACCGTCAGATCGAACAAATCCTGCGGCGATGCGCCCGAAATTTGAGCGCGGTACCAGTCGGCGCTCAGGGACAGTGCCGCATCCAGGCCATGCTGTGGACGCCAAAACAGTTCTTCGCGCGCCTTGCTGCAATCCAGTTCAAGCCGCGCCGCCTCATGGGGTTGATCTTTTCGCGGATCACCACGCCAGTTTGCTGCAAAATCATGTTCACGCATCTGCGCGGCCAGTCGGCCGATCACGCTTTGTACGTCGCATACGGAATATATTTCCGGCCCGAAATTCCACGCCTGGGCATAGCGTGCGCCGTCCATCGATAGCGCCTGCGCCAATATCAGATAGCCGCGCAGCGGATCACTGACATGCTGCCAGGGGCGGGTGGCCTGCGGGTTGCGGATGATCAATTCATTGTCCGCGCGCCATGCGCGCATGGCATCGGCAATCAGGCGGTCCTCGCTCCAGTCGCCGCCGCCGATGACATTGCCGGCGCGCGCCGTGGCAATTGCCGGGCCATCGGCGGAATGAAACGAACGCCGCCATGCGCCGACCGCGATTTCGGCCATCGCCTTGCTGGCGCTGTAGGGGTCGTGGCCGCCCAGCCGGTCATCCTCGCTATACGCCTGATCATTGCCGGTATTTTCATACACTTTATCTGTAGTGATTATCACAATCGCGCTGACCCCGTCATGGGCGCGCGCGGCGTCCAGCACATGCACCGTGCCCTGCGCATTGACGGCAAAAGTTTCCACCGGCATCCGGTACGAACGCCGCACCAGCGGTTGCGCCGCCAGATGAAAAATAATATCCGGCCGTGCGCGCCGCACCGCCTGGCTCAGCGCATCCAGATCGCGCACATCACCGATCTGGTGATGCAGGCGGCCCCCCAGCCGCGCCGGTAAATCCAGCGCCGCAAACATGTCTTCTTCACGTTCAGGCGCCAGCGCATATCCGAAAATTTCCGCGCCCATTTGCGCCAGCCACACGCAAAGCCAGCTTCCCTTGAAACCCGTATGCCCGGTCAGCAGCACCCGCTTGCCCGCCCAGAATCGGGGGTCAACAGCGCCGCGCGGATCAGAATCTGGCTGGGGTTTACGCATTGCGCCATCCATTGCGTCAGTTGCTGCTAGTATAGCCGTTTGTATACGAATCACATGGATTATAAATGGCAAAGATGCAATGTGCGGGCTAGCAGGTTTTGTGGACCGGCGCACCTCGCGCCCCTTTGAGGCAGCGGCGCTGACAGATCAGGCGCGGCGCATGGCCGACAGCCTGAAGCATCGCGGCCCCGATGATGCGGGCGTCTGGGTCGACGCGCTGGCTGGTGTGGGCATCGGGCATCAGCGGCTGTCCATCATCGATTTATCCGCGCAAGGCGCGCAGCCGATGCAGTCCGGCAACGGTCGCTATATCATTGCCTATAATGGCGAGGTGTATAATGCCGGGGAATTGCGCCAGGAGTTACAACGTCGTGGCCATGTTTTTCGCGGCCATAGTGACACCGAAGTGATCGCCGAAGGTTTTGCCTGCTGGGGAGTTGGCGAAACTGTGCGCCGCCTGCTGGGCATGTTCGCCATTGCGGTATGGGATCAACAATCGCGCAGTCTGACACTGATCCGCGATCGCATGGGGGTGAAGCCACTATACTGGAGCCATCAGAACGGACTGTTTCTGTTTGGATCGGAATTGAAGGCGTTGCATCGCCATGACGGCTTTCACCCGCACATCAATTCCGCCGCAGTGGGCGACATGATCGCCTATTCCTACATTGCCGCGCCCTATAGCATTTATCATGGGGTGTACAAGCTGATGCCGGGGACGATGCTGCATCTGGCGCCCGATGGGCAATTACGCTTTGAAACTTATTGGGATCTGGGACAGGTGGTTCTTACGGGATATGCCCGTATGGATGCGACGGACGCACTGGAAACGCTGGAGGCGCTGCTGAAAGATGCGGTAGGGCGGCGCATGGTGGCGGATGTGCCGCTGGGCGCGTTTTTATCGGGCGGCGTGGATTCTTCGCTGGTGGTGGCGCTGATGCAGGCGCAAAGCACCCGGCCTGTGCGCACCTTTACCATTGGGTTTTCCGATGATCGGCTGAATGAAGCGCCTTATGCCCGGCAGGTGGCGGATATTCTGGGTACGGATCATACCGAACATATTTTCACCGGGCATGACGCCTTGCAGATCGTGCCGCAACTGGCGGATATCTATGACGAACCGTTTGGCGATTCATCGCAATTGCCGACTTATCTGGTCTGCGCTCTGACGCGCAAACATGTGCGCGTGGCATTGTCCGGGGATGGCGGGGACGAACTGTTTGCGGGTTATGGTCGATATGTCTGGTTTAACCGCATTGCGCAGATATTGGCCCCGCTGCCGCCAACAATGCGCCGTGGCGTAGCGAGACTTTTGCGCCAGACACCGGTTACGCGCTGGAACAAAATTGCTGCGATGCTGCCAACGCGATACCAGATCAATCAGCCCGGTGAAAAACTTCATCAGCTTGCCATCGCCATCGGGGCGCAGGATCGTGCTGGCCTGTATCAGGTTCTGATGCAGCAGGGGACAAACCCGAACCGGTTTTTGCGCCATCCGCCGCCGCAACGCATTGGCCATGCGCTTCCGGTGAGTGAAAAATCGTTCGTTCCGCATATGCAGTTTGACGATATGCTGGGCTACCTGCCCGGCGACATTCTGACCAAGCTGGACCGGGCCAGCATGGCAGTCGGGCTGGAAGCGCGCGAACCGCTGCTGGATCACCGGCTGGTGGAGTTTTCCTGGACGCTGCCAGCCCAGATGAAACTGCGCGGCAACGAGGGCAAGTGGATCCTACGCCGCCTGCTGGGCCGTTATCTGCCGCCTAATTTGATTGATCGGCCCAAAGTCGGCTTTGCCGTGCCGTTGCAGGATTGGCTGCGCGGACCCCTGCAAGAATGGGGGGCTGCCCTGCTGAACCCGAACGCACTGGAACAGGATGGCTTTTTTAACGGCGCTGCTGTGTGGGCGGCGTGGGAAAACCTGCAAAAGCACGGGGCGGAAAGCCCGCAATTAATCTGGAACGTTCTGATGTTCCAGGCCTGGAAGCAGCGCTGGCATGGCTAAATACGGAATGATCACGAAAAAAACAAAAAATCATGTATAAAGTTACTATGAATCAGCGCACATCATACGGGAAACCGGCATGAGCCTATTATACAAGGCCCTTCATCAGGCCACGCAATTACGCGAAAAAAGCTCGATCAAGGGTGATTCGCAGGCAGGCGCGGCGATTACTGCGCCGTTGGCAGAAAGGCTGATTGTTGAAGGCCTTGAATCGCGTAGCAAACGGGGCGGCGTCATGCGTATCGCGCGTCTGACATTGTACGCACTGCTGGGGCTGGCGGTCATTGCTGTATCCATCACATTGCTGGCCCCTTCAGATGCGCCGCAACAGATGGCCATGCCCGAAACCATAATCGCGCCGGAACCACCCGTAGCAGATGTGCCGACGGCAGCAGAACCCACACCGGTTGAATCCGTATCGCCGGAACAGGCCGACGCCGAACCTTCCATCGCAGATACAGCGGATAGTCTGGCGCAGGCACTGGATGCAGAAGCCACTGATCAGCCTGTGTCGGAAACGGCACCTGAACGCATTGGCGCAACGCCTGCCCCAGCCGAAGTCATGCCCGATCAAAAGCGTGTGCGCGATGGCGGGCTGGAAAAATTCGTAGAGGATCAGGTGGCGCGCGAAGCCCTGTCTGGCTTTGGCAGCCCCATTCGGCTTGCCCCTGCAACGGCAAACGAAAATATCGGACGACATGGTCCGGTGGAAATTACCGACGATACCGCGATCGTCCGTGAACGTTATGAAAGTGCCGCGCTGCTGCTGGAACGCGATCAATCGGCCGAAGCGCTGCATATTTATGAACAATTGCTGCGCAATAATCCCAAAGACCGGCTTGCCCTGCTGGGTCGGGCCGCAGCCTTGCAAAAACTTGGCCGGTCCCTGCTGGCGATCAGCGCATATGAAGATGTATTGTCGGCATTTCCCAACGATGAATGGGCGATGGTCAACCTGTTGGGCCTGATATCGGTACAGACACCGGAACGCGCACTGGCGCAACTGGAAAGATTGCAGCGGTTAAATCCCCAAACCGCATTACTTCCCGCACAAATTGGCATGGTCCAGATGGCGCAGGGAAATTTTGAAATGGCGGTACGCAGTCTGGACAGGGCCATAGCGCTTGACCCGGAAAATGCCAAATATATTTTTAATCTGGCCGTTGTATATGACAAATGGGGACAGCCACAAAATGCGCTGCGCTATTACCGGCAGTGTCTGGAAATGGCGGCGCAAAATCCCGATGGACAAATACCCCTGGAAACAGTGCGAAGCCGCATGGCCTTTCTGGACGTAAAATGATCCGATGCCCTATCTGACGCATTTCAATCTGGCTGAACATCCGTTTTCATTGACACCGGATACGGCGATGTATTTTCCCGGAATGGTGCATCAGGAGGTTTTTGAATCGGTTTCTTATGCGATCGAACGCGGTGAAGGCATTGTTAAGGTAGCCGGTGAGGTTGGCACAGGAAAAACCATGCTATGCCGACGCTTACTGGATACGCTGGGGGACAAGGTTGAGATTGCCTATCTGAATAATCCGCGTGACGATGCCGACTGGGTCGTGCGCGCCATATGCCGGGAATTTGGTCTGGACGTTCAGAATTCTAATGATCTTTACGACAGTCTCAACCGGTTTCTGATTCAAAAACATGCAGAAGGCATCAGCAGCCTGGTTCTGGTCGATGAAGCACAGGCGTTGGGTGAAACCGGACTGGAATCGATCCGTCTACTGTCTAATCTGGAAACCGAAAAACGCAAGCTGTTGCAGATTGTGCTGTTCGGCCAGCCGGAACTGGACCGTTTGCTGGCAAAACATACTTTGCGCCAGGTCGCCCAACGTATCAATTTTTCGTTTGAGACCAAGCCGCTAACCGAGCCGGAAGCCATCGCCTATATCCGCTACCGGGCAAAAATGGCCAGCCGAAATCCTGATGCGGCGATGGAAATATTTGCGGAATCAAGCATCAAATATCTGGTGCGGGCGGGACAGTATAATCCGCGACTGATGAATATTCTGGGCGATAAAAGCCTGTTGGCGGCTTTTGCTGATGGCGCAACACAGGTCATGCGCAAACACATAAAGGCGGCCGTGCGCGAGGCGCGCCAGCTTAGCCTGCGCCGTTCGGACAAGTTTTTTCCTGTGCCCTGGTGGTTGCGTCCAGCGCCAGCGGTTATTTCCTCATTCGTAATACTGGCCTGTCTTGCGGTATTGGGGGCATCAATTTATATGCTTGAGATGCAGCTCGGGCTGACCAAAATCCGCCCGTGGCTTAGTGAAACCGCCACATTGATCAGCCAGTCCATTCGCAGATGATTTTTACGCCTGCGATCTTCTATGTGAAAGCGGCACTGCTGGGATTATTGTTAGGAAGTTTTGCCAGCCTGATTGTGTATCGATGGCCGAGGGGCGAACCCGTAGTGACGGGGCATTCCCGGTGTACAAACTGCGGTCACGACCTGGGCGTCACCGATCTTATTCCCGTAGTTTCATATGCCCTGTCGCGCGGAAAGTGCCGATACTGCAAGGTGGCGATATCAGCGCGCTATCCAATTATCGAAATCATCATGGCGATATTGTTTTTGCTGGCGCTGGTGGCGGCGGGGCCGGGCCTTCGGACGATAATCCTGTGCCTGCTGGCGGTTGGGCTGGTAATTATCACTTTCATTGATCTGGAATTTCAGATTATCCCGGATGAGGCGTCGCTGGCGCTGGCGGGAACTGGCATCGCCTATCATGCCTTGTCCGACACACGCATCGATACATTTATATCAGCGGGCGCAGGCGCGCTGGCGGGGTTTGCTATTGCGTGGCTGTTGCGCATTGCGTTTCAGCGCATGAAGGGGCGTGAGGCGCTGGGGTTTGGAGACGTAAAATTTTTTGCTGTTGCTGGTTTATGGACCGGCATAAATGGTCTGGCAGATTTTATGATGATTTCCGGGCTGGCGGGTATTGTGTTTGCGGCGGCTTGGCGGTGGCGCGGTGGTGATGCGGTGTTTCCGTTTGGTCCAGCACTTGCCGCAGGTCTTTACACCGTCGTTTTGCTGGCCGCCAGTGGTGCGCCACAGCCATTAAGCCTGTTGATCTTACAGTAATAACTACGCTTTAGTCTGTAGCCGTTAAACCAGGTAAGGAAGTGGGGCGCGCCATGGAAATTTCAGAACTACTGGCATTTGCCATTCAGAACGGGGCATCGGATTTGCATCTGTCGGGGGGCAACCCGCCAGTTGTGCGTATTGATGGCGCCCTGCGCCGGATCAAGGCCGAGCCAATGAGCGGTGATGCAATCCGCGCCATGATTTATACCGTGATGAGCGAAGCGCAACGCGCCGTGTTCGAAGCCGAACTGGAAACCGATTTCGCAATTGGCTTTGGCGATACTGCGCGGTTCCGTGTCAATGCATTCAGCAATAAGGATGGCGCGGCGGCGGTGTTTCGGGCCATCCCTACGGTCATCAAAACACTGGATGAAATAAATGCGCCCCCGGCACTGGCCCGGTTGGCGGAACTTGAGCGTGGTCTGGTACTGGTGACCGGGCCAACCGGCAGCGGTAAATCCACAACACTGGCAGCGATGATCGATTATATAAACACCACGCGCGGCGGGCATATTCTGACCATCGAGGATCCGGTTGAATTTGTACACACGTCACGCGAAGCGCTGATCAATCACCGTGAAGTTGGGCGTGACACGCAATCGTTCGCCCGCGCGCTGAAAAGCGCGTTGCGCGAAGACCCGGACGTGATTCTGGTGGGTGAAATGCGCGACCGTGAAACCATTTCGCTGGCGCTGACTGCGGCGGAAACCGGGCATCTGGTGATGGGCACATTACATACCAGCTCGGCCGTTAAAACCATTGACCGGATTATTGATGTGTTTCCTGCGGGCGATAAGGAAATGGTTCGCGCCATGCTTTCCACATCACTGGAAGCCGTAGTGGCGCAGGCGCTGTTGCGCAAGCAGGGCGGCGGGCGCGTGGCCGCGCATGAAATAATGATCGCAACACCGGCGATCCGCAATCTGATCCGTGAAAATAAAATTCCGCAGATTTATTCCATGATGCAGATGGGCCAGAAATTCGGCATGCAAACCATGGCCGACGCCGTGGGCGTGCTGCACACATCCGGCGTCATTGCGTCAGAAGAAGCCGGACGCATTCTGGAAGACGCGGAAAGCGCAAATAGCGGCGATCCAGCCCCTGCCCGACCCGCCGCCGCAGCGCCCAAAACGTCCACGCCGTCACAACCATCGCCGGAAAAGAAAGAAGGCTATTCGTTCTGAAGTCTGCGCCAGGAATTTATAAAACCGTCGCCTGAACCACGGCCTTCATCCGCTCGATCAGTGAATATTCGTCGGTGGTGAAATCAGCGTCGATCCACCATTCCTCGACCTCGCGCAGAACTTCGCCGATTTTGGGACCATCCGGCACGCCCGCAAGTTTCACGTGATGCCCGTCCAGCGGCAGCGCTGGCAGTTTCCAGCTTTCGATCATCGGCAGCAGAGCGCGCCACTGCACCGCATTATGATTGCGTTTGACATCTCCCGCCCATCGCAGCATGGCCACATCGCGCATCACTTTAGGTGTCATACGATAGGCAGTGCGGCGCATTTCACGCACCGACATATACGAAAACACACGCATGGTTGTGGACAGCATCGCAACCAGACGGTCGCGTTGCGCATTGGAAAGCCGCAGGCGCGTCGCCACCGCAGACGCCACTGCGCCATCATCGGGCAGCAGCGCGGCAAGCCGCAAAATCGGGTCAACTTCAAAAAATGTCATCGCGTCAATTTCGACAAGCGCATTGAGGCGTTCCAGATTGCTTGCTTCGGGCAGCACCGCCGTCAGAATACCGCTGGCGGCCATTTGGCGTATCGTGGGCATGGGATCGCTGGCGGAAATAAGTTTGAGTAATTCTTTGGCCACCCGTTCCGGCGATAATTGCGCCAGACCAGCCATATTGCGGGCGCAGGCCTGTAACCCGTCACGGTCCATTTCACCTTTGCCACACCAGGCGTAAAATCGGAAGAACCGCAGAATGCGCAGATAATCTTCCTGAATACGGGCATCGGGATCGCCAACAAAGCGCACCAGCCCTACCCTGGCGTCGCTAACGCCACTGTTCAGTGGATCAAACAGCGTGCCGTCGATATCCGCATAGATGGCGTTCATGGTGAAATCGCGCCGCGCCGCATCCGCCGCCCAGTCTGTGGTATAGGCCACCTCAGCACGGCGTCCATCCGTGCTGACATCGCGGCGCAAGGTGGTGATTTCAACCGGGCGATGGTTTGAAACGGCCGTTACCGTGCCATGATCAATACCGGTGGGAACCGCCTTCAGCCACGCCGCATTCAGCAGCTCAATGACTTTTTCCGGGGTTGCTGTCGTTGCGATATCAATATCTACTTTTACGCCATACTGCATCGCGCCGCGCACCGTGTCGCGCACCGCGCCGCCGACATAACGCGCCTCAATGCCTGCGCCCGCCAGCAATGCCTGCATGACCCTGACCACATCCGGATCCATGATCCAGCCGATCATTGGCAGTTTTTCATCACTCATTACTGTACCTCACCGGGAATTAATTTACCGTTTTCCATGCGCGCAGGCACATAGGTGCCGCCCGCATCTTCGCCCCCCATATAGGCCGTTACCAGCATGCCGATCACAATAAGGCCGATACCGGCCTGCAACAAAAAACTCAGGGGCATATTTTTCCATTCTATCTCAACGGCATTCTGTTTGCGTTCCCTGACATAGAAATACGCCGCATATATGGCAAGCGGCAGGACAAACAACGCAATATTAATTAGAATTACCCGCAGCATTATCCGTACAGCCTGTTAAACAAATTCACCAACATGCCCGCCGTGGCGCCCCAGATATTATATTCCTTGTAGGGCATTGCGTAATATTGCGCCATCCTGCCTTTGAATTCGGTTTCCTTGCGCTGATGATTTTCCGGGTTCATCAGAAATTCCAGCGGCACTTCGAAAATTTCAGCAACCTCATTATCACAGGCTTTCAGCACAAAGCCCGGGGTAACAAGACCGACAATCGGCGTGATCTGGAATCCGGTGCCGGTATGATAATCATCCAGCCGCCCGACAATTTCCACATGATGGGCGGCAAGGCCAACTTCTTCCTCTGCCTCGCGCAGTGCGGCAGCCACGGGATGCGCGTCCATCGGATCAACACGCCCGCCGGGAAACGCCACCTGTCCGGCATGTTTGTTCATGTGATCGGGTCGCCGCGTCAGCAGCACCGTCATCCCGTCAGGATGGTCGATGATCGGCACCAGCACAGCCGCAAGACGAAATTCTGTGATGTCAGACAAAACATGTCTGCTATCCGCAGGCGACATTATCTGCGGATGCACCAGCGTATCCGGCAACGTGGCGCGCAGACGGTCCCGGATCAGATCACGCATGCATTTCGTCCCACCTGATCGGACGGCATGAAGGGATAGAAAATATTGCTGCTCCAGACGCCGAACATATCTTTGCCTTTGACCGGCTCATCGACACACAGTTCAACCAGATCATAAAATACGGCCCGGTTAATGAGCGCCTCCAGGTGACCGCGCACCAGCACATAGGGCGATGGTTCCAGCGTTTCGGGTTTCAGCGTGACGCGCAGCGGATGTGCGCCATCCACCGTAACCCAGTCATCGACATTGGTGCGAAACGACAAAACCTGTCCCCGGCCCTTATTTTCGATTTTCATTTCAATCGCCACAAAGGGGGCGTCATCAACCTTGATGCCGATCTTTTCCACCGGGGTGACCAGATAATATTTCTGATCCGCGTCCCGGCGCAGTATGGACGCAAACATCTGCACCATTGCCACCCGGCCGATGGGCGATCCCATATAGTACCACACGCCATCGCGGGCGATCCGCATATCGATATCGCCGCAGAAATCCGGTTCCCATCTGTCCACGGGGGCGGGGCCACGCTTGGCGCGGGACCATATTTGCTGCTCAATCCCCCGAAACAGGTCGGCGGGGTTGGCGGGGCTGGTTTGGCTCATAATCCAGGACTATCCTTCTTCAGTGCCATTCACAATAGCGCTTTGATGGAAAATAATGTGTAATGATTTGATCCGCCATGTTCTTTTGACAGGACCAGGGGCTTTTGACAGGATATAGTCATTCATATGCATAGTGTTAATGAGGCTTCCGCACCCATTATCCCGGAACTTGAGCGGGAAATTGCCCGGCTTGGCGATAAAATCGGCAAGGTCCGTGAAGGCATTGGCCGGGTTATTATCGGCCAGAATGAAGTGGTCGACCAGACCCTGATCACCATCCTGTCCGGTGGCCATGCGCTTCTGGTGGGGGTTCCGGGTCTGGCCAAGACCCGGTTGGCGGCCGCAATGGGCACCGTGCTGGGGCTGCATAACAATCGGGTTCAGTTTACGCCTGATCTGATGCCCGCCGATATTCTGGGTTCCGAAGTGCTGGAAGAAACCGCCAATGGCAAGCGCGGCTTTCGCTTTATTCACGGGCCGGTATTCTGTCAGTTGCTGATGGCCGATGAAATCAACCGCGCCAGCCCGCGCACCCAGTCGGCCCTGCTTCAGGCGATGCAGGAACATCATGTCACCGTGGCCGGGCAGCGTTATGATTTGCCGCTGCCGTTCCATGTGCTGGCGACGCAGAATCCATTGGAACAGGAAGGCACCTATCCGTTACCTGAGGCGCAACTGGACCGTTTTCTGCTGCAAATTGATGTGGACTATCCCGATGCGGCATCCGAACGGCGTATGTTGCTGGCGACGACCGGCATCGAGGAAATCGTTGCCGAACCGGTGATGAATGATGGCGAACTGGGCGCCGCCCAGCGCCTGGTGCGACGTCTGCCGGTGGGCGAAACCGTGATCGACGCGATTTTGCGTCTGGTGCGCGCCGCGCGCCCGGACGATGCGGCCATACCGGAAATTCGTCAGCATGTCGCCTGGGGACCGGGGCCGCGCGCCAGTCAGGCGCTGATGCTGGCGGTACGCGCCCGCGCGCTGCTGGATGGCCGCTATAGCCCTTCCACTGACGATGTGGCGGCGCTGGCCGGACCGGTTTTACGTCATCGCATGGCGTTGAATTTTACGGCGCGCGCCGATGGCGTAACGATTGGCGATGTGATCAACCGACTGGTTGGAACTTTACTGTAACTGCCGGGATCAAGACATCATGGCGGCTAAAGCTCAGGGAACCGACGCTGCCCAACAGGTAAATTCCCTGCGCCAGTCCGCAGACATATTGTCGGGTGCGCTGCCCGCGCTCATGCTACAGGCCGAACAGATTGCAAACACCCTGTCGCACGGGGAACATGGCCGTCGCCGTTCCGGCGTTGGGGAAAGTTTCTGGCAGTTCCGCCAGTACAGCCCCGGCGATGCCGCAAATAAAATCGACTGGCGCCAATCGGCAAAATCGCAAAGTCATTTTGTGCGCGAGAATGAATGGCAGGGCGCGCAAAGTGTGTGGCTATGGTGCGACCGTTCTGCATCAATGAATTATTGTTCGGCGTTCGCAACACACACCAAGCAGGCGCGCGCACTGGTGTTAAGTCTGGCGCTGGCCAGTCTATTGATGCGCGGGGGTGAACGCATTGGGTTGTTGCAGCGTGGCGGACAACCGCCCGCATCGGGACGCGCGGCATTTTCACGTCTGGCGGAAAACATGGTGCTGTTGCCCGCAGGCGAAAATGATCTGCCACCCCAGTTGCCGCTGCCGCGTTTTGCCAGACTGGTTCTGGTGGGAGATTTTCTGTCGCCGCTGGAGGAAACAGCGGCCTGTGTAAATGGCTATGCCGCAAAAGGCGTACAGGGGCATTTGTTGCAGGTGCTGGACCCCGCCGAAGAAGATTTGCCCTTTACGGGCAGGGTGCGCTTTGAGGGCATGCAGGGCGAAGGAAATCTGACCGTCGGGCGCGTAGAGGGATTACGCAGCGCCTATCATCACCGCATCCAACAGCATCAGGAAGGACTGCGCGCGATCTGCCGTGCGGCGGGATGGAGCTTTGCCAGCCATCGCACGGACCGGCCCCCGCAGCTGGCGCTGCTTGCATTGCATCAGCTTTTGTCGGGATCAACCCGCATGGGGCGCTGATGCTGTATCTGGGCCCCATTGCATTTGTGTATCCGTGGATGCTGGCGGCGCTGGCGGTATTGCCCGTCATCTGGTGGCTGCTGCGCACCGTTCCGCCATCCCCGCACAGGGAATGGTTCCCGGCAATCCGCCTGTTGCAGGGGCTGCGCGAGACGGAACAAAGTGCGGAACATACACCGTGGTGGTTGCTGGCACTGCGGCTGCTGCTGGCGGCACTTTTGGTCCTTGGTCTGGCGCGCCCGCTACTTAATCCGTCTACGGAGGGATTGTCGGGTGGTGTTCTGATCATGGTGATTGATGATGGCTGGGCATCGGGTCAGCAATGGGAAGCCCGGCGCAAGGTCATGGATGATATGCTGGTGCAGGCGGAACGGCATGATCGTGAAATATTGCTGCTGGGCACCGCGCGCATGGATGCCGCCAGCCCCCTGCCCCAGATCACAACCGCCAGCACCGCACGGTCGGTTGCCGCCAGCCTGTTGCCAAAACCCTGGCATGTTGATCGCGGGGCGGCGGCAAAGCGTCTGTCGGCAACCAGCATGAGCGATGCGCAACGCAGCAACATCACCAGTGTCTGGCTAAGCGATGGGCTGGCCAGCAAGGATGATGCGGCGTTAAGCGAGGCACTGGCGGCACTGGGTCCGGTTACTGTTTTGCGCGATCCGCCATCGATGCCGGTGATCGCATTGCAGGAACCGCAATCCACACAGGATGGCTTTGCTATCCATGTGCTGCGATCCCTTGCAGGTGCGCCGCAACGAACCGATCTGCATGCACTGGGCGAAGACGGAAATATTCTGGCCAGCGCGCCTGTTGAATTCGGCGCCGATGCAACCGAGGCCGAAGTGCAACTGACATTACCCACGGGGGTACGCAACTCCGTCACGCAAATACGGATTTCGGGGGGGCATTCTGCGGCATCGGTGTGGTTGCTGGATGACCGCTGGAAACGGCGCACAGTCGGCATTGTTTCGGGTTCGGGCAGCGAGGCGGCGCAGCCCCTGCTGGATGATCTGTTTTATCTGGAACGCGCAATGAGCCCGTTCGCCGATATTCGCAAGGGAAATATTAGCGCGCTGCTGGCCACACCATTGTCGATGCTGGTGCTTGCCGATATTGGCCGGATCGTCGGTGAAGACAAGGCGCTGGTGGAAGACTGGCTGGAAAAAGGCGGGTTGCTGGTTCGCTTTGCCGGTCCGCATATGGTGGAGCAAAGCGATGATCTTATTCCCGTGAAGCTGCGCCAGGGCGGACGGGCACTGGGCGGGGCGCTGTCGTGGGATGTGCCAGCAAAACTGGCGCCATTTCCTGAAGCCAGTCCATTTTTCAGCCTGCCGATTCCCGCCGATGTCACAGTTTCGCGGCAGATACTGGCGCAACCGGATGCGGCGCTGATTGCAAAAACCTGGGCGGGACTGGAAGATGGTACACCGCTGGTGACTGCCAGCCGAAAGGGCAAGGGCTGGAACGTGCTGTTTCATGTGACGGCAAATATGCGCTGGTCGAACCTTCCAGCATCGGGGCTTTATGTCAGCATGTTGCAGCGGATAACCACGCTTGCGCAGAACGCAGGCGATGTGGCGGCGCAGACGTCAGGCGCACCACTGGGCGCATTGGTGGTGCTGGATGGGCAAGGCCAGTTGCGCAGCCCATTGGATAGCGTGCGGCCCTATGTTGCAGGAGATGGCGCACCCGATATTGGTCCGCATTTGCCGCCCGGATATTATGGCGACACTGTATTCAGGACAGCGGTAAATTTGAAGCTGGATGTACAACATCTGCATCCGCTCGGCGCTTTACCGGAAACGCAGGTTCTTGAGTATGGTCCCCGTGTGGAAAGGGAAGCGGGCCCCTGGTTGTTGTGCGCCGCGCTGATTCTGTGGCTTGTGGATGGCATAATTGCGCTGGCGCTGTTGGGCCGGTTGCCCGCATGGACGAAAAGAAAATTTATTTCTGGCGCTGCCACCGGCCTGTGCGTTGTTCTGATCGCAGGCGCTTTTTCAGATCGGGCAGTGGCACAGGAACAGGTACCCCAGGCGGCGCTTGAAACTCGGCTGGCCTATGTGATTACCGGAGACGCCGCGATTGACGCGATGAGTGCGGCGGGACTGAACGGATTATCAAAAATCCTGCGTGAGCGCACTTCATTTGAGGCCGCCACCCCGATGGGCGTAAATCCTGAACAGGATGAACTGGTTTTTTTTCCGCTGATCTACTGGCCGATGACAGTCAAGCAGCAGATGCTGTCAGACAAAGCGCTGTTGCGTATCGACACCTATATGAAAAATGGCGGCACGATTTTATTCGACACCCGCGACCAGCTAACCGATTTCAATCTGGGCCGCGAAGGAGAACGTGAACCTGGTCCGGGGCAGGCGGTGTTACGCGAAATTCTGAAATCACTGGATATTCCACCACTGGCGCAGGTGGCGGAAGATCATGTATTGACCCGATCCTATTATCTGCTGCGCGATTTTCCGGGCCGTTATGCGGGCGGGCAATTATGGGCGGCGGCCAACACCGGCGACGCGCTTGAAAAAGCTGATGGCGACGGGGTTTCCGCCATCGTCATCGGGGCCAATGACTGGGCCGCCGCATGGGCGATAGATGAAAGTGGCGCGCCCCTGCTGCCGGTGGAACCGGGCGGCGAAGTGCAGCGCGAGCGCGCCTATCGCACCGGCGTTAATCTGGTAATGTATTCCCTGACCGGAAATTACAAAGCCGATCAGGTGCATGTGCCGGTACTGCTGGAACGGCTGGGGCAATGAGTATTATACTGGCCCCATCCATTCCTGGCGTTCTGCTATTGCTGCTGACGCTGGTGGCTGCTCTGCTAAGTGGATATGCGCTGTTGCAACGCGCACGCGGGGCAATGTGGCGGGCATTGGGTGCGGCGCTATTACTGGCGACGCTGACCAATCCGATTATTGTGCGCGAAACCCGCGCGCCACTGCCTGATGTAGTGGCGCTGATCAATGATCAAAGCCCCAGCCAGGAATTTGATGGCCGCGCTTTGCAGGCCCACGAGGCAGAAACAAATTTGCGCAAGCGACTTGCCGCGATGCCAAATCTGGAAGTGCGCGCCGCCACGCACAAAGGCTCCCCCGACGGCACGCGACTGTTTGAAACAGCGCAAAATCTGCTGCTGGATACCCCACCGGATCGTGTCGCGGGCGTCATATTCTTAACGGATGGACAGGTGCATGATGTGCCGGATATAGCGGCACTGGCCCGTATTCCGGGGCCGCTGCATGTGTTGCTTACCGGGGATCCAAAACGTTCTGATCGCAGGCTTGTGCTGGAACAGGCCCCGAAATTCGACATTGTCGGCGAACCCATATCACTAGCCGTGCGCTATGAAGATCAGGGTGATTTGGCGGCAGCCCAAGGCGCGCAATTAACAGTGCGTCTGAATGGCGGCCCGCCGATACAGGCGCGCATTGCCAATGGCGAAATTCATATTCAGCAATTCAAACTGGATCATGCAGGCGAAAATATTGTTGAACTTGAAGTTGAGGAAAGACCAGACGAACTGAGCGCGCGCAATAACCGCATTGCGCTGAGTATCAACGGCGTGCGGGATCGCATGCGTGTGCTGTTGATATCTGGCGAACCCAATCCGGGCGAGCGGACATGGCGCAACCTGCTGAAGGCGGATCCCTCTGTCGATCTGGTGCATTTTACGATTTTGCGTCCGCCGGAGAAGATGGACAGCACCCCGGTTGATGAGCTGGCGCTGATTTCATTTCCTACGCGTGAGCTGTTTCTGGTCAAGCTGCATGAGTTTGATCTGATCATTTTTGATCGGTATCAGCAGCGTGGCGTTCTGAGTTTTACGCATTTCGACAATATTGCAAAATATGTTGAAAAAGGCGGCGCGCTGCTTTCTGTGTCCGGTCCAGACCTGCTGGCGCCGGACAGCCTGTACCGCACACCGCTGGCTGTGGTTTTTCCCGGTCAGCCAACCGGGCGTATTCTTACTGGCGGGTTCAAACCGGTATTGACCGGCATGGGCGTGCGTCATCCGGTTACCGAAGGCCTGCCCGGCGCCAACAAAACCGCCACGCCGGAATCTGTACCGCAATGGGGCCGCTGGTTTCGGGTGATTGAGGCTGAAAAATTGTCCGGGCATGCCCTGATTGCCGCACCCGGTGGCGAGCCCCTGTTGATCGTGGATAAATTTGGCGAAGGGCGTGTGGCGCAATTTTTATCCGATCACGGATGGTTGTGGGCGCGCGGCTTTGAAGGGGGCGGACCGCAGGCGGAATTATTGCGCCGTGTTGCCCACTGGCTGATGAAAGAACCGAGGCTGGAAGAAGAAGATTTGCGCGCCGAAACCACCGATGGCAAAATCACAATCACACGCCGCAGCCTTTCAGATGTGGCGGTTCCGGTAGAAGTCACGCATCCAGATGGACGCAAAATTCCCGTCACGCTGAATGAAACACAACCCGGCCGCTGGCAGGCGGTGATTGAAGCGCGTGAACCCGGCATATATCGCATGACTGATGGGCTGCGCACGACACTGGTTTCTGCCGGTCAAACCGACGCGGTGGAATACTCAGATCTGAAATCCACCGATGCTATTATGCGCCCGGCTGTAGTGGCGGCAGGTGGCGGCCTGTTCTGGCTGGGCAGCGACGGCATACCTGCGATACGGCAGGTAAAACCGGGCCGCGATCTGGCGGGCGGCAACTGGATCGGATTGCGCGACAATGGCCGCTATCGCGTGCTGACTTCACTACAGCACCCGCTTTTTCCACCTGTGCTTATGCTGGCGTTGGCCGCCGCAGCCCTGGGCATGGCCTGGCGCACAGAGGGGCGCTAAAGCGAGAGCGCCTTTCGCATATGCGCAAAATAGGCCTGCGCACTGAATTGTTGGGCGTCTGATTTCGCCTGATTTCCCAGCCGTTGCCGCAGCTGCGGATCATTACGTAATTGACGCAACCATTGCGCGGCCTCCTCAATATCCGGCTCTGCCCATTTTTGATCCGGGTAATGATAATTTCCCTGGGGGTCAATCGCCGGGATCAATCTATAGGAAACCGGGCAGGCATTTTGCGTATTCAGAAAATCTTTTGTCGCCGACCAATCCGTGGCGATCACCGGTTTTCCCAGCAGCATGGCTTCTGCTGCAAGCAATCCAAAACCCTCCGCGCGGTGCAGCGATACAACAACATCCGCCGCAGCCAGCATCGAAAATACTTCACTGCGCGTCATTACCTGCGTCACAATTTTTATATTCCTGGCCCCACCAATGGCGGCATGCAGGCGGCGCACACCTTCTGGCCACACTTCCGGGTTGAGCATCTTGATGATCAAGCAGGCCGCACTGTCAATGCCGAAGGCGCGACGAAAAGCCATAATTGCAGCCAGCGGATTTTTACGCTCGAACCCCGATGCCATATTAAACTGTGTGACTACCAGAAATCCGTTACCTGCCAGCGCACGCCACGGCGCCGGGTCAATATTTTCGGGTACTGTTACCGCATGGGGAATGACGCGCACCAGCCCCTGAAAGTCCTGCCGGACAGCATCTGCGACAAAGCGGCTAGGCACCCACACTTCATGCACATGCGCGCAACCCGCCTGCCAGTCTGTTGGCAGCCGGGGCAGTTCCCAATGCCAGACGCCGATAATACGTTTTCCCGCCGTCATGGATTGCCCCAGCGCGCGCAAAGCATAGGGCACAAACGGCCCGCTGACATGCAGGAGCAGCGTTCCGGGGCCAGAAGAGGCGGATGGAAATGGTGAAGGCTTCAGTTCCTGACTGCCCAGCAGTGTATAACTTAAATCTGCTCCATAACATTCAATGCCTGCGTCATGCAGCGCGGCAAGGTTCAACCGCGCGGATTCCCCCAACCCGCTGGCCGAACGAAACACGCCCGCAACCGTAACCGGAGGGCACGTAACGCCGGGATCGGGCAATGGCCGCACCCCGAAACTGCTGGCCTGCACAAACAGCCAACGGCGCGGTCCACGCGGCAATAGCGACCAGATTTTGCGAATAGCGCTGCTTATAATATTCATTTTTGTCATTATCCCCATACCCCATATAGTCTGCGTCCAATGTTATTGTGGCGTTATTGTGGCGCTCAGGAATAATGACAATCGAAAACACAGTGGCCGGATTATACGCATAATGAAGATATTTGGTATTGTTGGCTGGAAGAATAGTGGAAAAACCACGCTGGTGGCGGCATTGGTACGTGAGTTTGGCGCGCGCGGCCTTCGCGTTTCGACCATAAAGCATGCCCATCATGCCTTTGATCTGGACCGGCCCGGCAAGGATTCGTATCAGCACCGTGATGCTGGCGCGCAGGAAGTACTGATTGCATCACATGGCCGTTGGGCGCTGCTGCATGAATTGCGCGGTGCGCCAGAACCAACACTTGCGGAACTGTTGCAACATATGTCGCCCGTCGATCTTGTTCTGGTTGAAGGCTTCAAGGGCGAAGCGCATCCCAGACTCGAAGTGCGCCGGACTGAATCGGCAGGCCAGAAACTGGCCGACACCGATCCCACCATCGTGGCCATCGCGACCGACGGAGAAATAACACACGAAGCCCGCCCGGTATTCGCCCTGAACGATGTGGCAGGAATAGCGGATTTTATTTTGCGGCAATGATATACGCTTGACGTAGCTCGTAGTTCATGGCAGTATCGTTCTATGCCTGATAAAGCGCCCGCAGAATAAGCGATGCCCACCCAACCGCACTATCGTGATAAGCGCACCGCGCGGTTTGCCGCCGGTGAACGGGTAAAAGAGTTTCAGGCATTTGAGGAGCAGGCAAAGAAGCGGTTGTTGATCTTGAAAGATGCCGTATCGCGGAACGGCTTGATGCGCTTGCCGAGCAACCATTTTGAGGCGCTGGGTGGCGACCGTAAAGGGCAGTTCAGTATCCGCATAAACCAGCAATGGCGCGTATGCTTTGAGTGGCCAGATACCGCGTCGCGACCGTTCAATATAGAGATAGTAGATTATCACTGAAGGAGATAGCGCCATGAGCAGAAAACGGCCCATCTACCCTATCCACCCTGGCAGAATTTTGGCAGATGAACTGGCGGAAATTAAAATGACGCCGGCGGAGCTCGCCCGCGCGTTGCGTGTGCCATCTAACCGGATTTATCAAATCGTTGCCGGCCGACGGGCGATCACCGCTGATACCGCCCTGCGTCTTGAGCAATGGCTAGGCGTTGAAGCGGCTTTCTGGATGAATCTGCAAAAGAGTTATGAACTTGATCTTGCCATGCAGCAAATCGGCGAAGAAATTAAAAGCACCATTACCCGTTGGCAACCAGTTCAGCCACAGGTGGCAATAGAAGCGTAGCCGCACCGTCGCCAAGCTTGCGTCATATTTCATTTGGCAGAAAAAGTGGGATATTTGTCATTGCTGACACGGCACGGCGGACCTAGATTGCCGTCATGCAAGACAAAATCCATATAGATAAAACCCGCAACATTGTGATGCTCGGTTTTCCGGGCGCGCAGGTGCTGGATATTACCGGACCGATGGAGATTTTTAAGGGCGCCAATGATGTGCTGGCGCGCCACGAACTTTCAGACAAGCCCGCTTACCGGCTGACCCTGGCCACCCATGCAGGTGGTCTGTTTGAAACCACATCGGGCATACGGCTGATGGCTGATTGCACGCTCGCCGCACTGAGCGCGCCCATTGACACCCTGTTGATCAGTGGTGGCGATGGGGTGCGCGCGGCGATGCGCGACGCTGTGCTGATCCGTTTTATTCAGCAGGCGTCAAAAAAGGCGCGCCGTGTCGCCTCGGTTTGCAGTGGTACGTTTTTGCTGGCCCAGGCCGGGCTGCTGGATGGGCGGCGCGCAGCATCACATTGGCGGGGCTGCGATTTGCTGGCTAAACATTTTCCAAAGGTCACGGTGGATCGCGACGCCCTGTATGTGCGCGACGGAAAATTTTCCAGTTCCGCTGGCGTTACGGCGGGCATGGATTTATCGCTGGCGCTGGTGGCGGAAGATTGCGGGCAGCGTGTGGCGCTGGAGGTCGCAAAAGACAAAGTGCTGTTCATGATCCGCAGCGGCGGGCAATCGCAGTTCAGTACGCATTTAATGGCGGAAAGCGCAGAAAGTGACCGCTTGCGTACGGTGATGGGCTGGGCGCTGGAAAATCTGCATGTAGAGATCACGGTTGAAATTCTGGCCGGACACGCCGCCATGAGCCCGCGCAATTTCGCCCGCACGTTCGTTAAGGAAACCGGCGCCACGCCCGCACAGTTTATTGAGCGCGCCCGCATTGACGCTGCGCGCCGCAAACTGGAAGACAGCAACAAAGCGATTGATGCCGTCGCCACAGATTGCGGCTTTGGCAATACAGAGCGCATGCGGCGCGCCTTTCACCGGCATATCGGGCTTGCCCCCCATACCTATCGCGAACGCTTTCAAATCCACTGATACAGGAGAACATTATGGCCAGCACAATTGGAATTCTGATTTTTGACGATGCCGAAGAACTGGATTTTGTGGGTCCGTGGGAAGTGTTCACCATGTCGAATGAAGCGCGGGATTTCCGCCAGGACGCCACACCAAAAGACCATGTGTTCACCGTCTCGCAGAATGGCGGCACGGTAAAATGCGCCAAGGGGATGCGGGTCATCGCCGATCACAGCTTTGCCGATTGTCCACCGATTGATGTGCTGCTGGTTCCCGGCGGCCAGGGTACAAGGCGCGAGGTGGAAAATCCCGCCATGCTGCAATGGATTGCGCAAACCGCCACAAAGTGCGCCTGGGTGACCAGTGTATGCACTGGATCGCTGTTATTGACCGAGGCAGGTCCCGCAGCAGGCAAGCGCGTCACCACCCATTGGGCTTTTGTGGACCAGTTGGCGGAGCGCGGCAAAGCCACGGTGCTAAAAAATGTGCGCTATGTGCGCGATGGCAATGTGGTGACTGCGGCGGGAGTTTCAGCGGGCATTGATATGGCCCTGTGGCTGATCGGGCAGATGCATGGCGTGGCCCATGCCCGCGTCACCCAGCGACTCATGGAATATGACCCGGCCCCACCATACGCCGCCGACGCATAGGGCGCACGCGCAGGACACAAAATCGTAACACTTCCTTAACAAATTATAAGGAAATGACTAGGAAACCGTCACCTCAAGGCAACAACGCGTCAGAATAGCATCTAAACGCCTTGCGCAGGGGTGTCTCGGCTTGACTAATTAACCACCTGAACACTAGGTTCGGGCTTCGAATTCTGAAAATCACTCCGGGAGATACTGAATATGACTCGTTTTTCTTTCGTACTGCCTGCTTTGGTAGGCCTTGCTGCCAGTGTCAGCACCCTTGCCCTGGCGCAAGAATCCGGCGGCAACTGGGCCGGTGCCTATGGTGGCGTGCATATCGGTTATGGCATGGCCACGGACGATAATATCAACACCACAGGTCAACTGCCCAACAATATCGCCAATGTGACCAGCGGCGCGCGTCCGGCCAGTGTGTCGGTTGATGCCGACGGATTTGTGGGTGGCGTTGCACTCGGCTACAACATGCAGTCCGGCAATATGGTTTATGGCATTGAAACCGATATCGATCTGACCGATATTGAGGATTCAACCCGTTCAAACAATGTTAACCCGGCATCGACTCCTCCCGGCGCTGCGCTGATTAACCGCTACAGCCAGGATCTGGAATATCTCGGTACCTTGCGCCTGCGTCTGGGCATGACCGTTAATGGTGGGAACTCGCTGGTGTATGTAACCGGTGGTCTTGCTTATGGTGGCGTGAAAAACAGCGCGAATTTCAGTGGCGCGAACGTAACCACACCGCAATTCATAGGTTCGAATGACGAAACCGAAACCGGCTATGCGCTGGGTGCGGGCCTTGAACATGCGGTCGGCCCCAATCTGCGCGTAACTGGCGGATATATGTATTATGACCTGGGCAGCAACACGGTCAATGTTGCCGGCATTCCCGGTGTTGGTGTTGGCGGATACAACACCAAGTTTGACACCAGCGGACACCTGCTGCGCGCGGGCATCGGTTACAAATTCTAATAGCGCTACTTGGCGCTGTAAAAAGGGCCCCCGGCATCGCGCCGGGGGCTTTTTTGTGGAAAATACTTTCCCCTGCGCGGCGGGACGGCCGTTGCGCATCATTGACAGCGCAATCAAATTCTGCGGACAATATAGCCACCAATAATAACGCTCTAACTAAGGGGCGAAAGGAGGACTGATGACGATCAGTGCTAATGGCAATACACCCCGATGGGTAGATAGTGCGCGCGGTATTATCGAACGCGATATTTTTGTCAGCGATGAAATCTATCAGCGGGAGCTGAAGCAGGTGTTTGGCCGCGCCTGGCTGATGGTCGGGCATCAGAGTCAGATACCCAATCCCTATGATTTCTTTGTTTCCCGCATGGGCGCGGAATCCGTCATTATGACCCGCGACAAAACCGGGCAGATACATGTTTTTCTGAATACCTGCCGCCATCGGGGTATGAAAGTATGCCGCTATGATCAGGGCAATAGCCGCGTCTTTACCTGCCCCTATCACGCCTGGTCTTATTCCGTGGACGGAAATCTGAGCAGCGCGCCGGGCGGACTAGCGGGTGTTCCGCAATATAAAGCGATCTATCATGATGAACTGGACAAGTCGCAATGGGGCCTGATCCCGGTTGCCAAACTGGTGAATTATAAAGGCAGCATCTGGGCTACCTGGGATGCGAAAGCGCCAGAGTTTGAAGATTATCTTGGCGGCATGAAACTGTATCTCGACGCCGTGCTGGATCATCGCGATGGGCGGCCGGGCGGATCGGAAATCATTGGCGGTATCCAGAAATGGAAAGTACCCAGCAACTGGAAATTTGGCGCGGAAAATTTTATTGGCGATCTGTATCACATCACCAGCCACCGCTCGGTCGATATGGTGTCGATCGGCCCAAGCGGCGCTGGCAGACGTGATGCGCCTATCGTAAAACGCGAAGGCGCAAAACGCCCGCCGCCATTTGCCAGCATCGGATTCCCCAATCATGGACATGGGCTGATCGGCAATCTGCCGCATTATGAGGAAGCGGATTACGTGCCGCAATTCACCCTGACGCCAGAGGTGGAGGAATATTACAAACATATTTATCATGCGCGCGTGGCGAATTTGGGTAACCAAAAGCGCGTCCTTGCGGCGGTCGGCACGATTTTCCCCAACCTTTCTTTTCACGGCATGCAGCCGCGCGCGCTGTTTACCTGGCATCCGAATGGCCCGCGCGAAATGGAAATATGGAAATGGTATCTGGTGGACGCGGATGCGCCTGCAACCGTGAAAGATGTCCTGCGCCGTTATTATCTGCGCTATGCCGGGCCCGCGGGCCTGACCGAACAGGATGATATGGAAAACTGGAATTACGCCACGTCGGCCAGTGCGGGCATGGAGGCCGGACGCTATCCATATAATTACCAGATGGGGCTGGGCTATGAGCAACAGGCCCCGGATTTAACGGATGCGGTTTTTACCACTGCGGTTACCGAACAGAATCAGCGCATCTTTTATCAACGCTGGGCGCAATATATGACGGCAAATGACGGCGATGCCCTGCATCCTGATGGCAATTCCAACTTTGCCGATATTCTGGCGCGGCGGCGGCCTCCCCCTTCGCCTCCGGCTATGGGGGACAGATGATGAGCGCGCGTGAAAGCGCCATTGACGCGCTGTTACTGCAACGTGAAATCGAGGCGTTTTATTATTTTGAGGCCGAAATTCTGGATGAACGGCGCTTTGACGAATGGCTTGATCTGTTGACGGATGATATTGTTTATTTCATGCCGCTGCGCCGCAATGTCAAATATGGCGCGCAGGCGGAGATGGAAAATTCCATCGAGGGGGTGGACGCCGCCTGGTTTGATGAGGGCAAACACACGCTGAGCCAGCGGGTCGCACAGATCAAAACCGGCATTCACTGGGCGGAAGAACCACTGTCGCGGGTGCGGCATCTGGTGACCAATGTGCAAATTACCACTGCGCCGTCGGGTACATCAGGCGCGCGCGAACTGGCTGTGAAAAGCCGCTTTCTTGTTTATCGCAACCGTATTGATGATGAGACAGATATTTTTGTCGGGCAACGCACGGACCGGCTGCGTCAGGATGGCACCGGCTGGAAAGTAGCGCATCGTGTTATCCTGCTGGATCAAAGCACGTTGCTGGCGAAGAATTTGACATTCTTTTTCTGACCGGGGGAAAATATGGCGGACAACGAAAAAAAGAGCGGCAATAGCGTGGCACGCCTCGAAGGGGTGTTGACGCTTGATCTGGTCGCCATTCCGGAAGGCGCAAAAGTAAAGCTGCGCGATGGCGAAATTGCCGAGGTGGTGGATAATCCACGCGACGGCATGTGGATTTTGCTGCGTTTTCTGGAGGTTCCCGATGACCCCGCGCGGGTAGGCGAGGAAGAATTGGTGTTTTGGGCCGATGTACTGGGTGTGGTGCAATGAGCGGGCGAATTGTTTTAATCACCGGCGGCACCTATGGCATCGGTCGCGCCGCCAGCCTGGGTTTTGCCGCACAGGGTGACAGGGTTTACACATTCGGCGTGGGCGAATCGGCGAGCGAAGGCGTAATGGCGCTGGCCCGCGCGGCGGGAAATGAGGTTTTCGCCAGCACGCTGGATATCACCGATACAGAATCTGTCCGTACACTGATCACAGATATTCTGGCGCGCGAAGGCCGCATCGACGTGCTGGTCAACAATGCGGCCGCGCGCCCAACGGGAACCATCGAAACCGCCACCGATGACGACTGGGATCTGGCGTTCAATGTCAATATTCGCGGCATGTTTGTCACCACCAAAGCGGTATTGCCGCAAATGATTGCGCGCAGGCGCGGCGTGATCGTCAATGTGTCATCGGGATCTGGCAAGGGGCGCGCCAATCTGATCGCCTATGGCGCCTCAAAAGGCGCGGTGTTTGCGTTCACCCAATGCCTGGCCATCGACCATGCGCATCAGGGCATTCGCATCAATACGGTGGTTCCGGGTTTCACCGAAACCGGCATGACCGAGGGCATGCCGGAAAAAGCCATGGCAATGGGCGCAAAAATGAGTGTTGCAGGCCGTGTAAACAAACCCGAAGAAATTGCCGCCTCCATTTTGTGGCTGGCATCCGATCAGGCATCCGTCGTCAGCGGCATCACATTGGAGGCGGGGACTTTGCCAAGACAGGCATGAAAAACATGGTGCAATTACATTAGTCGCGACATTTTATTGTGACGCAGGATTAACTCGATTAGTCTTGCAAACGTTCCTGAAACCGAAATGCGCGTTTTAAGCGGGGATCAGATTTTATGCCTATATCTTATCGAGTTACCGACAACATCGTCACAATTACGCTAGATGATGGAAAAGCCAACGCCTTGACCACGCAATGGCTGGATGAACTGATGGCGCTTTTTGACAAGGCGCAGGAGAGTGAAGCCAAAGCGCTGATAATTACCGGAAGGCAGAACTTCTTCAGCGGTGGGCTGGATATAAAAGCCTTGTCCCAGATGGATGCCGCCGGGGTGGATAAACAGTTGCATCATTTTGCCACCATGGCATTAAAGCTATACGGTTTACCGATGCCAACTATTGCGCTGATTACGGGGCATGCCATTGCGGGCGGGTTTATTCTTGCGTCGGCGTGTGACCACCGGTTTGCGCTTAATGGCCCATTCAAATATCAGTTAAATGAAATTGTTATCGGCGTTGCGATCCCTCACTGGCTGTCAACGGTGTGCGATTCCGCTTTGTCCAGGCCGGTTTTTGAAGCAGCAACATTGAGCGCACGGGTTATGTCTCCGCAAGATATGCTGACATATGGGTTTTTATCCGGGCTGGGAGAAGACCTTGCAGATGTAACCGGGAAAACCTATTCACTTGCGAGCCAACTCGCTGGATATTCGCGCGAGGTTTATGCGGACAGCAAGGCCATGATGCGCGGGGAACGCATCAGACAAGCCATCGCAAAATTAGGCTGACATCCGGCCAACAAGTAAGTGGTTTATTTTGCCCCGACTTACTATCTTAACCACTACTTGTTAGTTTTTGATCGTGTACACGTATCACCCTACCGCGCCGTCCATCCGCCATCGACGGGCAGCGATGCGCCGGTGATGGACGCGCCCATATCGGAACACAGGAACACCGTCAGCGCGGCGATTTCCTCAACTGTGGCGAATTTTTTGTTGGGTTGCGGGGCCAGCATGACTTTTTCGATGACATCTTTTTCAGACATGCCGTGCGCCCTGGCCTGATCGGGGATTTGTTTTTCGACCAGCGGCGTCCATACATAGCCGGGGCAGATGGCGTTGCAGGTGACGCCTTTTTCCGCCGCCTCCAGCGCGGTTACCTTGGTGAGGCCCAGCATGCCATGCTTGGCTGCGACGTAGGCGGACTTGTAGGGCGAGGCGACCAGCCCATGCGCCGATGCGATATTGACGATGCGACCCCAGCCGCGATCCATCATCGGGCCGAGCGCCGCCCGCGTGGTGTGAAACGCCGAACTAAGATTAATGGCGATCAACTGATCCCATTTTTCCGGGGGAAATTCGGCTATCGGCGACACATGCTGAATGCCCGCATTGTTAATCAGAATGTCGATGGGGCCGAGTTCGGCGACCACCCGCGCCATCATGGCGGCAATCGATTTCGGATCCGCCATATCGGCGGACAGCGAGGCGCATTTGACCCCGTGGGCCTTGCTGATTTCATCCGTCAACGGAGTAATTGCGCTCTCTGCCCGGCTGCCATTAATGCCAACGGCGCAGCCCTGCGCCGCCAATGCCCTGGCAATGGCAAGGCCAATACCGCTGGTGGCGCCGGTGACCAGCGCCACTTTGTTTTTCAGCAATCGCTTTACTCCGCCGCTTTACCCGATCCCGCTTTGGCGGCGGCTTCTTCGGCCTCGCGGCGCAGTTCGCGTTTCAGGGTTTTGCCGCTGGCGTTACGCGGGATGATTTCAATGAAGCGCACGCTGGCGGGCTGTTTGAATTTGGCCAGGCGGGTGCTGCAATGTTTGAGAATGTCCGCCTCGGTGATGTCGGAACCCGGCGCGCGCACCACGCAGGCCTGGCCGGTTTCGCCCCATTTTTCATGCGGCACACCAATCACGCCCACGTCGGCCACGCCCTTGATCTGGAAGATCACGGCTTCGACTTCTGCGGGATACACATTTTCGCCGCCGGAAATATACATATCCTTCCAGCGATCGACGATATAGAAATAACCGTCGCTGTCCATGCGCGCCGCGTCACCGGTTTTGAACCAGCCATCCTTGAAACTGGAGGCAGTGGCGTCGGGCCGGTTCCAGTAACCCGGCGTGACGTTCGGCCCCTTGACCCATATCTCGCCCACCACATCAGGCTCGGTGATGTCATTATCCTGTTCATCGACCAGCCGCATTTCCATATGCTGTGCGGGCAAACCGGCAGAGCCGATCTTTTGCATCGCCATATCGCTTTCCAGCACGGTGATGATCGGGCTGGTTTCGGTCATGCCATAGGCCTGCGCCAGCGCCAGTCCCTTGGCGGCCCAGGTTTCCAGCAGCGGTTTGGCCGCAGGCGCGGCGCCGATGCCCGCTGTCACCAGGCCGGAGAAATCGGCATCCGCAAAATCCGGATGCTGGCTCATGAACAGATACATGGACGGTACGCCCAGGAAATGCGTGAAGCCGTGCCCCTTGCGCCTGTCGAGCAGCCCTAAAATCGTGCCGGGATCAAACTCGCGCGCCACGGCAACCGTGCCGCCCACATGAAAGGCGATGTTGGCATAGCAGTTCAACCCGCCGGTATGGAACAGCGGCATGACCGCCAGATGCTTGCAATCGGTCGTCACCCGCGCAGGACCGCCAAAATTGACGGCGTTCCAGAAGGTCATGCCATGCGTGATCATCGCGCCCTTGGGCAGACCGGTAGTGCCCGACGTGTACATGATGGTGGAAAGATCATCGAGGGTCAGATCGGTGGCGCGCGCCGTCAGTTTGCCCGCCTTGGCGATCGCCTGTTCATACTGGCTGGGGCTGCCGTCGAAATTATTTTCCAGGAGATGCGGAATTTTGCACAGCTTTTGCAGTGTCGCGCCGGTATCGGCAAATTCCGGGCCGGGGATCAGCACCTTGGGGGCGGCGTCGCCAACAATAAATTCCAGTTCGGGCACGGTCAGGCGCCAGTTCAGCGGCAAAAACACCAGCCCCGCCTTGGTGCAGGCAAACTGCATCTCAAACATATCGGAACTGTTCTGCGCCAGAATGCCCACCCGGTCACCCGCAACCAGGCCCAGGCCGTTGGTCAGATAGGCGGCCAGCCGCTCGCACCGATCATTGAATTGGCGATAGGTAAATTCACGCTTTGAATGCAGATCAATCAGCGCGACTTTGTTCCCCAATCGCGTCGTGTGATATGCGAGCCAATCATATGCCTTTATTGTCATTGCCGACCTCCCCTGTGCCTGTTGTCGCGTTTGCCTATTATTATGCGGCGCAGTGAAGCAAATTTGAGACTTTTTCGCAAGTGATCAATCAGTCAGTTGGAAGTGCGCGTCTGCCTGCCTGTGATCGCCCGACTAAGCAGGATAACCGGTAAAATGCCAGCAAAAACAATGCTTAATCCCGCAAGCGCACTATCTTCAAGCCGCCCCAGCGAGGCGAAAGTATAGACATGCGTTGCCAGGGTATCGAAATTAAATGGGCGCAGGATGAGGGTGGCCGACAGTTCCTTCATGCAGTCTACAAACACCAGCAGCATCGCCATCAGAATGGGCCCGCGCAACAGCGGCAGATGCACCCGCCACAGGGTGCCGCCCCGCCCCTGCCCCAGGCTGCGTGACGCCATATCCATCGCAGGCGTGATGCGCGTCAATCCGGATTCCAGCGCACCAAATGACAGCGCCAGAAACCGCACGACATAGGCAAACAACAGCGCGATCACCGTGCCGCTTAATAACAGGCCCGTCGAAATTCCAAAATGCGTTCGCAGCACCCCATCCAGCGCATTATCAAACGCGCCAAACGGGATCATCACTCCAAGCGCCAGCACCGCGCCGGGAATGACATACCCAACCGATGCAATGCGGGTCAGGATTTTTTGTCCCCGCCCCACATTAAGCCGCGCGCCATAGGCCAGAAACAATCCGATACACACCGCAAACAACGCTGCCACCGCCGATAGCAGCAGGCTGTTCACCGCATACCCGATGAATGCCGTGTTCACAGACAATCGTGATAGCGCCATCTGTAATAAAATGCCTGCCGGTATCAGAAATCCGAATATCAGCGGCAGCGAACAGGCCACAATTGCAGCGCCCGCTTTCAGCGGGGCCAGTTCATATTGCGCCGTGGTGCGTATCGGGCCACCCATGCTGTGAAAGCGCCGGTCGCGACGCGCCATGCGTTCCAGCGTGATCAGCAGCAATACAAAGCCCAGCAGGGCCAGCGCAATCTGCGCTGCGCCCCCCGCATTTCCCATGCCCAGCCAGACATCATAAATGCCGGCCGTCAGTGTACGGACGGCAAAATAGTCAACGGTTCCAAAATCCCCCAGTGCCTCCATCAGGGCGAGGATCACGCCAACGACAATGGCCGGGCGCGCCATCGGCAGCGCCACACGAAAGAACACCGCCCACGGCCGCTGACCCAGGGTGCGGCTGACCTCCAGCGCGCCTGCGGATTGCTGCAAAAACGCCGTGCGCGCGCTCAGATAAACATAAGGATAGAGCGTCAGCGACAAAACCAGTATCGCGCCACCAAGCGAGCGGATTTCCGGAAACCAGTAATCCGCAGGCCGCGTCCAGCCCGCAATCGAACGCAAACCGGTTTGCACCGGCCCGGCAAATTCCAGAAAATCCACATAGGTATAAGCCGTGAGATAGGCCGGCATGGCAAAAGGCGCAAGCAATGCCCATTCGAATATGCGCCGCCCTGGAAACCGGCACAGGCTGACCAGCCAGGCTGTGCCAACACCCAGCACCGCCGTACCAAAACCCACCCCCACAAGCAGCAGCAATGTGGTTTGCAGCATATGCGGCAGCACGGTGTTTGCCAGATGCGGCCAGATATTGCGTTCAGGATTTAACGCCAGCATTGCTATGGAAAACACCGGCATGGCCACTAACGCCGCCAAAACAAATGCGCCAATGCGCCACGGATCAAGACGCAACCGCGTCCGCGCCAGGGGGTTCGTCACACTGGTCAAGACGGTGTCACTGATCGAAGCCGGTCTCATACACAATCTCAAGCGCACGCACGCGGTGGCGGGCGATTTCTGCCAGAGGCAGTTCATCGGCCTTGAATTTACCCCAGCTTTGCATCAGTGCCGACCAGGGTGCATCCGGGCTGACCGGATATTCATTATTGATTTCGGCGTATAATTGCTGGGCCTCTTTGCCGGACAAAAATTCCATCAGCTTCAGCGCCGCGTCATGGTTGGGCGCATGTTTGGCCATTGCCATGCCGGAAATATTTATGTGCGCGCCCGAATTATTTTGGGCAATGTCCTGCTGATTGGGGAACAGAATGTTGACAGCCTCTGCTGCCTGACGCTGTACCGGATCGGCCAGCATCACCGCGAGATAATAGCTGTTGCCCAGCGCGATATCGCATTCGCCCTGCGCCACCGCCCTGATTTGTGCGCGATCATCACCCTGGGGTTTGCGCGCCAGATTTGCCCGTAGGCCTTGCAACCATTTTGTCGCATCTGCCTCGCCATGATGGGCGATCTGTGCGGCCAGCAGGGCAACATTGTAATCGCTGGCGCCACTGCGGCTGCAAATGCGGCCCTTCCATTGTGGTTCGGCCAGCGCCTCATAACTGGTAACTTCACCCGGCTTCACCCGCTCTTTGGAGGCATAGACCACCCGCGCGCGACGGGTCAGGGCAAACCACTGACCGCCCGGATCGCGCAGCGGCGCGGGGATGGCGGTTTCCAGAATTTGTGAATCAACCGGTTGGGTAATGCCCGCCTCCACCGCCTCGCTCAGCCGGGCAATGTCGGACGCCAGGATCACATCGGCGGGGCTGTTCACGCCTTCGGCCCTGATGCGCTCGGCCAAACCCTTTTCCGCGAACAGGGAATTCACCTCGATACCGGTAGCGGCGGTGAATTTATCAAACAGCGGCTGCATCAGCGCCGGTTGCCGATAGGAATAGACATTGACCTCGGCGGCCGACGCCGTTTTCGCAACCGTCGCTATTGCGATAAAAACTGCCAATAACTTCAATAGGCTGAAGCCATTCACGTTACCCTTGAAGCGCCCGGCATATGACATCGTTATGTCCATTCAGTTGCGAATGATTTGCAATAGCGGTGACGTTCGCGCATCCAGCCTTCTCTGTCAAGCGTCACCATGTGGACAGGGTGCCGCAATGACCCGTTCAAATCCATGACTGCGATCAAATGGAAAACCAGAAAAACCGCTAGCGCGTTTCATTATCTGACGGAAGCATCCCCCCAAAGGTTGTCATCCCGGACTTGTTCCGGGATCCAGGGCCGTAAACACAGGCTTTCCCATGTGACTTCTGGACCCCGGCACAAGGCCGGGGTGACACGCCGCCGCAAGCGCCTGCGCTGCGGGCAGCCCGTGTGTTGGTCCTGGTTCAACGTAAACGTGATGCGATCTAACGTACCCCCAGCCGCCGCATGCCCTCTGGCGAGAAGGCTTCGGGGTCATCCTGAATATCGAACTTGACGGGTTTTTGCTCATTGCGCAGTCCGACAATGTGATAGCGGCCACCCGCGACATCATAGACCACGTCGGAGCCGATATTGCACAGCGGCTGATCATAATAGTTGAAAATATGCGCTTCCTGAACACGGCTGACCTTGCCCGCGCCATCGTAAAGCACAGCAGCGGTACCCGCCCAGCTATCTTCATCTGTATACATCCGCCGACGGGTCGCAAAATTATGCTGCTTGCCGGGTTTCAGCTTGCCTTCAATCACCCATGCGCGATGCAGCTCATACCGCATCACTTCCGAATTCAAATGTGACGCGTGCAGAATATCCTTGTACTTCGTATCTGGCGACGCGAAGCGATAATTATTATACGGGATCAGTTTTTCCTGCTTGCCGATCAATTCCCAATCATACAGATCGCCACCACCGTTAAAAATATTGAACGTGTCATTGAGGCGGATGCCTTCGCTGGACGCGATGGTATTATCATATTCTGCGCCCATCACGCGCTTCACCTTGCGCTCGCCCGGACGGTAAAACCAGTTTCTGCGTTTGTCGATAACATGGTCCAGCGTATTATGCGTGACCCCTAATGTCCCGGCATTGCTGGACGGGCTGATGCCATGCTTCAGGAAATGCATCATGACATTATGCAGGTCTTCCGTGCTGGCAAGTTCCGGGTCAGCATAGCGGTAAATCCACTGATCAAGCGACACCTCCAGTGTATAGTCGCCACCTTTCGTTGGCACCGCAGCGGCGGATTCGCGCGTTACCCTGTAACCCTGATAGCGCAGTTCGTGGTTCCACAGGACTTCGCGGGCGGACTGAGGAATCGGAAACGGAAAGGCCATGGTTGCGCCAGTGAACCCGTTGCCGTCATTGGTCAGCTTTCCGTTGACCACATTGCGCTTTACCGCCGCATAGACATGCGGGGGAAATGCGCAAGAGCGGTGCGTGGGAAACACATTCAGGAAATAGCTGTCAGGATAGGCCTTCAACAATTCCTTGTGGGCCTCTGTCAACTGCGCGTCATACTGCGCCATATTGGCAGCGTTCACCGTGAACAGAGGTTTTTCGGCGGCATATGGATCCTTGTGATGCTTGCCAGGTTCATAGCCGATACCTTGCGGCGGCGCGCCTAGCCCGCCATCCCATGCGGGAATGCTGCCCGCTGCATTTCCAGCACGTTCCGCGCCAATCGGGGTCAAATCCGTTTCAAGCCGTTTGGCCTCTTCCGGCGACACCGCCGCCAGCGCCGACGCAGCGCCCAACACCAGACCAATCGCAACCGCAACTCCTGATTTCCAGGCCATCTACAACTTCCTCCAAAGCAAAATTTCAGTCTTGGTGGACTTGTCGGATGGCAAGGAACACCTGGGATGGCTTTAGCATATACACGCGAGTATTGTCACAAAAATGACGGATTGGCCCCTGTTTGTTAGAAAACCGAGTGTTTCGTAACTTTAGTCGCTAATATCGGACTATTCTCCCGGCACATCGGAACCCGCAATGACAAAATCCAACACCCAACCGTCGCTGTTCATTCCCCATGGGGGCGGGCCGTGTTTTTTTATGGAATGGACCATGGGGCCGCGCGACACATGGGATAATATGGCCGCAATGCTGCGCGGGCTGGCCGCCACCCTGCCTGCGCGTCCCAAAGCGGTGCTGGTGATTTCCGCCCATTGGGAGGAAGACGCCTTTGCCGTCACCGGCGCCGCCAACCCGCCGCTGATTTACGACTATTACGGATTTCCCGAACATACCTATCAGCTAAAATATCCCGCCCCCGGCGATCCGGCGCTGGCAGGACGCATCGTCAGCCTACTGAGCGATGCCGGTCTGCCCGCCCGCATCGATCCGGTGCGCGGTTTTGATCACGGCGTATTTATTCCCTTCATGCTGATTTTTCCCGAAGCGGATATTCCCATCGTGCAACTGTCGCTGCATCACTCTCTTGACCCCGAACTGCATCTGGCTGCGGGCCGCGCGCTGGCGGCGTTGCGCGATGAAGGCGTGCTGATCGTTGGCAGCGGCTTGAGCTATCACAATATGCAGGGCTTTGGCGATCCGAACAGCAAACCGGTTTCGCAACAGTTCGACGCCTGGCTGAATGAAACTTTGTGCAAAGGCGCTGTCAACCCCGCCGCCCTCGCCCAATGGGCAACGGCCCCCGCCGCGCGCGCAGCACATCCGCGCGAAGAACATCTTATTCCCCTGATGACCGCCGCTGGCGCGTGCGGCGATGCGGCAGGGGTGCGGATATACAATGATCAGGCGCTCGGCGTGAGCGTATCGGCGTTCCGGTTTGGCTGAAAATCCGCTCCGCAAATTTCCCCTATCCCGGTATGGGTCGGCGCCTGTATCCTGGCCCCAACCATATAAACAACAAACAGGGGGAGACACGTCATGAACAGAGGCCATGCGATTATAACAGGGGCGCTGGGCGGGCTGGGCACGGCGATGACGGAGAAGCTGTGCGAAGCGGGTATTCCGGTGATCGCCACCGACCGGCGGCCGGAGGATTTTGGGCCGTGGCGCGATGCGCTTCCCGCAAGCATTCGTGACATGGTCAGTTTTTATCCGCTCGATGTCACAAAGGAAGAGCCGGTCAATGATCTGGCGGCGACTTTGGCGGCGCGCAAAATCGATGTGGCTTATCTGGTCAATAATGCGGGCATTCAGGGGCCGGGCAAGCCGTGGAAGATGGAGACCAAGGTCTGGGACCGGGTGATGAATGTCAATATCACCGGCACGTTTTATATGACGCGCGCCTTCAGCGAGGCGATGGCAGCGCGCGGCTTTGGGCGCATCGTCAATATCGCGTCGCTGGCAGCCTATCAGCCGATGCGCAATCAGGGGCCTTATTCGGCTGCCAAGGCGGCGATCACCGGCTATACCCGCTCCACCGCGCTGGACCTGGCGAAACACGCCATCACGGTGAATGTGATTGCCCCTGGCATCATTATGCATCCGCGTCTGGATGGCGTGGTGACAGGCAACAATATAAAGGGCCTGGCGAACGCCGTACCGATGGGCCGCCCCGGACGCCCGGAAGAAATCGGCGCAACGGTCGCTTTTCTGTGTTCAGAAGGCGCGTCCTATATCACCGGGCAAACCTTCCATGTGAATGGCGGCCTGTATTTCCCCGGATAGGCTGTTTCACTATCGTGCAAGCAACACCATAACAATAAGCAGGGGAGACGGGGCATGCGGTGCTGTGCGATCTGGCAAAGCTTGGCAAAGGCAAAAAGCCGATGAGCGTTCCGGTAAAAACCGTCAAGCAGATGCTCAGGGCGTATGAAGATATGCTCGACATCCTTGCATTTGATGAAGCCAAAAAACGCGGCGGGGAATATTTTCCCAAAGAACTCGTGGACCGCCTGATTGCCGGTGAAAATCGCCTGCGCATCTACCGCGAATATCGCGCCCTTACCCAGGCGGCGCTGGCCACCATCTCCGGCGTTTCGCGCGACATGATCGCCATGATCGAAACCGGCAAGAAAAATGGATCGGTGACGACGGTTAAAAAACTCGCCCGTACGCTTGCGGTGGAGCTTGAGGATTTGGTGTGAATGATGGGGTAGCGTCTTCTTGTAAGGTAGGTGGGACTAAAAACTGTTATGTCATGCCCCTTTTTGCGAGCTTTCTGGACATCTCCACCTCGCCACTATTCAAGGAAGGAACGCCACTCCTCCAGACCCGCATAGATTGACTGGAATCCTGACTCTCGTCCGATGGTACCAAAATCATTAAGCAATCGAGCAAACCCACTTATTGTATTGCCGTATCCTCTAGGTCTGTCAGCCTCCTGAATAACTATATCCGTGAATTCAGCCCAAATCTCGGCGGTCTTTGTGTCATTTATATCATCATCCGTACGAAGATTAAACGCAAAAGCTAGTCGGAGGTATTTTTTTTGATCATTATCATCTTTCGAATAAGACAGCAAAGAGAGATAGTTATACAGCTCCTTAGCACTAATCGCTTTGTTTCCCAATCCGTGATATATAGTCGGATTTTTAATCATGATTGCGATTAACAAGACAGTTGCGTAAAGCCAACTATAAATGCCAAAATTTTTATTGTTGCTTTCTACCGCTGTAAAATGTGCGAAGATACGAAACATGCTTTGAATCTCACGGAGTGTAAAATTGAAAATTTTACTGATCCTTGCTATTTCATTAAGAAGCGGATCTCGCTTGTTCGGTTCAAAGCAAAAGCTGATATCTTGTAGAGCCTTTGCGTCAAAATACTCGTTGCCAAGCTGCCGAACGAATCCAATAAGGTCAAGATTTTTGGGAATGGCAAGTGAGGCTTCACGGGTAATAAATCTGCGATAATAATTCTCGAAATCCACGTTTCCGTAAAGTTGGCGTACGGAACATTCCAGTTGATCTCTGTCTACGGCCAAAACGAAGCAGATACCATGAACTGAAAATATGTGCTTGATGGCCTCAAGAAATTTTACTGCGTAATCCGGGCGAACCCGGTCAAGTTCGTCGACCAGAATAATTAAAGGCTTCTTATCCAATCCCTCCACATATGCTGAAAGTTCGTCCTTCAATTTCCTGTACGCGCTTAATTTGAAGTTATAGCTCTTGTATAATTCCTTGCCGATTTCCTGAAGATCGCTGTCTTTCAGGTCTTTTTCAACGCTTTTGATGGTTTGATAAACGTCGATTCCTGTCGCCTGTTCGAGAATTTTATTACCAACCAGAGCGGTCGCACCCAACACTCCCCTGAGTGCGTTCTTTGCCTTTTGTGCTCCTTTTCCTGATTCGATGTAATCAAGCAGACTGGACGTTAGGGGAATAATAGGGTCTTCATCAAAATCCGTTTCCCAAGCGTTGAGGTAAATAACCTTAAACCCCTGCCCGGTTAAGTCGGTTTGCCACATTTTCAGGAAGGTGGTTTTCCCACTCCCAAATTTAGCATTCAGACTTAGAACATAGGCCTCTTCGGCTAAGGGATAGAAACTGGTAATAGCTTTTGTCAACCTGTCGGCGAAAGGCTTCTGTCCTAATTTGTCGTATGCTGCAAAAGAAATTTCCATCTTGTTCGTCCTTTACGAATCAACCAACATCGCTCTATCCTGCGTTTGCCCCGCCACCCCATCAGCCCGACAGTTTCGCCAGCGTCTTCTCCACCATTTTGGGATTTTCGGCGATGAGGGCCAGTAAAATTCTGGTTGAACGCTCCGGATTGCGGCGGCCCTGTTCCCACTCGCGCAGCGCGCTTACGGCAAAGCCGTAATGGTCGGCAAACTGCTTTTGACTGAGGCCGAGTTTTTTTCTGACCCCGGTGACATCGATTTTCGGGGGCGGCGTATATTCATAGGATGTAAGCTCAATCTCACCTCTTGCATGCGCAAGCATTTCCCTTGCCGCCGTTACCAGGCTGTGTTCTGACTTGCTTGTTCGTTTTGTCATCCTGGTTCTCCAATTTTTTATAGCGCGATGATTTTAGATTGAATCGCCCAAACCACCAGTGTCACCCCGGGCTTGTCCCGGGGTCCAGGGCCACAAGGAAAAGCCTGAGTTTGTTACCCTGGACCCCGGAATAAATCCGGGGTGACACGCCGCACAAGCGCCTGCGCTGCGGGCAGGATGAGACTGTAGCATGGGAAATCCAAAATTATCACATTGGCGATACGGCATTGCCGCAATGCAATCAAATAAAAAACCGGCGCTAACCATTCTACCCCCGCCCTACAGATTCCCCCTATCGCCGGGCGGGGCGCTGCGGCTATCCTGTCCCTAACAAATTATAACACCAAGGGGGAGACGGGACATGAACAGAGGCCATGCGATCATAACCGGCGGGCTGGGCGGGTTGGGGACGGCGATGACGGAGAAGCTGTGCGCGATGGGCTTAGAGGTTATCGCCACGGATCGCCGCCCGGAGGATTTTGAGGCCTGGCGCGCGGCGTTGCCAGCCGAGTTTCGCGACATGGTGAGTTTCTATCCGCTGGATGTCACCAAGGAAGAACCCGTCAATGAACTGGCGGCGACTTTGGCGGCGCGCAAGATCGATGTCGCCTATCTGATCAATAATGCGGGCATTCAGGGCGCGGGCAAGCCCTGGACGATGGACAGCAAGACCTGGCACCGGGTGATGAACGTCAACATCACCGGCACCTTCTATCTGACCCGCGCCTTCAGCGAGGCGATGGTCAACAGGGGCTTTGGCCGCATCGTCAATCTGGCTTCAGTCGCTGCCTATGATGCCGGGCGCGGACAGGGGCCGTATGCCGCAGGCAAGGCGGCGATCACCGGCTTTACCCGCTCGACCGCGCTGGATCTGGCCAAATATGGGGTCACGGTAAACGCCATTGCGCCCGGTCTGATCTGGCATCCACGGCTGGAGGGCGTCGTGCAGGACAGTGTGCGTGAAGGCATGAGCAGCTCCGTCCCCATGGGCCGCACCGGACGCCCGGAAGAGATCGGCGCAACCGTGGCGTTTTTGTGCTCCGAAGGCGCGTCCTATATCACCGGGCAGACCATTCATGTGAATGGCGGCCTGTATCTGCCGGGCTAGGCTTTTTCGCTATCGCCGGACCGGCGGCGGGTCTATTCTGGACACAATAAAATAACACACAGCAGGGAGAGAAATCATGAGCAGAGGACATACCATTCTAACCGGCGCCCTGGGCGGTCTGGGCACGGCCATGACAAAGGCGCTGTGTACGGCAGGCCATCAGGTTATCGCCACGGACCGGCGCATGGAGGATTACGCGCCCTGGCTGGAAACCCTGCCGAAAGAAATCCACAAGCAGATCAGCTTCTTTCCACTGGACGTCACCAAGGAAGAAGCGGTCAACGAGCTTGCTGCCACTTTGACGGCGCGCGGCATTCATGTGGCCTATCTGATCAACAATGCCGGTATTCAGGGCGCCGCAAAACCCTGGAAGATGGAAACCAAAACCTGGCACCGGGTGATGAATGTCAATATCACCGGCACCTTTTTTATGACGCGTGCCTTTAGCGAGGCGATGGTCAATAAAGGCTTTGGGCGCATTGTGAACGTGGCATCGCTCTATGCCTATCACCCTGGCGGTGGTCAGGGGCCATATGCGGCAGCCAAGGCGGCGATCACCGGTTATACGCGCTCATCCGCGCTAGACCTCGCCAAATATGGCGTCACGGTCAATGATATCGCGCCTGGCATTATCTGGCACGACCGGCTGGAAGGCGTCATTCAGGGGACTGAACTGGCCGATCTTGGAAAATCCGTCCCAATGGGGCGCGTCGGCAAGCCTGATGAAATCGCCGCCACCGTTGCGTTTCTGGTATCTGAAGGTGCCTCCTACATTACCGGACAGACCATCCATGTAAACGGCGGCCTGTATCTGCCGGGATAGGAAAAGTGTGAGCATGAGGCGTTAAAAGTGCACGACCTTTTAACGCCTTTCAATCCTGCAAACCCATCGCGTGCGAGATGGTTGCGAAATCCGTTTGCGGAATTTCGAAAAATCCGAAACGGAAAACATATCCCCAGTTCTGCTTGTCTTCTATGAAAGAAATTTTCTGGATGAGCGGCAAAATATCGGTTTCGGCACAGGCAAGAAACTCAACATCCCTGCGATAGGGCGCATAACTGCCACCCGTATCGCCCCGATAGACATCGCCTTCTTTCACCCGGGCAATTGCGGTGAATTTCTTTAACGCCCCCTTGCCCCGATAATGCAATTTTGAGGAATAAAAAACCATCATGTCGCCGGGTTGCATCTGCTGCATAGGGGTTGATTTTCCATGATTGGCCTGTACGACGCCCAGCGCCCTGCCCGCTTCGACATGGTCTTTTGACACGACGACAATCCAGTATTTTATATCCCGCGCCTCATGCATAATTTTTTCACTTCATGGCTATGTGATCCTATAGCGCGGGTTATGACACTTAAACGGACTTACCGCCATAGCTGGTGGCGACGCTGTCCAGCGGCGATTTCTGGATGCCGTGATTGGGGATCGGGTAGCGCAGCCCGTTTTTGCTCAACGCCGCAATCAGCCAAATACCCCGGCGGACGGGCGAAAATCCCCCGCTTTCTGGTCATATATGTGGGCTATAGCTGCCCGCTGGCACTTGATAATTAAACGCGCTATAAAAGATCATAGAATAAAACAGGCAGACAAATGAAAATAGAAACTGAGACCCTGGGCAAAGCATTAATTCTTAAACCGATGGGCCGGATTGATCAAAACACCGCAGCCTCCTTTCAGGAAAGTTTAATAGCGGCCCTTGATGCTGGAAAGGATAGCGCTGTGGCGCTGGATATGTCCTGCGTTGATTTTCTGTCCAGTATTGGTCTGCGCGCATTGATGGTCGCGCATAAGCACTGTCAGACCAGCGGCGCCAAGCTCGTTCTGTTCGCCCTGACACCGGTTGTGCGCGAAGTATTCGCCATCAGCCGGTTTGATACGGTTCTGCGCTGCTTCGATGCGCGCGATCCAGCCCTTGCCACCCTTTCAGCATAGGAGCCGCAGGTGCGCGTAAAAATATGGGGTTGCCGTGGATCGCTTCCGGTGGCGATGCCAACAACGCGGGTGCGCGATAAATTGCAGATCGCCCTGAAGGCTGCCGCCGGACGCAAGTTTGATTCAGATGCGGCGCTTGACAGATTTATTTCCGATGAACTGCCCTGGGCCACCAGCCATAGTTTTGGTGGCAATACATCCTGTGTACAGATCGATACGGGTAGCCCGGAATATTTTATTTGCGATATGGGCAGTGGGCTGCGTGAATTTGGCGTTTCAATGATGATCGCGCATGGCCCTGCCAAACCGCAGATTTATAATTTTTTCATGTCACATCTTCACTGGGATCACATCATGGGGTTCCCGTTTTTTCCACCGGCCTATATTCCTGGCAACAAAATCCGCATCCATTCCTGCCATCCGGACCCGCGCGCGGCATTTTTGCGTCAGCAATCGGCGCCATGTTTTCCGGTGCATCTGGATCAGCTAAGCGCGAGCATTGAGTTTGTTGCGATGCGCCCTGATGAAACCATAACGGTTGCAGGCACAAAGGTGCACGCCATATTGCAAAATCACGAGGGCGACAGCTATGGCTATCGCTTCGAAAAGGATGGCAAGTCGGTTGTGTATACCACCGATTCTGAACATAAGCCGGAGGACACAGAAGGGACTGCCCGCTTCGTTGAATTTTTCCGCGATGCCGGACTGGTGATTTTCGATGCGCAATATTCACTGGCCGATACGGTGTCCCTGAAAGAAGACTGGGGCCATTCATCCAATATATCGGCTGTGGAATTATGCCGTCATGGCCAGGTGAAGCATCTGCTGCTGTACCATCACGAACCGGCCTATGATGATAACATGCTGTATCGCGTCTGGCAGGAAACCATCCGATATGAGGAGCTAATGCGCGATGGGGGCGCCCCGGCGCTGAAAATCAGTTCCGCCTATGATGGACTGGAGGTAGATCTCTGAGCCTGACCCCGGTTTTGCGGTTGCTGCTGCATCTGCGCCAGCAGGGGCGAATGTTTGGATTTGCCATGTCGGGACTTCTGGCGGCGCTTGGTTTTATCACCGCGCAGGAGGGTGCGGGGCTGACATCACCCGCACGACATTTTATATTTGACACTTATCAACAATTTTCACCGCGCACCCGCCTATCCGCGCCAGTCACCATTGTGGCAATTGACGAGGAAAGTCTTGCTGCAATCGGCCAATGGCCGTGGCCGCGCGATAAAATCGCCGGGCTGCTGCGCGCCATAAACAATCACGGCCCGGCGGCGATCGGCGTCGATATTTTATTTGTCGAGCCTGACCGACTTTCGCTGAATATGATTGGTAATGGCGCAGCTGACGCCCCGGCCGCCGTGCGTGACTGGCTGGCGCAGCGCCCATCCAATGACGCGCTGCTGGCGCAGGCAATAACAGATATGCCGCTGGCATTGGGTATAGCCGGCCTGGAAACGTCGTCATTAACCGGGCTGCTTACGCCTGTTACACAAGAAGGAAAACCGGCGTTAAACCACCTGCGTCCTTATGCAGGATTAATGCGCAGCCTGCCGGAAATTGATGCCGCCGCCAGGGGCCATGGACTGCTGAGCGCGGACCCCGACCCCGATGGAATTGTGCGGCGTACGCCACTGGTTGCCCGCATCGGCGATGCGATCATCCCATCACTGGAACTGGAAATGCTGCGTCTTGCTGTGGGCGCAAACTGGATCACGCTGAACGGCGGCGTCGATGGCACGCAAAGTGCGATGGTGGGTGAACTGACCATCCCGGTGCAGTCCAATGGCATGATGTGGCTGCATTACGGGCCGCATGATCCGGCGCGATTTGTTTCGGCGTCATCCGTGCTGGATGGCAGCGTTGATCCCGAAATGCTGGCCAGCAAGCTGGTGCTGCTGGGCGTGACTGGACTTGGGCTTATCGATCAACCGGCGACGCCGCTGGTGTCGCGCATGGCGGGGGTGGAAATCCGCGCCCAGATTCTGGAAAGTATTTTCGATAATAGACTGTTGCGCAGGCCTGCATGGATGCGCTGGATGGAAGCCGGACTGACTTTTTTGTTTTGCGGATTTCTGAGCCTGACAATTCCAATTGTGCGCCCGCGCTGGACACCGGTGATATGGCTGGCGGGCGGTGGCGTACTGGCAATGGCGGGGTTTGGCGCATTCGCCATACAGGGCTGGCTGATTGATATCGCCATGCCCTGGATTTCGGGCAGTGTGCTGTTTTTACTCCTGCTGGCGGCAACCCTGGCGG
>CAMTVX010000066.1:0-16752 GCA_947085295.1 uncultured Alphaproteobacteria bacterium | reverse complement strand
GTTTTGCCGCCAACCTTGTCTTTCTTGGTCCATACGGTCTGCGCCAGATATTCCAGATTGACCTGATGGCAGATGCCGGTTCCGGGCGGCACCACGCGGAAATTGTCAAAGGCGTCCTGGCCCCAGCGCAGAAATTCATAGCGCTCGATATTGCGTTCATATTCGCGCGCCACATTCTGTTTGAACGCCTTGGCGTCGCCGGAATAATCCACCATGACCGAATGATCGATCACCAGATCGACGGGCGTCAGCGGGTTGATTTTGGTGGCGTCGCCACCCAGTGCGACCATGGCGTTGCGCATCGCCGCCAAATCCACCACGGCGGGGACGCCGGTGAAATCCTGCATCAGCACACGCGCGGGACGATAGGAAATTTCGCGGTCGCTGCGGCGTTGCTTGAGCCATTTGCCCAGCGCCTTGACATCATCAACCGAAACCGTCCGCCCATCTTCCCAGCGCAGCAGATTTTCCAGCAATACCTTGAGCGAAAACGGCAGCCGCGAGATCGCCCCGATGCCAGCTTTTTCGGCTGCCTTCAGGCTGAAATAATCATAGCTTTTGGCGCCAACTTTCAGTTTGCGGCGGGTTTTCAGAGTGTCTTGGCCAAATTCGGTCACGGCGGAAAACTCCCTTAAAGAGTGCTGGATGAATCTATGCTGAATCGCATCTGCACTATAGTCGTTAGCGTGTATTTGCCAAGTGCAACAAGCGCGGTTAATACTCCGATGCGTAACTTTAGGAAAAAAAATGCGGTTAGAGGGTCAGGGGTTAGCCTGTGAGCGGGGCGAGAGGCAATTATTTGCCGGGGTTGATTTTTCACTTGCCCCCGGCGATCTGTTATTTCTACGCGGCGCCAATGGCAGCGGGAAATCCAGCTTCCTCCGGCTGGTGGCGGGTTTGCTGCGTCCGACGGCCGGAAAATTACTGGTTGATAACAAAATTGTGACGCCGGACTGGCAGGCCCTGCAATCGCAGCTCGTTTATATCAGCCACCATGACCCGGTAAAGCCGGCCTTCAGTGTGGCAGAAAATCTGGTTTTCTGGATGGGACTTGCGGGCAGGGATATTGAATATAAACGCGGCAGGGGCGGTGGTCTGGTTACAACGGGCACCCATGAAGCGCTGACGGCGCTGGGCATTGCCGGACTGGCGGACATCCCTGCACGGTTGCTTTCGTCAGGGCAAAAGCGACGGCTGAATCTGGCGCGACTTGCTGCCATCGCGCGCCCGCTATGGCTACTGGACGAGCCGACAGTTGGACTGGATGCCACCGCAGACGGGCTACTTGCCGCATTAATCGCAAAGCATCGTGAAGCCGGCGGCCTGGTGATCGTCGCAAGTCATACGGATTTAGGAGTTAAACCAACGGGTTATCTGGATTTTGGACAGGAGCTTAAGCCATGATATTCCGTACATTGATTATCCGTGATCTGGTTCTGGCCACGCGCATTGGCGGCGGCGGCGCTATGGCGGTTGGGTTTTTTATTGTTGCGGCGGCGCTTTACCCGATTGGGATCGGGCCCGAGATTATCCTGTTGCGGCGTATTGCTGCCGGGGTTTTGTGGGTTTCTGCAATACTGGCCTGTCTTTTGTCGCTCGATCGGATGTTTCAGGCCGATGAAGAAGACGGCACGCTGGATCTGTTGCTGCTGTCATCGTTTTCCCCAACAGGTCTGATCTTTACCAAAGTGTTCGGGCATTGGCTGACCACAGGCCTGCCGCTGATTGTCGCTACACCCTATGTGGCGATGGCCTACAATCTGGATGGTAAATCGATGACGACGCTGGTGCTGTCCATGCTGCTGGGGACGCCGGTGTTAAGTCTTGTCGGTGCGGTGGGCGCGGCCCTGACAGTGGGAGTGCGGCGCGGCGGGATGTTGCTGAGCCTGTTATTGCTGCCGCTTTATATTCCCGTGCTGATTTTTGGCTCGGGCAGCATCGAGGCAACGCTGTTTGGAATTGGCGCACAGGCGCATCTGTTGATTATGCTGGCGCTGTTAATGATCTCGCTTGCGCTGTGCCCGATCGCAGCCGCCAGCGCCCTGCAACTGCATGTGCGCAGCTAGGCTTTTAACCGCCAGCCGGATTTCATTACCTGGTAGCAGGTTATCCATAATGTCGCCGCGACCACGCCCGTGACGATCATCCCGACGCCGATATTGCTGTCGGAAACGCCGGTAAAGCCATAGCGCATACCGTCAATCAGGTAGAAAAATGGATTGAAGTGATTGATGACCTGGAAGGCATGCGGCAGCAGGGCTACCGAATAAAAACTGCCCGACAGGAAGGATAATGGCAGAATGACAAAATTCGTCACTGAGGCCATGTGGTCAAACTTTTCGGACCATATCCCCGCCAGCAGCCCGCCTGCGGACAGGCAGATGGACGCCATCAGCGCAAAATACACCGCCGCCCAGGGGTGCGGCATCGACAAGGACACAAACGGCGAAAGCGCCACCAGATTGGCCAGCGCTACGGCGATGCCACGGCTGACGCCCCCCATAATAACCGCCGCCGCCAGCTCGCCATCCGATAAGGGCGGCATCAGCAGATCAACAATATTGCCCTGAATTTTTGCCCCCAGAATCGAGGACGCGGTATTGGCAAAGGCATTCTGGATAATTGCCACCATGAGCAAGCCGGGCGCCAGAAAAACCGTAAATGGAATGCCATGCACGGCCGGGCGGCTGCTGCCAATGGCCAGCGCAAAGATCGCAAAATACAGCAGCGTCGTTACAACCGGCGCCAGAATGGTTTGCAGATACAGGTTCGAAAAACGCCGCACCTCTTTCACATACAGCGTCCAAACGCCTAGCCAGTTCACGCCGCGAATGCGGGCGGTTCCAAAGGGGGGAATGTCAGTGGGATCTATGGCCTGATGCTGCATGACGTCATGCCTATCTTACCTGTGGATGGCGCGCAAGCAATCCGGGTGGTGTTATGCACAGAAAAACCTAAAAAAAAGCAATTTTGCGACACGAATATCTTGTAGTTTGATTCGTACATGCTACGATATGTAGTAGTTAATCGGCATTCCCGATCTAAATACGGCTAATTCCGATTTCTGTTGGTATGCGAATTGAAGGGGATATCATGGCCTGGACAGACGAACGCATTGCCCTGTTAACCAAACTTTGGACGGATGGCCTGACTGCCAGCCAGATTGCGGCAGCCCTGGGCGAAGCCACGACACGTAACGCCGTTATCGGCAAGGCGCACCGGTTGGGCCTGTCTGGACGGCCGTCGCCGGTACGTTCGCCGCGCCCGGCACGTGCTGCTGCCTTGCGTCCATCAAAACCACGGCCTCTGAATAGTCCGGATCGTATTCCGCTGATGAAATCGAATGAGCCGCCGCGCGCGCGCCCGGCTGAAGCGCCAGTGCGTCAGTTCATCCCGATGGCGGAAATTCCGCTGGGTCCAAGCGTTACGCTGCTAAAGGTCACGGACAAAATGTGCAAATGGCCGATCGGTCATCCGGGCGATGAAGGCTTCCGCTTTTGTGGCGGCACTTCACGCGAAGGCAGCCCCTATTGCGAAGGCCATGCGCAGATGGCGTATCAACCCATGCCATCAAAACGCGACCGCCGCACGGGTTAGAAATAATCGTTAGCTGCGCCGGGCGAGGATATAAAATCGCCCGGTCAGCATTGCGGCTGAAACCAGACTGGCGATCAACACCGCCTCCACCAGGCCCATCGCGCCACGCTGCATGGGCAGTGCCAGCAACCAGCCCAGCGGGACCATGATCACCACATAAGATAGCAGATGCATGCCTGCGGGCATCCAGCCATCACCTAGACCGCGCAAGGCATTGGACATTACCGCCTGAACGCCATCGGCGATGATCAGATATGATGCAAATGCAACCAGCGGGGCAGTGGCCATAAGCAGTACCGGAACGGAACTGTAAAATCCGGCAATCTGTAATGGAAAAAACCAGAATATCAGACTGATCACGCCCAGCGCCGCTATGCACACGCCAAGCCCGGTCCATCCCGCACTGGCAACGCCCGCATGATCGCGCGCCCCATAGGCAGCGCCAACCCGAACCGCAGTGGCAGCAGCAAGCCCAAGCGGGATCATAAAAGTCAGTGCGATCAGATTGAACACAACCCCAAAGGCGGCCAGCGGCACAATACCCAGCATGCCTGCGATCAGCGCCATGGCGTTAAATGAGCCTGCCTCAATCGAATTACTCGCGCCCTGTGCGAAACCAAGACGGCGCTGCGCTTTCCATTGCGGCCAGTCACGCCGCCAGCCATTTGGCAATGGGGCACGAATTGCAAACTTTTCATGGTCTGTCATATGCCAGATGTAAAAGATGATGGCTATAAAAGATACCGCACGCCCGATTGTTGTCGCCCATGCCGAACCTGCCGCACCCATTGCCGGTACGCCAAGATTTCCAAACACGAATATCCAGTTCAGCGCAATATTCAGCAGGTTGGCGAACAGCATGATCATCATGCCCGGTACCGGTCGCCTGATGCCTTCCAGAAAATACAAACAGGCTATATGCACCATCAAAAAAGGCGCGCCGAGCGCCAGGATCAAGGCAACTTTCGCGCCTTCATGCGCCAGCGCAGGCGCCTGCCCTGTCAGCAATAAAAATGGCTCTGCCAGCATGCCGAACGCTGCGCATGCTGTACCCACCACCAGCGCATAGGGCATGGAGCGAAGCCACACCCGGCCGCATTCCTGTAAATCCCCCGCGCCATGCGCATTGGCGCTCATCACCAGGGTGCCCATCAACAGACCAAAGCTCGCCATGATAACCGTGGTAATGGCGGCATTGCCGATCGTCAGATATCCCAGATCAGCAACGCCATAACGCCCGACAAACAGCGTATCGACCAGCGCCATTGTCATAATGCTGGCGCGCGAAATAATTACCGGCACGGCAAGCCGCAGCAGATCACGTACCTGCGACGTCAGGTGGATTGTCATGCTATGCTGCGGCTCTCTATGACGTATTTCCTGTCTCCTGCTAGCCCTGTGTTTGCGTCTTTCCACGTTCGCGAATTTCACCGCGCCGCTGTTCGATGGATTCTGCACTGACGGATTTTGCGGTTGCCTTGAAAATGCGCTGTTCGGTTTGCATCGCGGTGGCAAAATCCTGACCAAAGCCTTCGTCGATCAGTTTCTTGTAGGCGATCAAATTTTCCGGAATGGCCGACAGCATGTCCTGCGCCAGCGCGCGCGCGGCAGGCAGCAATTCCTCCGGTGCAACCACGCGGTTGACCAGCCCCCAATTGGCGGCCTGTTCGGCCGATAGAAAATTGCCGGTCAATGACAGTTCCTTGGCGCGCGAGATACCAATGGCGCGTGAAAGTTTCTGGCTCAACCCCCAGCCCGGCATCACGCCTACGCGCACGTGCGTGTCGGCAAAGCGCGCCGTGCTGGATGCGATCAGCACATCACAGGCCAGCGCCAGCTCAAAGCCGCCGGTAATCGCAGCGCCGTTAATCGCCCCGATGATCGGCCCCTGAAAGCGTGCCATTGCCCCAACCACATTGCCGCCACCCAGCGCGCCACCAATCTGGCTTGCGCCGCTGCCCAGTTCCTTAAGGTCAAGACCCGCTGAAAATGCCCGTCCCGCGCCGGTCAGGATCATCACCCGAACAGTGGGGTCAGCGCTCAGCGTATCAATCGCGTTACACAGGGCTACCCGCAATTCGGATGAGAGCGCATTCATCGCCTGAGGACGGTTCAGGGTAAGGGTGGCAAGCCCCCCGGATATTTCAACAAGCAATACGGGTTCGGAATTAGTGGACATGAGGGCGGCTCCTTGAAAGTATATGTAAGGGATGCAGTAAACATAGCACCGCCGCAATAAATTTGGGAGAGCCGATCATGGAGAACCTGCAACAATTATCCAGCGGGCACGGGTTGATAGAAGGGCCATTGTTTGATCCAGCAAAAGGTTTGCTGTTTACTGACACCACCAATGGCGGGGCCTATTGTCTGGCTGCTGATGGCAAGATATCGACAATCGTTCCGCATCGCAAAGGCATGGGCGGTCTGGCAATGCACGCATCCGGCGGCATGATTGTCAGTGGACGGACCATTGCGTATAAACCACCGGGTGGTGGCGCTACCGTGAACCTGATCCCGGATAATCCCGATGGCGGCATCCGGGGTTTCAATGATCTGGTCACCGATGACGCCGGGCGGATATATGCGGGATCGCTGGCGGGAAATGTTTTTGGGGACGACAGGCCCAAACCGGCGTTTCTGCATCTGGTTGATCTTGATGGCAGCCACCGCATGGTGGCAAAAGATGTGCACCTGACCAACGGGCTTGGCTTTTCACTGGATGGCCGACTGTTATATCACTCCGATTCCGGGTTGAACGCCATCAAGGTATATGACGTGGCGGCGAATGGCGATCTCGGCCAGCCGCGCATATTCGTCACGACACAGAACGGTTCACCCGATGGCCTTGCCGTGGCGTCCGACGGTTCCGTCTGGATCGCCCTGGCCTATGGCGGGGCGGTGATTGGCTATGACACGGGCGGCAGGGAAATCGCGCGTATCGCGGTACCGGCAAGGCTGGTGACCAGTCTGTGCTTTGGCGGCGTGGACTGGCGCGATCTGTATATTGTCACCGGCCCGGACAATGCCAGGCCGGACAGCAGTGGCTGTATTTTCCGTACCCGGATGAATATCGCAGGCCGCCCCCGCCCCCTCGCCAGGGTGGCGATACAGCGATAGCAGTCGGCACAAAAAAAGCGGCGCCCGATTGCCCGGGTGCCGCTTTTTAAGAGTTTTGTGTGCGTGCGTTAGTTCAGGACGATTTCAACGCGACGGTTTTGCGGCTCACGCACGCCATCTTCTGTGGGCACAAGCGGTTCGCTTTCGCCCCTGGCGTCGATGGAAATTTCGCTTTCCGGCACACCCAGCGCCAGCAAGCGGGCTTTCACCTCATTGGCGCGGCGCATGGACAGGGCCAGATTGTACTCATCCGAACCAGAACGATCGGCATGGCCCGTGGCCCCGATGCGTACCGCGCCCGTCGTCTTGGCATAGGTTGCGGCGTCATTCAGGATGGCATCTGCTTCGGCTGTAACGTCCGAACGGTCAAAATCGAAGAAGACCAGGAAGGATCGCGGCAATGCAGGCGGCTCAGCTATCGGGTCGGGTTGCGGTGTCACGGCGGCAGGCGCGGCGGCAACGGGCGCTGCTGCCTTGGGGGCGCCAAAGTTCCAGCGCAGGCCGATCAATGCGGCATGGCTGTCATACTCGCCCTCAACCGCTACGCCGGCGCTGGTGCGGAAATCCGGATCCTGGGTTGCGAAATAGCGATATTCCGCCGCCACTTCGACCGTTTCGTTTACCCAGTACGAAAGACCGGCAATGCCCTGATAGGCAAAGACGTTATCATCATCATTGACGCGGTTCACGCCCACGCCAACCGGGCCGACGCCGTCATAATCAACCTGCGCATAACCAATACCACCGCCGATGTAGGGCATCACGCGGCTGCCGGTATCGACATCATATAAAAGGTTGAGCATCGCGCTTTTGGCGTTGATTTCGCCGGTACCTGCCGCCGAGCCGGATACGCTGTCAATATCGTTTGAGCGATAGCCAAGTTCGAATTCGGTGCGGATGCCATTGCCGTAACGATAGCCAATGGATGGCATTACCGCCCAGCCCGTATCCGTGTCGACATTGCGATTAATGCCAACGCCGGTACCGCTAATGTCCTGATCGTTGGTAAAATTGACGCCACCCATGATGCCAACAAATGGCCCTTTGGCTGCCGCAAATCCCGCCGGAGCATACGCCACGACACCCAACCCAACTGCCGCAATGGCCAGTATCCGTACAGTCATGTTCTTTCCTATCGATGGTTATATGCCAGCCGGTCCGCCTGTGAGCCCTTGCTCGGCAATCATAAAGCAGCTCCAACCATAGCAATAATGCAGTAATTATCCCAGCGATTCGCCCCAGAAAAAGATGAAAATGATGAAATTCTGCCCGTGCGTGACAAAGCAGCAACTGTGCAGGAACCGTGAAGTGACATCAAGAGTTACGATAGACCACCGGCTGCGCTGACTTTTGCGCCGGGATCGCTGCCACGGACCGGTGCGCCGGGAAGGTGACAGTAGCGGTAGTGCCGTGTCCGGGGGCGCTGTCCAGCAAAAGGACACCCTCATGGCGTTCAACCAGAAGCTTGGCCAGCGGCAGCCCAAGACCTGCCCCCTCATGCGCGCGTGTCAGGGCGTTTGCCACCTGCCCAAAGGGTTCCAGAACCTTTTGCATGTCAGCAGCAGATATACCAATACCAGTATCAGTTATCCGTAACTGAACACTCCCGTCCGGCAATTTCATTGCAGAAACGGTTACCGATCCCTCTGGTGGGGTGAATTTGATCGCATTTCCGGCCAGATTGATCAGCACCTGCTTTATCCGCGTCTGATCGCCCCGCATGAAGGGCAGGTCATCAGCGATTGCATGTATTAAATTGATCCCTCGCGTTACAGCCTGTTCCTTCAGCATATGCAGACTTTCGGAAATACAATCCGCCAGATCGATAACTTGTTCCGAAAGTGACAGTTCGCCTGCTTCAATGCGGGAAATATCCAGCAATTCATTTATCAGTCGCAATAGATGCATACCGCTTTGATTAATGTCATTGGCATAATCAAGATATTTGTCATTTGTGACGGGACCGAATAATTCGCCCCGGATGACATCGGAAAAACCGATAATGGCATTTAGCGGCGTGCGCAGTTCATGGCTCATATTGCCAAGGAATAAGGTTTTCGCATTACTGGCCGCATTGGCCGCCGTAATGGCTTTGCGTAGGTCAATTTCGGTCTGCTTGCGATGCACCAGCTCGCCGTTTAACTGATCATTGGCGCTGGCCAGCGCCTGGGTGCGCTGTTCCACTTTTGCGTCCAGTTCGGCATTGGTGCGGCTTAAATTTTCATAGGCGGCCTTTAATCGGCCAGCCATCGTGTTGAATGTGCTACCAAGGTGCCCCAACTCGTCCTTCTGGGTGTCATTCACCCGATGGCTAAAATTGCCTTCGCTGATAATATCGGCGGCCCTGGATAGCTGTTGCACGGGTTGCACAACATTGCGCGCAATAAACAAAAGCATGCCGACAAACATGAGCACCAGGACCGGCATCCAACCCACCAGTATGCTGTATGCTACCAAAATCAGGGATGTTAAATTGCCATACAGGGTTTGCAGACTGGCTTCCGAATTCAACTGGACCTTGTCATCCAAAAAATCATTGAGCTGTTTGCCTTGTTGGACAAAGGCGTACAGATCATTGTCAATCTTTTCGCTGGTGGCCACCATGCGTTTGGCCAAAACAGACGTCTCTGAAAAGTCTTTCACCATCTGATCGAGCCAGGCAGGTTTGCTCTCGGGCGGCCAGTTTTGAAGATAATCGTTCAACAGAAAATCTATCTTGTCGATTTCTTCCGCGAAGAGTTTCCCGGTTTTGCCGGGGTCCGTCTCCATCTTGTCCAGCAAACTTAACGCTTCGGAGGTTTCCGCCCATAAAATGGAGAAAAGCGTCAATTGCCGAATTCGATTTTCAGTAGTTCCTGAAATTTCCGGATCTTCAGATTTTGCGATCAGTTTGGTTCTGTCTTCAAGATCGTTCAGCGCGTTGATAAAGGCGTCCCGTCGGATAATGTAGGCCGTTTTAAGATCGATCAGCCCCAGGCCCAATTTGGCGTAACCGGAAAAAATCCGGTCAATTTCTGCGCCCATTGCGATTTGTGTTTCGCTTGTGGCGGTATTTTTATAAACCGTGTGGTGGTTATGAAAATCCATTAAGGCGGCTGCGATGTCCTCGCGCCGGGATGGTTCGGGATGGTGTAAAAAACCCTCTACCTCAAGCCCGATTTCCAGCGCGTTGATTTCCATTTCATAAGAAGCCATGTCCAATGGTCGCGCGACATCCAGAATATCGCTAAGGCCAGAATGAAATTGCTGCAACATCCCATAAAGGATAACGCTACCAACAACCGATGGCAGCGCAAAACAGACGCCGAGAGTGAAGGCTATTTTTTGTAAGATCCCAAAGCGCACTGTATTTGACCCTGATTGTGCTATTGACCCGGCGGAGCGGTTAAGCGGTACGTTATGATCGAATAGTTTTGGTCCTTGTCGTTCACACCAGTCATAGTCTCATCAGTAATGGTCTCAGCACCGGGCAGTCTGGCAATACAGTGCTGAAAATGGTTCAATATGCCTACGACCCGAAAAACGCCTCACGCTAATAGTAAACTGCTATTATTCATCCTATAAATTAACATCATGTTAAATCATGGCATTAGAGCGTTTTCTGATTAGATTGAAGCGCAACCCCTTCCGCTGTCATTGCGAGGAGCGAAGCGACGTGGCAATCCAGAGTCACAAACTCAGGCCTTTGCGTGAGACTCTGGATCGCCACGCTTCGCTCGCGATGACGAAGTAGAAGTCTGTGTCAACCTGAACAGAAAACGCATTAGTTGACAGGCACATCAGGATTTAGCGGGCAATATCAATGAACCATGCGAACAGGAGATCAAAATGTCTGACATGAAACTGTATGATGCGATGCGCACCTTGCGGGCGGTAAGAAGATTACGGCCAGATCCGATCCCCGAGGACGTGTTGCACCGCATTTTCGAGGCGGCGACCTGGGCCCCGAATGGTGGCAACCGGCAGCCCTGGCGGATGATCGCGGTGCGCGAGGCGGCGGCAAAAAAACGCCTGGGAGAACTTTACACGGCGCATTGGGCGCCCTATGCGGTCAATTATACCAAAGGTTTTGCCAGGGCGCCTGAGGCCGACCGCGCCAAACATGCGCGCACAGTTGCCGCTGGCGATTATCTGGCTGCGCATATGCATGAGGCGCCGGTGCTGGTAGTTGTGTGTTTCAATCCGGCCCTGATGGCGGTAACCGACGCGAAGCAGGATCGGGTTTCCGTGGTGGGCGGAGGATCTGTTTATCCAGCGGTTCAAAACCTGCTGCTTGCCGCGCGCGCCGAAGGATTAGGCTGTGTACTGACGACCTTGCTGTGCGCAGAAGAGCCTGAGGTGAAAAAACTGCTGGATATTCCTGCCGAATGGGGTACCGCCGCCATGATCCCGCTAGGCTATCCGGTGGGGCAGGGACACGGCCCAATCAACCGCAAGTCAGTCAGCGAATTATTTTTCAATGACCGCTGGGGAAAATCATATCAATGATCATATCGGGTAAAAATTCGTTCCCCAAAGCAGCGCTACGCGGTTTTACCGGGCGCTGCCCGAATTGCGGCCAGGGAAAATTATTCCGGGCGTTTCTGAAACCGGTGGATGCGTGCGCCAGTTGTCAGGAGCGATTTGGTCATATTCGCGCCGATGACGGCCCTGCATGGCTGACCATTCTGATTGTCGGGCATCTGGTTGTACCGATTTTATTTATGGTAGAACAACGCACGGCCTGGCCCCAGTGGGCGGCCATGATTTTCTGGCCTGTGATTGTGGTGGCTCTTACGCTTATTCTGTTGCCGCGCAGCAAAGGCGCATTTATTGGCGCGATATGGCAAACCAAAGGGCCCGGTTCAGAAAATATCTGAAACAGTTCAGCGTCCCAGATCACCGAACTTTACGGCTTTTGAATCTGCGGGCAATTCAATCAGCATGCCATCGAAGGCGATGCGCGTTTGCACGCCTTCCAATTCCGTATTGCGTAGAAAAATTCTGTTTCCCAGCCATACTGGCATGGGTGGAATTAAATGCGTCAGAACCAGATGCGCCACGCCAGCTTCTTTTGCGGTTTCGGCGGCCTCCTGCGGTGATGCGTGGTAATCGGGAATGTCGTGCATGATTTTTGCGGTGACTGTTCTTTGGACGCGCGTCGCGGCGGCTTCGGTCAGTCCAACAATTGCTTTGTCCATTGCTTCATGCAGCAGAACATCCGCGCCCTTGGCATGCAACGTCAAACCTGGGGATTTGTGTGTGTCGCCGGAAAACACCACCGATCGCCCCTTATAATCAAAGCGATAACCATAGGCAGGCACAACGGGCGCGTGATCAACTGCAAACGCGGTAACCGTCAGCCCGTCTTTTTCCAGCACCACCTTGCCCTGCGTTCCGGTCAGGGGCGTACCATCTGCATTGGCAATTTCATTGGGTTGCATGGGGCCATTTTCAGGTTTCAGAAAATCCGCGCCATGATGCGTGATCCGGTAAAAATCATCCAGCGCGAAGGCTTCGGAAAAGCCTGAAACAACCCGCTCAATTCCTGGTCCGCCATATACCGGCAAGGGTAACGGCCGCTGTTGCACCCAGCTTTGCAGGCGCGCTTCCGGCAGGTCCGCGATATGATCGGAATGAAAATGCGTGATGAACACACCTTCCATGCGATCCAGCGGTAAGCGCCATTTTGCCACATTCGCAAACGATCCCGCGCCCGCATCCACAACAAAAATTTTGCCCGCTGCAAACACCAGATTACACGCCGGGCGGCGTTCTGAATTGGCCAGCGGTGATCCACTGCCGCACACCGCAACGCGCAGCGCGTCCTGCGCTAGCAGTTCTTCATGCAGCGTTGCGAAAGTACGCTCAATGGTGCGCGCAATTACCCGGTCCTGTACGGCGGGAATAAAATAAATTGCGGCGGCACCGGCAGTAATCACGACGGCAACGACGATCAGAGCTGCGCGGAATATTTTCATGAAAGGTTTTGCCTATAGCTGAAGAAGTTTCTTGTCCACCGTGCTGGACTGCTCCTGCGCGATCCTGTCAGCATCCCCTGCAAATTGCAATTCGGCAAGCCTTGCATATAAGCCGCCACGCGTCATCAGTTCATCATGGCGGCCCATCGCCACAATACGCCCTTCGTCCAGCACGATGATGCGATCGGCACGGCGTACCGTCGCCAGCCGGTGCGCGATTACCAAAGTTGTACGGTTCGCCAGCAGGGCATCAAGCGCGCTTTGCACCAGGCGTTCATTTTCGGCGTCCAGGGCGCTGGTCGCCTCATCCAGTAATAACAGGGGGGCGTTGCGTAATATCGCGCGGGCGATGGCGATGCGCTGGCGCTGACCACCGGATAACCGCACACCTTTTTCACCTAAAAACGTATCCAGTCCTTCTGGCAGCTTTTCCAGAAACTCGGTCGCCTGCGCGGCGTTTGCGGCGGCCCAGATATCGTCGTCGCTCGCATCGGGCCGACCATATCGGATATTATCGCGCGCGCTGGTGGAAAATATAATCGTATTTTGCGGTACGATGGCGATCCGTGCGCGTACCGCCAGAGGATCGGCTTTGGTGATATCTACCCCATCCAGCATAATACAGCCGCTGACCGGATCATAAAACCGCAGCAGCAATTGCAGCAGCGTGCTTTTGCCAGCGCCACTTGGCCCCACCAGCGCAACCGTTTCACCCGGCGCAATCGTAAAGCTGATTCCATCCAGCGCATATTGCTGTGGGCGCGATGGATAATGGAACCGCACGGCATCAAACGTAACGCTGCCCTGGGCATGTGCGGGCAGAACCAGGGGCAATAGCGGGGCTGCGATCGCGGGCCTGGCGTTCAGCAATTCCATCAGCCGCTCGGTCGCGCCCGCCGCACGCTGCATGTCGCCCCATACTTCGCTCAACGCGCCAACAGCGCCCGCGACAAACACGGCATAGAGAACAAACTGGCCAAGCGCGCCGCCGCTCATGGTGCCGCCTAGCACGCTTTGCGCGCCAATCCACAACACGCCGACAATCGCGCCGAACACCAGCACGATTACCAGCGCCGTTAATATCGCCCGCACCTGGATGCGTTGCAGGGCGACTTCGAACCCCTGTTCTACCGCCGCGTTGAAGCGCCCGCGTTCGGTGCCTTCCTGGGTGAACGCCTGCACCACAGTAATGTCATCCAGCACCTCACCGGCCAGCGCGCTGGAATCCGCGATCCGGTCCTGCGATGCGCGCGACAGGCCGCGCACTCTGCGGCCCAGTAAGATTATCGGAACCACCACCACCGGCACGAACACCAGCACCAGCCCTGTCAGCTTCGGGCTGGTCACCACCAGCATGACCATGCCACCCAGCAGCAGAAACATATTGCGCAGCGCGATGGACGCGCTGGAACCGACCACGGTCTGGATCAACGTCGTGTCCGCCGTTAATCGTGACAGCACTTCGCCGGTGCGGGTGGTTTCGAAAAACTCCAGGCTCATGTTCAAAACATGCCCATAGACATCGCGGCGCAGATCGGCCACCACACGCTCACCCAGCCAGGATATGAAATAAAACCGTGCAGCCGTCGCCAGACCCAGCACCACGGCAATCCCCAGCATGGCAGCGAAGTAACGATGTACCAGTTCCGCGCTATTGGCACCAAAGCCAAGATCTATAACTTCACGCACCGCAATCGGGATCAGCAGCGTTGCCCCGGATGCCGTAAGCAGGGCTATCAGCGTTGTCACCACAAGAATGCGATAGCGCGCGATATAGGGGGCCAACTGCCGCAATCCCCCCACATTACGCTGCGGCGGCCGCCCCGCCGCCTCGCGGCCCACCCGCGCCGCAAATTCCTGACTGTCTTCGCGCAACTTTTGCTCTCCGTGTTCTATGAGGCATGACTATAGCAGGTGGGACGAAAATTCCAGCACGATGCGATCAGGTTCGATCACACTTGCCGCACTGTCATCGCCCGTCACCTTCTCTCTTTGTCATTACCCGCTTCTCTCTTTGTCATTACCCGGCTTGTCCGGGTAATCCAGGAGCCACACGGCAAAGCCCCCCGTTTGTGTCTGGATTACCCGCATGAAGCGGGTAATGACAGCGAGGGGGGCGCGCCGGGTAATGACAGCAGGGGGGGGCGCCGGGTAATGAGAGCAGGGGGGGGCCGCCGGGTAATAGCGAAAATGCCGGACAAGCCGCACCACACGCGGCTTCCCCCCAAAAACGGCGAATGCCCCCGGTGTCATTGCCCGCCTCATCCCCGGTGTCATTGCGAGCCGCATAGCGGCGTGGCAATCCAGGGGCCACAATTGCAGGCTTTTTGGTGTGGCTCTGGATTGCCACGTCACTACGTTCCTCGCAATGACGTGGAGAGATATGAACAGATCCAGAACACGAAGTGTTAGCATTGAATCACCACAACCACAGTGTCACCCCGGATTTATTCCGGGGTCCAGGGCCGCACGGAAAGGCCTGAGTTTGTAGCTCTGGACCCCGGAATAAATCCGGGGTGACAGACCGGGGTTATGGCATGGGTCAACTTAAAATCATCACGCCTGCTTCCGGCGGACCGTGAAGGCCCCCGAAACGGCAAACGCCCCGGGGAAACCGGGGCGTTTGGAAATGCGTCAGGAAGAACCCGCAGGTGTCAGGCGGGCCTGCCCGCCCTTGCCCGGTGCAGCTTTATGCGGCGCCCGCCCGGCGGCGCCTTCCGAAATAGCCAAGACCCAGCAGCCCAGCGCCAAGCAGCGTCAGTGAGGCGGGTTCGGGGACATCCTGGCCTTCTTCAATTGGCGGCCAGTAGGCAACAACATGGGAGACGCCCTGCGGGTTGTTGCCATTAGGATTATACGGCATGCAGGTGCTGCTGTAGAGTGCAGTAGTGCTAATCGTGCAGGTGTTATGAAAGGTGGTGCCGGAGTTTTGGACATGGGCGAGGAGAACGTCATTAAACCCATCGTAGTTCAGGCCGCTCTCTAAACCATCGGCGGTGTTCAGCAGAATTGTCGCGTAATCGCTGGACAGGTATCCAAACGCGCCCCCAGCCATGGCCGGGTCAACCAAAGCAAACTGAAAGATGCTGACATATCCAGCAGTCTTGACTGCGATGAAAAGATCGACCGGCGCCATGCCCGGAGAGCCGGGTTCAACAGGAAACCCGTCATAGGTCCATTTCGCAGTATAGTCGTTGAGCTTATCCTCCACCCGGAAGCCTACACCAGAATCATTCGAGTTATCAGCATCATCGCCGAACGGATCGATTACACCCGCAAGATTAAACTCGTCAATCGGGAAAAGCCCCGGATGTTTGGCAAGGATGGCGTTGCCGACCTCTACCACATTGTCGAGATTTTCACTGGGATTTGGCATTGTGCTGGCAATACCATCCTCGGGAGGCTCGCTCGTTAGCCACGAGCCCAGGAATTTACCAAATCCAAGCCCGACGCCCCCACTAATTATTGGGGGTGAATATACGTTCGCCATCGCACTGGTCGCCATTGTCAGGCCAAGCGCCGCCGCGCTGGCCGACATTAAAATCCTGTTAATCGCCATTGATTTAATCCTTCTATATTTTCTTCCGGAAAAAAACCCCTGTCCGGAAACTGTTGCCTACATTCCCACTCTGCCGCCTAACCCCGGCGGCGAAACCCAATCCAACCGTAACTTATTGTTTTTTATAATCTTCCGGCCCCGCCGTCGATATGTGTGACGGCAGCACGCTAGATATTCTTACCAAGTAAAGACCAGTATGCCCACTGGATACAAAAGAGTCCATATGAAATTATATAAAATTCACTTTTTTGGCAATCCGTCACAAAACCGGATAAACCCAGCCTTGCCCCCTCACCCCGGCCCTTATTGGTACCTGCACCTTCAGGCTCCCACGCTTGCCATGCCGTAGCCTTCTGGCGAAGGCTGGAGGGGAGAGGGGGAAGATCAGAGTGCGGCGATAAAGCCCGCACCCCGTAAGGGCGGGGAGAAGAACGGGGCTAGAGCGTTTCATTGTTTGGCGGAAGCACCCGCTCCGGCGTCATTGCGAGGAGCGAAGCGACGTGGCAATCCACCAAGCCT
>CAMTVX010000065.1:0-23623 GCA_947085295.1 uncultured Alphaproteobacteria bacterium | reverse complement strand
GCGCCGGATGCGATGGTCGAGCAGGTAGAGCAGGTGCGCCGCGAACTAGGCACTGATAAATGGTTCGTATGCGGACAATCTTTTGGCGCGACCGTGACCTTGCGTTATTCCCTGAAATATTCAGAGCGCGTGCTGGGGCAGATATTTACAAACTCCACTTCTGCATTGGCCACCAAGGATAAAGTGAAAGAACTGTATGCCGACGTGCATAAACTGGCGGGAAACCTTGCAAAAAATGGTCAGGAAGGTTTAAAGCGGATGCGCATCCATCCCATTCACGCCAAACGCCTGCCCCCCGGCGCGCAACAGGAATTACTGGCGGATGCGGACCTGCTAAGCCCCGCTGGAATCGCCAACCTGTTTCAGCTCACCTCGCCCGTTGCATCCGTAGCCGAAGTGGTGCATGGCACGAAAGTGCCCACCCTGCTGGTCGCCGGTGAACAGGAAGAACGCTTTGCCCCGCACCGCAAATATGCCGAAGCAAATATTCCCGGCATAAAAATAGTCGGCGTCGATGGCGGCCATGCCTGCAACATCGAAGCCCCCGACGCTTTCAACGCCGCCGTACTGGAATTTGTGCGCCAGCACGGCGGAGGCTAGACAAGCTAACTTTTGATGCTGTCGATTTGCATTCTCTCAACTGAGGCGCGAACCGGCGGGATTTGATCATCCGGCGGGACTACCATCCATTTTTTGCGCTTTAGCGCGGCTGCAATATAGGGCGCCAGTTCCGCTTCTTTTTTTGCCAGTCTTTCTACGGCGTCTTTCTTGAATTCCGGCATAACCTCTTTGGCGAACAGTTCCAGCGATTCACAGATATGTTCGTGTTTGTTACGCCCTGCCTGTTGAAGAAAGATCACCTGATCAATGCCGACATCCATAAATGCCCGTAGATGTTTTTTCATATCATCTGGTGTGCCGATGCCGGATTTGCGGAATCCCTGCTCTTTGGACTCGGCGACCATTTTTTCGGTACGGTCGCCACGTTGTTGCAGATATTCTCCCCACAGATTGGTGCGTCCAGGAATCGTATCACGCGCGACCAGGGCGTTCATGGCATAAGAGAAAAACTCAAAGCCCTCATGTCCACGCCGAATGGCTTCACTGCGATCATGATGCAGCGAGAAATTCGACACCAGCGCGATATTGGCATTTACCCTGTGACCCAGCGGCACACATTCATCCGATTTTATAATGTTGTAATAGATATCCGACCAGGCCTTTGCCTCTTCGGGATCAACAAACGAAAACGCCAGCGCACCAAGCCCGTTACGCGCCGCCACCTTGATGGTGTCGCGATTGGTGCACGCAATCCACATTGGCGGATGCGGCTGTTGCAACGGCTTTGGCACCACATTACGGCACGGCATGGAAAAATATTCACCCTCAAAACCCGGGTAGGGATCAAGCACCAGCATATTGGCAATTTGCTCTGCCGCCTCCAGGCACATGCGGCGTTTTTCCCTGGCGGCAATCCCGAAACCACCAAGCTCCAGCCGGGTGGCGCTTTCCCCTATGCCAAACTCGACCCGGCCATTGGACAGCAAATCCATCGTCGCAATCACTTCGGCGGTGCGCGCCGGATGATTGTATTTCGGAATTACCTGGCGGATGCCCTGCCCGATGCGAATATTTTTTGTCTGGGCTGCCGCAAATGACAGAAATATTTCCGGCGCCGAGGCATGGGAATATTCCTCCAGAAAATGATGTTCCACTTCCCAGGCATGATCAAAGCCCAGCCGGTCGGCCAGCACCACCTGCTCCAGCGCTTCGTGAAATAGTTTATGCTCGTCGCCTTTGTTCCACGGCTTGGGTAATTGCAGTTCGTAAAAGACACCGAATTTCATGGACAGCTCTCCCCTGTTTTCTGATTATTGATAGGGCAAGAGTGTGCCTGTGGCCGGGGTCTTGTCAAATGCTGGTTAAACCACAAAAAAGGGCCGGCGGTTTTACCCGTCGGCCCTATTTCTGTCGCTTGCGCGATTACGCCACTGTGAACATCGGCACGGCGCTGCCTTCGCCGGTGTCATAGAAAACGACCTTAACCTTCTGCCCGATGGCCAGTTTGGAAAAATCGCATTCGACGATATTGGTCAGGATGGTTGGGCCTTCCGCCAGGGTCACATAGGCGATGGTGTAGGGTTCCTTGCCCATCGTGACGCTGTAGGTGTAGATCACGCCATTGCCGGAACACAGCGCCAGACGTGTCTTGTCGCTGAAACAGAATGGGCATAGCGGGCGCGGATAGTAATAATGCTCGCCGCAATCATCGCATTTTCCGACATGCAGCTTGCCTTGTGCGGTGGCGTCCCAGAACGCTTTGGTTTCAAAGTTGATCTTGGGAGCGCGCACTTTTGATTTTGGTTTTGCTTCACTCATGAGTCTTGATTCCCCAGAATAATGGTTGCACTTCCCATACGCGCGCCAAGCAGGCCACCGGTGCCATGCGCCAACGCGATATCGCAATTGGGCACCTGTACCTTTGGATGCGCTTCACCGCGAATTTGGCGAACGGCTTCGAGTACCTTGGTCATGCCGCCGCGATTGCCCGGATGGTTGCTGCACAGGCCGCCGCCATCGGTGTTGAACGGCAATTTGCCTACGCCGGAAATCAGATTGCCGTCGGACACATATTTACCGCCCTTGCCCTTTTCACAGAAGCCCAGATCTTCGAGCGTTTCCAGCACGGTAATGGTGAAGCTGTCATAGATGGAGGCGTATTTGATGTCCTTTTGGGTGACACCGGCTTCTTCAAAGGCTTTCGGACCGGACCAGCGCGCGCCGGAATAGGTCAAATCCACCTTGCCGCCCATCAGATGCTTGGGCGCTTCGCCCGCACCCAGAATTTTCACGGCGGGACGTTTCAGCTTTTTCATGATCTCTGGCGCCACAACAATCACGGCGCCGCCACCATCGGTAATGACGCAGCAATCGTAACGGTGCAGCGGCGAGGCGACGATCGGAGAATTGACCACATCTTCCACCGTAACCACTTCACGACGCAGGGCATGTTCATTGTATTGCGCATGGTGCGACGCTGCGACCTTGATCCAGGCCAGTTGCTCAGATGTCGTGCCATATTCATACATATGGCGCTGGGCACACATGGCGTACATATTGACGATGGATGGACGAAAAGGCGCTTCAAACCCGGAGGATGACGGAGTTTCGCCCCCCATGCGGAACATGACGCCTTCCTTGGCGTCTGCTGCAGGACGGCCCGCAAGCGTGATAAGCGCTACCTTGCAATGGCCTGTCGCTATCGCCTGGGCCGCGTGATTGACATGCAGCACATAGCTTGAACCACCGGTTTCGGTGCTGTCGATCTGGCGCACATTATTCAGGCCCATATATTCGACCATATCGATGCCGCCCATGCCGGGCGCATCGCCCGCACAGTAATAGGCGTCGATATCATCCTTGCTCAGGCCCGCATCGGCCAGCGCACCTTTTGCCAGCTCCGCATGTAATTGCGGTAGTGTCTTGCCAAGCGCCAATCGCGTGGGATGTTCATAAATCCCGGCAATATAGGCCTTTCCCTTGATGCTCATCCAAGGCTTCCTTCTTGTTGTTATAATTACAGATATCTGTACCGGCTTTATGGCGCAAATTTGCAGCAAATGTCCATGCTGCTTTGCCATGCCCGATTATACGTATTTTGCGGAGAGATTATGATTTTTCCAGACGGGTAAAGCCATTAACTGCTTCGCAATTTTAAATGTAAAAAAGAACCCGCTGCAAAAACTAGTATTTTATAACTAGTTAGTTTGTATAGTTTTCTAAAATGAATCAAAAAACATACATCCACAAGTCAAAAAAATTTTACTTCCGCAACACGCCTGAGTTTTACCAATTAGTAATATTACCGCATTAAGTTGGCAGCACTCAACAGTGGGACAAAGATTGATAAAAATCAGATCTCACGCTGGGGGGGATTAACAACCTACAGCTGCATACTCCCTTTTTGTGAAACAACAATTATCCGGGGCGAAGTAAATGGTTAATCAGGATACAACGAAAAAAATCCAGGAAGTTTCAGAAAAGGTGATCAATATGGCGAAAACGCTGAATGACAAAATCCCAACACGGGAAATGCTTCAGGGGGCACGCGCAGCCAGTCATGTTTTTCTTACTAAATTTGCAGAGCTGCTGTCCAACAGCTCTGCGCTTTCCAGGCTAAGCATACAGTCTAAACTGCTTGCGACCTATGTGATCGTGGGGGTATTGACGCTGGTCGCCTGCCTGGTTTCGTTTAATTCGTTCCGCCTGATTGATGCGACCTTCAAAAATGTCGCCGAGCGTGACATTGGCGGCATGACCAGCGCCTTTGATCTGACCGTCGCCACCAACCAGATATCGGGCAATCTGCGCGCGCTGGCCGCGGCCAAGGATGACGCGACACGGATAAATCTCCGCGATGCATTAAATAGTGAAATTGGAAAACTTTCCGAACATATCAAGGCAACTTCCGCTCAAATGAGCAAGGAGGACCTAGAAAAATCCACCGCCCTGGTAACCAAACTAACAAATCAGATCAATACGCTGGATAAGCTGGTTTCGGAAAATTTCAGCACCCGGAAAGAGCTGGACAAAACTGTTCTCATTTCCCGCAATGTGCATGCCGAGATTCTTGAGTCCGGTCAATATTTCGTTGATTCCGCCAATGACGCCGTGTTTGCGATCATGGAGGAAATCTTCGCCGCAAACGCCGATTCCGGGGGCAACAATGATGTGGCGGCTGAGGAGGCCGCAACCGGTGATTCACAAGATCAGCTTGCAAGCAGGGGTGATACGGACAAGGGAATATTGTTGCAGGACCAGATCAGCACCCTGCAGGGAATTTCAGATCTCATTTCCAATGCCAATCTCGCTGTCGGCATTCTTGCCGAAGGGGCGGGGCAAACCGATGCAACAAGCATCAAAGAGATCAGCGAACGTTTTATCACTGCAATTGCCACCGCCAATAATGGCCTGAGCGCCCTGGGCGAGGTCGCCACCAAGCAAACACCGGAATGGAATGAAAAGCTGTCAGTACTCAAAACCGGAGTCACCAAACTTACCGATCTGGGTGATTCCAAGAACGATCTGTTCAAACAGGCGCTGAAGGCGCTGGATGTTTCCACGCGCACCCGCGCCGCCCTGAATGAAGTGCAATCAGATGCGTTGCAGTTAACCAATATCGCCAATAATCAGGTTGTCGCGCGCCGCAAAGACGTGGACACTGGCCTGGCTGAAGTAGACAGCGATATTGCCAGCAGCGAAAACACACTGTTGGTCCTGGCCTTTGCCACCATTGCCGCCGTTGCCTTTATCGCCTTCTATTATGTCGGACACAGCGTTACCCGGCCCCTGCGCGCCATGGGAGGGGCCATGCGCGTGCTGGCAGCCGGCGACTTGACCATCGAAGTTCCGTTCCAGGATCGTCACGATGAAATTGGCGAAATGTCTGCCGCTGTTCAAGTTTTCAAGGATAACGCCATCGAGATCGAGCGCGCAAAAGAAGAACGCGACGCATTGCGCATTCGTGCGGCTGAGGAAAAGCGCCAGTCAATGGAAGCTCTGGCTGCCAGCTTTGAAGATACCGTGGGTCACATTGTAGAAGCGGTGTCTGCAAGTGCACTCGGCATGAAACAAACGGCAGAACAAATGTCGGGTATTGCTGCACAGGCGCGTGACCGCAGCGATCTGGTGAGTTCAGCAGCAACAAGCGCCAGCGGAAATGTGGAAACCGTTGCCGCCGCTTCAGAAGAACTCAGCTATTCAATTAACGAAATTGAAAAACAGATGACAGCGTCCAATTTGATTGCCCGCACTGCCGTCGAACGCGCCGAGGCAACCAATGAGACCATGAAAGTACTTTCCGAAACCGCCGGTAAAATCGGACAGGTTGTGGAGCTGATCAATCATATTGCCAAACAGACCAATCTGCTGGCGCTAAACGCCACGATCGAGGCAGCGCGCGCGGGCGAAGCCGGCAAGGGCTTTGCGGTGGTGGCATCTGAAGTAAAAAATCTGGCCAACCAGACCGCTCATGCCACCGAGGAAATTTCCAACCAGATCGACGCCATGCAAAATGTGTCGTCCGAAGCATTGGAGGCGATCGCGGTCATTCGTCAAACCATTGGTGAGATCAGTGAATCCGTATCTTCCGTCGCATCGGCTGTGCAACAGCAAAGCAGCGCCACCCAGAATATTTCCCAGAACACGCAGGAAGCTGCAACATCAACCCGCGAAGTTTCAACCAATATCGTTGCTGTTCAAACCGCCAATGATGAAACCAGCGAAGCGGCAACTGCCGTTGTGAATGCAGCGGGCGATCTAAGCACCGAGGCCGATAAACTACGTAAAGAAGTAGACCGGTTCCTGGCGGAAGTTCGCGCGGCCTGATCAGGGCGTAACTGACATATCCTGGACGGCGTGGATAAATCTATCCACGCCGTCCGGTTTAGTATCGAAAGCGGTTACCAGCCGGATAATCCCTTCATCATCGCGCCCCCAGACATGAAAGCCAAACCCCTGCGCGCGTAACGGCTGGATCATGGCAGGCGGAATGCGTACAAAAATTTCATTTGCCTGCACCGGATGTAAAATTTCAACAGCGGATATGGCGTGCAAGCCATCGGCAAGTCGTGACGCCTGCGCATTGGCGTTAGCCGCCAGTTCAAGCCACAGCCCGTTTTCCAGATAGGCTTCCAGTTGCGCGGATAGATAGCGCATTTTGGAAACCAGATGCCCTGCCCGCTTGCGCCGGAACACAAAATTTTCTGACAATGCCGGGTTAAAAAACAGCACCGCCTCCGCCGCCAGCGCTCCGTTTTTTGTCGCGCCGAATGACAGCACGTCCACCCCGGCACGCCAGCTCAGATCAGCAGGCGAACACTTTAACGACACAACCGCATTGGCGAACCGCGCGCCGTCCATATGCACATATAATTTATGCTGCCTGGCTATCGCGGTCAGTGCGGCAATCTCATCGGGACGATACACCGTCCCGGCTTCTGTCACCTGGGACAGGCTGATCACCGTCGGCTGGGTCTGATGCTGGTCCCCGGGGTTAGTGTCCCTGAGACAGCGCGACAATATTTCCGGCGTCAGCTTGCCGTGGTCCCCTGGCAGCAGGTACAGTTTGGCGCCAGAAGTATGAAATTCCGGCGCGCCGCATTCATCCGTTGCGATATGCGATTCCTGATGACAGAAAATCGTTCCCCAGGGTGGCGTCAGCATGGCCAGCGCCAGAGCATTGGCAGCAGTGCCCGTCGTTACCGGAAAAACCCGCAAATCTGATTCGAAAACTTTCGCGAACAAAGGTTGCAGGCGCGCAGTAATTGCGTCCGCGCCATAAGATGGCGACATTCCTTCATTGGCTTTTAGTATAGCCGCCATGATTTGCGGCGCTACGGGGGCCTGATTATCACTGGTAAAGATGGCGCTCATTTTACGGTTTCCATAACGTACAGCGGCACGGCAATAAAGCCGGATTCATGGCGCAGATAGGCGCGCGTTTCCATGCGTTCCATATCAACTGCGCTGATTATCCAGATCATTCCCGTCTGCCAGACCGTCGCCAGATCGGTTTCAGATGGTTCGGCCCTGCCATTGGGATGCGAATGATACACACCGATCATGCGGGGACCACCTGCCCTTGCGGCCTTCTGCGTACTTAGCAATAACGCCGGGTCAATCTCAAACCTGTCATTGCGATCAGGTGGGGCAATATTGCGGCTTTCTGCAATGCCGGTAACGCGCCAGCCGTCATCTGTCTGCGTCCCCAGAATTATACCACAGCTTTCGCGCGGCAGACAGGATTTGGCGCAGGCCTCGATAAGCCCCAGATCGGACCGGGAAAGATGCAGGCGCGATATATTCATTGCGGGGATTTTGCGGGATCCAAAGTCGAAATTACCTTTCCGCTCGCCATGTCCAGAACAATGATTTTCTGTCCGTCCGCGCGTTCAACCAGCAAAACCAGACGTCCGCCGTCGGCCTGCATCTGAACTACTTTGCCGGTTAATTCCAGTGGTAAGGTAATATTCTGCATCGCCTTATCGTCAAAATGATCGGCGATACGCCCCGCCTGACGCACCATGCCCACCACCAGCGCGATTGTGCCTACAACCAGCAAAACCCCCATAATGATCACAGCGGCCTTGAGCCCACGGTAATTTTGCGTCACAGGTTGTTGCATGAAATATCCGATCAAAGAAGCCGCACACACACTTACCGTCACTGCGACGGAAGGCGGGGCGCGGCTTGACAAATGGCTTAGCGACCGCATTGCTGAACTCAGCCGCTCCCGATTACAGGCGCTGCTGGCGGCGGGCCACGTTCAACATAGCGGGCGCACGATAGACGACGCGTCCTACAGGGTCAAACCCGGCGACACCTTTTACATCACCATCCCCCCTTTGGTCGATGCCATACCTGAACCCGAGGCCATTGCGCTGACTGTCGTCCACGAAGATAGTGAACTGATCGTCATAGATAAGCCCGCCGGGCTGGTGGTGCATCCCGCTGCTGGCAACTGGCAGGGTACGCTGGTGCACGCCCTGTTGTCGCATTGCGGGGACAGTCTTTCCGGCATTGGCGGGGTCCGGCGCCCTGGCATTGTACACCGGCTGGACAAGCAGACCAGTGGCTTGCTGGTGGCCGCCAAAACCGACCGCGCGCATGCGGCGCTGGCGGAACAATTCGCCGCACATACGGTACAGCGCAGCTATCTGGCGTTCGTCTGGGGCACTCCAAATCCGGCCCAGGGCCGCATTGTCACCCAGATCGGGCGTAGTACCGCCAACCGGCAAAAGATGGCTGTGCGAGCGCATGGCGGGCGTGAAGCGATTACCAATTATGAGGTTATGCAACGCTTTGGTGACCCGCAAAAGCCCGTTATCAGTCTTGTCCGCTGCCGTCTGGAAACCGGTCGCACCCACCAGATCCGGGTGCATATGGCGCATATCGGCCATGCCATCGTTGGCGATCCGGTGTATGGTGGCGGACGCAGCAGGGCCAGGGGATTATCGCAGGACGCCCAGGCCGCCATTACCGCCCTTGGCCGACAGGCGCTACACGCGACAAGTCTGGGCTTTGTCCATCCCCTGAATAACGATTTGCTTAGTTATAACAGCCCGTTACCACCGGACATGGCCAACCTGCTGAGCAGTTTGGAGCAGATATCAAATTAACGTTAGCCTCTGTAAATAAATGATAAACTTCTTATATTAGAGTTACTTCAGCCTATAACAGGATTGCGGGGTGCAATCCCGGGGGTTTTTTGCGCGTAGAGAGTGGACGTGTAGAAAGTGGACGCGTAGAGATTAGATATGTCAGACACAAGTGAAAAAACGACACTGCCGGTATTGACCCCTGATGGCGGGCTTTCGCGCTATTTGCAGGAAATTCGGCAATTCCCGGTACTCGACCCGGAAGAAGAATATATGCTGGCCAAGCGCTGGCGCGAGCATGAAGACAGCGAGGCCGCGCATAAAATGGTGACGAGCCATTTGCGGCTTGTGGCCAAAATGGCCATGGGCTATCGCGGCTATGGCCTGCCGATTGGCGAAGTGATTTCCGAGGGTAATGTCGGACTGATGCAGGCGGTGAAGCGATTCGAACCGGAAAAAGGCTTCCGCTTGTCCACCTATGCCATGTGGTGGATACGCGCCGCCATTCAGGAATATATCCTGCGGTCCTGGAGCCTGGTGAAAATCGGCACAACGGCCGCGCAAAAAAAGCTGTTCTTCAATCTGCGCCGGGTGAAAACCCAGATCCAGGCGCTGGATGAAGGCGACATGACTTCTGAACAGGTTGCACTGATCGCCCAGAAGCTGAGCGTGTCTGAGCAGGAAGTCACCAATATGAACCAGCGCCTGGCGGGACAGGATAATTCACTGAACGCGCCCTTGCGTATGGACGCCGATGGCGAATGGCAAGACTGGCTGGTTGATGACAAGCCCAATCAGGAAACCGAACTGGGTGAAAGCGAAGAATTCAAAATTCGCCACGCGCTTCTGGAAGAAGCCCTGAAACACCTGACCGGGCGCGAGAAAGATATTCTGACAGCGCGGCGTCTGCGTGAAGAACCCGCAACGCTTGAGGATTTAAGCCAGGAATACAATATCAGCCGCGAACGAGTGCGTCAGATCGAAGTGCGCGCATTCGAAAAACTGCAACGCGCCATGCGCCGCACCTCCCGCGAGGGCGCACGCAAATAGATTGACCGGTAGTGGTTCCGGCTTGATATGCCCGCTTACACCCGACCGAGTTTTTTGAATTTAATCCTGTGTGGCCGAGCTGCATCGGCACCCAGGCGGCGCTTTTTGTCCGCTTCATATTCCTCGTAATTCCCCTCGAACCATTCCACATGGCTGTCGCCTTCAAAGGCCAGCATATGGGTGGCGATCCGGTCCAGGAACCAGCGATCATGGCTGATGATCATGGCGCAGCCGGCAAAATCCACCAGCGCATCTTCCAGCGCGCGCAGCGTATCCACATCCAGATCGTTGGTCGGCTCATCGAGCAGCAGCAGGTTGGCGCCAGATTTCAAAATTTTCGCCAGATGCACGCGGTTGCGCTCGCCGCCCGATAGTACGCCGACTTTCTTTTGCTGATCCGTGCCTTTGAAATTGAACGCCCCTACATAGGCGCGGCTGTTCACTTCCATCTTGCCCAGCGTAATCACGTCGGTGCCGCCGGAAATTTCTTCCCAGATATTCTTGTTCGGGTCCAGCGTATCACGGCTTTGATCAACATAACCAAGCTGCACCGTTGTGCCAAATTTCAGACTGCCGCTATCGGGTGTTTCTTGCCCCGTCAGCATACGGAATAAGGTGGTTTTACCCACGCCGTTGGGCCCAATGATGCCCACAATACCGCCGGGCGGAAGGCGAAAAGACACATCATCAATTAACAAGCGCTCGCCAAAAGATTTGCTCAGATGTTCCGCTTCAATCACCACATCACCCAGACGTGGCCCGGCCGGAATGACGATCTGGGCTTTGCCGGAAGCCTTTTCGCGCGCCTCGGATCGCGCCAGCAGATCACCATAGGCGGAAACGCGCGCCTTGTTCTTGGCCTGACGCGCCTTGGGGGATTGGCGTATCCATTCCAGTTCGCGGTCCAGCGTATCCTGCACGCCAGACGCCTCGCGATCTTCCTGTTGCATGCGTTTGCGTTTTTGCACCAGCCACGAGGAATAATTTCCCTCATAGGGAATGCCGCGCCCGCGATCCAGTTCCAAAATCCAGCCGGTGACATTATCGAGAAAATACCGGTCATGGGTGATCAGGCACACCGTGCCCTTATATTCCTTCAGGAAGTTTTCCAGCCAGCCGACGGTTTCAGCATCGAGATGGTTGGTGGGTTCGTCCAGCAGCAGCATATCGGGCTGCGACAGCAGCAGTTTGCAGAGTGCGACTCGGCGCTTTTCACCACCCGACAGTGTATCGATTTTCGCATCACCTGGCGGACAGCGCAGCACGTCCATCGCCAGTTCAACCCGCGAATCCAGATCCCACGCATTCTGCGCTTCGATGCGTTCCTGCAATGCCGATTGCCGCTCGATCAGTGCGTTCATCGCATCGTCCTCCATCGGCTCGGCAAACGCCAGGGACACGGCTTCAAATTCATCGAGCAGCGCGCGGGTTTCGGCAACGCCTTCCATCACATTACCCCAGACATCCTTGTCCGGGTTCAGGTCCGGCTCCTGCGCCAGATACCCGATTTTGACGCCTTCGGCCGCCCAGGCCTCGCCCTGATACTCCTTATCCACCCCCGCCATGATACGTAGCAGCGTCGACTTGCCTGAGCCGTTAATGCCCAGAACGCCAATTTTGGCGCCCGGCAAAAACGATAGACGAATGTCATTCAGCACCTGACGGCCACCTGGGTAAGCCTTGCTGAGGCCCTGCATCACATAAACATATTGGTAGGCCGCCATGAAACGCTCCAAAAATGGGGGAAATTCTTATGTCAGCCCTTGCCCGTTATGCAAACTGGCCAAACTGAGCGCCGGTTTTACGCCATCATGGCCTCTCGCGCAACGCATCTGCTGCAACATCTTTAGTTAGGCAAAATTACCTGCTATAGCGGGTGCGGGCCTGTAGTTCAGCGGTTAGAACCCACCGCTCATAACGGTGTTGTCGCAGGTTCGAATCCTGCCAGGCCCACCATCGGACACCTATGTGTCGGGTCGCTCATGGGTGTATAAATCTCATGCCCCTATTGAAATTCCTAATCTATTAGCATAGATTCTGAGGCGCAAATAACAATGAGTATGCCATGACCCTGTCCGCACAACGCCAATCCCCCTGCATTCAGGTCTGTCAGATGAATGAGCAGATCGGCTATTGCGCGGGCTGTTTTCGCAGCCAGGAAGAGATTGCCCGCTGGCTGCGCTATAGTGATGAGGAGCGCGAGTCGGTGTTGGGAAGGCTGGGCAAACGCCGGGCAGATTTTTACGCCGATGGCGGCGAGGTAAATTTTTCGCCCTTCGACTACGATTAAGACAAAGTTTAACGCTTATTCCAGTACACCCGCTCTATATTTGTATGGGAAATGCTGATTCTGGAGCGTGCATTAATGTCTAACCGGCTGGGCCTGGCTGCCCTGATATTGATTCTGATCGCCGGTGGCCTGTTTTTGCTTTTCCAGCAATTTCCCGGTGCACTCGGAAGCCAGGGGGATCAGGTGCGCCTGGTGCAGGGTCTGATTGTTCTGACCCTGGTAGGCGGCGGTTTCGTTATGGGCTGGAATGGCGGCGCCAGCCTTGCATTGAAGCAGGCGCTGATCTGGACCTCACTGTTTGTGGTCATGCTGACCATCTATGCTTATCGCGCCGAATTTATGGGCATGGGATTTCGTGTGGCAGGTGTCACGATGCCAACCATACCGATGACGCCCCCGCCCAATGCCGGCACGGACGCAAAATCACCGCATGGCACTGTGTATTTGCGCGCTGTCGAGGGTGGGCATTTTCTGGCCGATGCCGCAGTGAATGGCACCCATGTACGCTTTCTGGTCGATACCGGCGCTTCGATCGTCGCATTAAATGAATATGACGCGCAGCGCTTGCGGATTGATCTGAAAAAGCTGGATTTCAATATTCCTATCGACACCGCAAATGGCAAAAACTTCGCCGCGCGGGTAATTCTTGACGAAATTTCCATCGGTTCCATCAGCCGGAAAAAAGTGCAGGCCGTCGTGTTGCGCGAAGGGCTGGAGCAATCCCTGCTGGGCATGTCATTTCTGAAATCCATTGGCAGCTTTGAAATGGGCGATGGCGTGCTTATCCTGCGCGATTAGGTTTTGCTATCTTTCATCTCTGCGCGTAAAAACAATTCACCTCATCTGACAGGACGAAATCATGTTTCCCAAACCGCAAGCCAATCTGAAATCGAACACGCCGGAATTTGAAGTGGCGCCACTGGCCAAAGCCACGGGCTTTCGTGAATATGACGCGCGCTGGCTGTTTCCGCAGGATGTTAATCTGATGGGCATTCAGGCGCTGGGCATGGGCATCGCCACCCAGATGAGCCGATTGGGCATTCGCCCCGCCGTCGTGGTCGGGCATGATTACCGTTCCTATAGCCAATCGATAAAATACGCGCTGATCACCGGTTTGATGTCATCGGGTTGCGAGGTGTTTGACATTGGTCTGGCGCTGTCGCCGATGGCGTATTTTGCGCAGTTCGCACTGGATGTTCCCGCCGTCGCGATGGTGACCGCCAGCCATAATGATAATGGCTGGACCGGGGTGAAGATCGGCATGGAACGCCCACTGACCCACGGGCCGGACCAGATGGCGCAATTGAAAGACATTGTGCTGTCTTCGGATTTCATCGAAGGGCGCGGCGCGTATAAATTCATTCCCGATTTGCGCGCGAAATATCTGGCCGACATGACCGGGAATTTCAAGCTGAAGCATAAATTGAAAGTGGTCGCGGCCTGCGGCAATGGCACCGCCGGGCTGTTTGCCCCGGATGCCCTGCGCGCCATTGGGGCAGAAGTTGTGGAACTGGATTGCGGGCTGGATTTTACCTTTCCCAATCATAATCCGAACCCGGAAGATATGAAAATGCTGCATGCGCTGCGCGATGCGGTACTGGCGGCGAAGGCCGATGTGGGGCTGGCGTTTGATGGCGATGGAGATCGCTGTGGCGTGGTGGATAATGAAGGCGAGGAAATTTTCGCCGATAAAATTGGCCTGTTCCTGGCGCGCGATTTTTCCGCGCAATTTCCCAACGCGACCTTTGTGGTCGATGTGAAGTCCACCGGCCTGTATCAGACCGACGATGTGTTGCGCGCGAACGGCGCAAAAATCGACTACTGGAAAACCGGCCATTCACATATGAAGCGCCGGGTGAAAGAACTGAACGCGCTGGCCGGGTTTGAAAAAAGCGGGCATTATTTTTTCAACCCGCCCTTCGGTCATGGCTATGATGACGGACTGGTGTCGGCGCTGGCCGTGTGCCGTTTTCTGGATAACAATCCCGGCCAAAAAATGGCCGATCTACGCCGCGCCTTGCCCATGACCTGGGGCTCGCCCACCATGGCCCCGTTCTGCCCGGACGAAACCAAATATGGTATCGTCGATAAAGTATCGGCGCATTATGTGAAGCTGGCGGCGGACGGCGGCAAACTGCTGGGTCAAAAAATCCGCGAGGTCGTCACCGTCAATGGCGTGCGCGTCGTGCTGGAAGACGGCACCTGGGGCCTGGTGCGCGCCTCCAGCAACAAACCCTCACTGGTCGTCGTTGTGGAAAGCCCGGTGTCCGAACAAAAAATGCGCGACATGTTCGCCGAGATTGACGCACGCCTCAGCACATTCCCCGATGTCGGGGAGTATGATCAGAAAATTTAGGGTGCGATGTGTTTATCCCGCGTCATCGCGAGCCGCACAGCGGCGTGGCGATCCAGGGAACCTCTGGAGAAGTCATTCTTTGTCATTCTGAGCGCAGCGAAGAATCCTAATCCAAGTGCGCGCGGCAGAGATTCTTCGCTGCGCTCAGAATGACACGGAACTTGTTCAATCTAAAAAATGAAATGCCCCTTAATGCATATACAATCCGCCGCTGACACTTAGCGTGTCGCCGGTGATGTAGCTGGCTTCTTCGGAGGCGAGGAACGCCACGGCGTTGGCGATTTCTTCGGGCTGGCCCCAGCGGCCTAATGTCACTGCGCCGATCAGGCCCGCTTTTTGCGCGGGCGGCATGGCGTCCAGCACAGCATGCGCCAGCGGCGTGTCGATGGGGCCAGGCGCCACGGCGTTGACACGGATTTTGTGTTGCGCCACTTCGCCGGCCAGCGCGCGGGTAAAGCCCATGACGCCCGCCTTGGCGGCGGCATAGGCCGCACCTTTTGGATAGCATACATATCCGGCGATGGAGGCGATGTTTACAATCGCCCCGCCATTGCCGCCCTTGATCATATGCGGCAGCGCCGAACGGCACATATAAAACGGGCCTTTCAGATTTACATCGATCTGAAAATCCCATTCCTCGTCGGTCATGTCTACGACATCGCGCACTATATCATTGCCTGCATTGTTGACCAGAATATCGATCTTGCCAAGCTTGCTCATGGCGGCGGCGACCAGATCATCGACCTGGCCCCTGTTGCGCACATCGAACTGTACACCAATGGCCTTGCGTTGCAGTTTTTCAATCTCGGCCACCGTGCCCGCAATACGGTCTTTGACCATTTCGCCAACGACGATATCCGCGCCTGCCTTGGCCAGTGTAATGGCGATGGCCTTGCCGATGCCCTGCCCCGCGCCGGTGACGATGGCGACCTTGCCGCTCAGATTTGGCATGTGATTTCCCCCTGATAAATTTTGAATAGACTAAATCGCCCAGCCCACAGTGTCACCCCGGATTTATTCCGGGGTCCAGGAGACTCAAGTAAAGGCCTGAGTTTGAAACCCTGGACCCCGCAACAAGTGCGGGGTGACAGATCTAGTGCGGGGTGACAGATCTAGTGCGGATTTGGAAATCTAAAATCATTCCGCACTAGCTAAATTTGATGACCTGGCGCGCCACTTCGCCTTTGCGGAGCGTCTCAAAGCCCTGATTGATATCCTTCAGCGCCAGCGTGCTGGAGATCATTTCATCAAGATGCAGCTTACCGGCCAGATAGAAATCCACCAGACGCGGCATATCGACGCGGAAGCGATTGGATCCCATCATCGAACCTTGCAGTTTCTTTTCCTGCAACAGTTCCGCGCCATGAATTTCGATCATGGTGCCGACCGGGATCATGCCGATCACGGTGGCGGTGCCACCGGTGCGGACCATCTTGAACGCCTGCTCGGCGGTTTTCTTCAGGCCAATGGCTTCGAAGGAATAATGCACGCCGCCGCCAGTCATTTCACGGACCATCTTCACCACATCGCCTTCACCGGCGTTGATGACGTCGGTCGCGCCAAAAAGTTTGGCCAGGTTCAGTTTTGATCCGACCATGTCGATAGCGATAATCCGCCCCGCGCCTGCAAGTGCTGCGCCGTTAATGGCGCTAAGGCCGATGCCGCCGCATCCCAGAACAGCAACCGTGCTGCCCGGTTCGACCTTTGCCGTGTGGAACACCGCGCCAACGCCGGTCATCACGCCACAGCCAATCAGCGCGGCGCGATCCAGCGGCATATCCTTGCGGATTTTAACGATGGTGTGTTCATGCACCAGCAACTGTTCGGCATAGGAGGACAGGTTGATGAACTGGAACATCGGCTTGCCATCAAGCGTCAGGCGCGGCGCTTCTTTCGGACCGCGCTGGGTTTCCGCACCTGTGCAACGCGACATATGCCCGGTAATGCAATGTTCGCAATGACCGCAAAATGCCGACAGACAGGTGATGACATGATCGCCCGGCTCCACATAACGCACATCCGAACCTACCGCCTCAACAATGCCAGCAGATTCATGGCCCAGCACGCAAGGCAGCGGATAAGGATACAGCCCATCAGCGATATGCAGATCGCTGTGGCAAATGCCCGCCGCCACAGTGCGGATCAGCACTTCGCGCGGGCCGGGTTTCGAAATCTGCACATCTTCGATTGTCAGTGGCTGTTTGGTTTCACGTAATACTGCCGCTTTCATGCGGATTCTCCCTGTCTGAATATTGGTATTGGTCTGACCCGATTGTGCCTCGCGCGGGGTTCGGGGTCAACTGATAGATAGGCCATCAGCCTTCGCCCAAGGATAATAGCGTGGCATTACCGCCCGCAGCACTAGTATCGGTAGAGCGGGTGCGCTCGGTGGCGAACCGGTGCAGATAGCGCGGCCCTCCGGCTTTGGGGCCGGTGCCGGACAGGCCTTCGCCGCCAAAGGGTTGCGCGCCCACGACGGCGCCGATCATGTTGCGGTTGACATAGATATTGCCTACCCGAACCTTGCCGCAAATCAGTTTTATTCTGGCCTCGATACGCGAATGGACGCCCAGCGTCAGGCCATACCCCATCGCATTGATTGCTATGCATACATTGTTAAGGTGGTCCGCCCGGTAACGGATCACATGCAGGATGGGACCAAAGACCTCGCCCGTTAGATGCGCCAGCCCGTCAATCTCAAAGGCGCGCGGCGCAAAATAATGGCCCTGCGCCAGATCGGGTGGCAGTGGCGTCTCAGATAGTAATTTTCCAATGCCGGACATGCGCGCCGCATGGGCATTGAGCGCACTCATCGCCTGCGTATCTATCAGCGGGCCGATATCCGTATCCAGATGCATCGGATCACCGATCCGCAATTCCTGCATGGCCCCCGCCAGCATTTCCAGCACCCGGCTTGCCGCTTCTTCCTGAATAAACAAAACCCGCAACGCCGAACAGCGTTGCCCGGCACTGTTAAAGACCGAGCGGATCACGTCATCAATCAATTGTTCCGGCAGTGCGGATGAATCGGCGATCATCACATTCTGTCCGCCGGTTTCGGCGATGAATGGGATGATCGGCCCTGGCCGTTCCGCCAGCCGCCGGTTGATCTCACGGGCGACCTGGGTCGATCCGGTAAAGGCGACCCCTGCAATGCGCGCATCGCTGACCAGCGCTGCGCCCACCAGTTCGCCCGCCCCCGGCAACAGATGCAAAACCTGCGGCGGGACACCTGCCTGATGCAATAATTGCACGGCGCGATGGGCGATCAGGCCGGTTTGTTCCGCCGGTTTCGCAACCACCGCATTTCCCGCCGCCAGCGCCGCCGACACCTGCCCGATAAAGATCGCCAGCGGAAAATTCCACGGGCTGATGCAACAGAACACACCGCGCCCATGCAGCGAAATTTCATTACGCTCGCCCACCGGCCCCGGCAAAATCTGCGGCGCATCAAATTCCGTTCGTGCGCGCACCGCATTATAGCGCAGAAAATCCACCGCCTCGCGCACTTCCGACAGCGCATCGGGCAGCGTTTTTCCTGCCTCGCGAATGCACAGGCCCATCAGTTCCGCGCGGCTGGCTTCAAACAAGTCTGCGGCGCGCTCCAGATAGTGTGCGCGCGCGCTGCCGCCCATTGCATCCCATAACGGAGCAGCGGCAAACGCACTTTTCACCGCGCGCTCAATCGCTGCGCCGTCGGCCAGCGCCAGATTCCCAACCACGCGATTGGCGTCAGCGGGGTCATAAACATTTTCGCGTGGGCCTTTATGGCTTACGCCATCCACCAGTGGCCCGGCCTGGCGCGGTGTTTTGAGGCAGTCCTCGATCTGTTTCAGAAGCGGCGCAAGAATCGTCGGATCGCTCAGTAGAATACCGCTGGAATTACGCCGTTCCTCTCCATACAGATGTTCAGGCAACGGAATATGTGGATTGGCTATATCCGTGTATTCGGCAATAGCCGCACAGGGATCGCGCACAATGTCGGCAATCGGTGCGGCGTCATCACTCAACCGGTTGACAAATGAACTGTTTGCGCCGTTTTCCAGCAGGCGGCGCACCAGATAGGCCAGAAGGTTTTCATGGCTTCCAACCGGCGCATAGATACGGCAGGGGGTGCCATGCGCCGCCATTACCAGATCATGCAACGGCGCGCCCATGCCATGCAGCCGCTGAAATTCAAACGGCACAACAGGCGCGCCACGATCCGCGCCGGTCATCGTCAAAATCGCCGCTACGCTGTGCGCATTATGGGTGGCGAATTGCGGTTTCAGCCAGCCGCCCGCTGCGATCATGCGCGCCGCACAGGCCAGCCAGGAAACATCTGTCGCCGCCTTGCGCGTGAACACCGGATAGGCGCCAAGCCCGCGTTCCTGCGCGCGTTTGATTTCGCTGTCCCAATAGGCGCCCTTGACCAGACGAACCGGAATGCGTCGGCCGCTTTGTTGCGCCAATGCGATCAACCAGTCCAGCACAGCGGGCGCGCGCTTTTGATAGGCCTGCACGACAAGCCCAAAACCGTCCCAATCCCCCATGCCCGCATATACTTCGGAAAATACATCCAGCGTGATGTCCAGCCGCTCAGACTCTTCGGCATCAATCGTCAGCGCAATATTCGCCGCACGGGCCAGCGCCACAAGTTCCGACAGGCGCGGCGTCAATTCCGCCATGATCCGTGCGTGTTGCGCCTGTTCAAAACGTGGATGCAGCGCCGAGAGTTTGACCGAAATGCCGGGCGCATGCAGTTCTCCCAATATGCTCAGTGTACAGATTGCTTCCTTGTAAGCGGCCAGATGATGCGCCGCCTGCTGCGCGGTGCGCGCGCCTTCGCCCAGCATGTCGAACGAATGGCGGTAGCCGTGCGCCGCATCCACTTTCGCATGCGTCACCGCTTCGTCAATGGTGCGGCCCAGCACAAATTGCCGACCCATAATGCGCATGGCGTGCAGCAGCGCCTGGCGGATAACCGGTTCTCCGCTGCGCGCGATCAGTCGGGAAAAGAAATTTCCCGGATCAGAAGTTTCCTCCAGCCGCACAATGCGCCCGGTCAGCATCAATCCCAGCGTGGAAGCATTCACGAACCAACTATCCGAATGGCCGATATGGCGTTCCCAGTTGGCTGGCGCGATCTTGTCGCGGATCAGCGCATCCACGGTGGCGCTGTCGGGAATGCGCAGCAGCGCCTCGGCCAGACACATCAGCGCCACGCCTTCTTCACTGCTCAACGCATATTCGCGCAGAAAAACATCAATTCCCCCGGCGGGGCGGCGATGGGCGCGGATATGTTCGACAAAACCCGTTGCAAGCGCCGTTACCCGCGCCGCCGCTTCATCACTCAGCCGCGCCTCGGCCAGCAGCGCCGTTACGGTTTCGGTCTCGTCAGCCAGATAGCTTGCCGAAATTGCCTGCCTGGACATGTTTGCTCCTTTCTCCAAAGCTTACCCGCGCAAACAGGAAAATAGAATTAATTCACCGCTGGGGCATTCTTTCGTCAAGTTGAATGCATCCCCCACCATCGTCATTGCGAGCGAAGCGCGGCAATCCAGAGTCTCACGCGAAAGCCTGTGTGTGTGACTCTGGATTGCCACGTCGTTTCGCTCCTCGCAAAGACGACGGAGGGGGCTTCGCTTTAACCGGATCAATAAATATGCTAGTTGCTGGCTGATAGCCCCTTTTACCGCTATAAAGCGCTTCAATATACATACCCCAGCACGGAAACCCCTTATGTCAAAATCCATATCCCCCCTGATCGAAAATCCCATCGCGGCCTGTGCCGCCACCTTGCCCGCCGCCGAGGCCCTTTTGCTGGCCGCGCGCGAGGCGGTGCGCGCATTATTGAGCGTAAAAGGCGCGGTTTCCGCCGATCTGCTGGAGCAGAACCAGTTTCAGGCGCATGGGCTGGCCTGGATGGCGACCTATGTGGAAAGCCTGCGCGAAATGCATGGCTGGGCGCAGCGATTGCAGGCCGATGGCCGCTTTGGCGAACTGGAATCCCTGATCCTGCAATCCGCATTTGGCGAATATCTGTCCCAGATGACAGGCGGCATCCCCATGAACCAGGGCGAAGTGGTGCGCCCGCAGGATATGGGCGTGAGCGAGGCCCAGCAAAACGCGTTTTTCACCGATGCGGTAAACGCCCTGATCCGGCGTGGCAACACGGCCGGCGTGCGCGAACGCATTGCGCACCTGATCGCCGAAAATAGCGGCGCCATCACCTTTGGCGATACCGGGCTGGACGAAACCCACGCCATGATCCGCGAGCAGTTTCACCGCTTTGCCGAAGAACGGGTCGCGCCCTTCGCGCATGACTGGCATATGAAAAATGATCTGATCCCCATCGAAGTGGTCAATCAAATGGGCGAGCTGGGCGTGTTCGGCCTGACCATCCCGGAACAATTGGGCGGCCTTGGCCTTGGCAAAATGGCCATGTGCGTGGTGTCAGAAGAACTGAGCCGGGGCTATATCGGCGTCGGCTCGCTCGGCACCCGTTCGGAAATCGCCGCCGAGCTGATCATGGGCAGCGGCACCGATGCGCAGAAGGCTTATTATCTGCCCAAGCTCGCCAGTGCAGAAATTCTGCCCACCGCCGTGTTTACCGAACCCAATACCGGTTCCGATCTGGCGACATTGCGCACCCGCGCCGTGAAACAGGGCGACGTCTACAAAATCACCGGCAACAAAACCTGGATCACCCATGCGGCGCGCACCGACATGATGACCCTGCTGGTGCGCACCGACCCAAATGAGGCGGGCTATAAGGGCCTGTCCATGTTCCTCGCCGAAAAACCACGCGGCACGGACGATAATTTATTTCCCGCAAAGGGCATGACCGGCGGCGAAATCGAAGTGCTCGGCTATCGCGGCATGAAAGAATATGAACTGGCGTTTGACGGTTTTGAAGTGCCCGCCAAAAACCTGCTGGGCGAACGCGAGGGTGAAGGTTTCAAATCGCTGATGAAAACTTTCGAAAGCGCGCGCATCCAGACCGCCGCGCGCGCCATCGGCGTGGCGCAATGCGCGCTGGAACTGGGCCTGAAATATGGTCAGGAGCGCCTGCAATTCGGCAAACCAATTTACAGCTTTCCGCGCGTCAGCGGCAAAATCGCCTGGATGGCGGTGGAAATCATGATCGCCCGGCAACTGACCTATTATTCCGCGCGGCGCAAGGATGACGGCCAGCGCTGCGATCTCGAAGCCGGCATGGCGAAACTGCTGGGCGCACGCATCGCCTGGATGTGCGCCGACAACGCACTACAGATCCACGGCGGCAACGGCTTCGCCCTGGAATATCCCATCAGCCGCGTATTGTGCGACGCCCGCATCCTGAACATTTTCGAAGGCGCGGGAGAAATTCAGGCGCAGGTGATAACGCGAAGATTGCTGGAGGAGTAATACTGGGCGGTTTTACTTGCGGCGTAACATCTCCCGCGCTTCGCTCGCAATGACGCAACCTTACTCCACCACTGGAACCCAGGGACGCTGACCGCGCCGTCCGGCAACGGTTTCCACATTTATGCCATCGCCCTCGAACCATATCGCATGGCTGCCGCCAAAATATAGATCACGCACGTCAATCACAAGCCGTGGCCCTTTACAGTGCTTCGCCGCAACACTGGCGATCACAATACTGGCGCGCGCGCAATCTTCTTCCAGCGCAGTGGCGTTGCGCACGAATGCAACCGTTTCACCGTTGCCCGCCGTAAACATGCAGCCCTGCGCGTCACAGGCGGCAAGCGGATCGTCGCGTACTGTCAGCAAACGTCCCATCAGGCCTTCCTGCTTGGCCCATTCTTCGCCAGCATGGCGGGCCGCTGTTGCGCTGTTCACCACCATATCACCCGCTTGATTGCGCACTGCAATCAGGCGCCCCTGCCCTTCGACCAAAATATCCGGGCGAAATGACGCGCCACCCATCCATACGAAAAGCCCAAGCACTATCGGCGCAAAGCCCGCCCATCGCCACCCGCGTTCCCACAGACACAGCCACAGCCCGCCGCCAACAATCAGCAGCAATACGGCATCCGGCGCCTGCCCCACCGCCATGACAGCGCCAGGCAGCCCTGCCACCCAGTACGCAATCTCGATCACCCATTGCACGCCCCAGCCCAGAAGCCACAGCACCAGCCATTCCAGGCCAAACGGCATCAGCATGAATGCAGCAACGGCGCAGGGCATGATCACAGCGCCGGTCAATGGCACCGCCAGCATGTTGGCAAGTAATCCGTATACGGTGTAACGGTTGAAATGAAACGCGGCAAATGGCGCGGTGGCAAGGCCTGCGACAAAACTGGTCGCCAGCATGGCGAACATATATTTCGCACTACGCCGCAACCATCCATCCTCGCCCATGCTGTAAGACAGTTGCGTGCTGAACCTTTCGTACAAGGCTACCAGCGCAATCACGGCGGCAAACGACATCTGAAAACTGGCGCTATGCAGGCTTTCCGGCGCCATCAGCAATATCACACTGGCGGCCAGCATGATCGTGCGCATGGAAATCGCCGTGCGATCCAGCATTACCGCCGCCAGCACCAGTCCCGTCATCAGAAAAGATCGCTGGGTCGGGATTGATGATCCCGAAATCAGCAGATACAGAAACAACCCGATCATTGCAAAAGCCGCCGACCATTTTTTGATCGGATAGCGCAGCGCCACCGGCTCGATTAACGCCAGAACGGCGCGCAAGGAAAAAAACAAAATACCCGCCACCATGCCCATATGCAGGCCGGATATCGAAATCAGATGCGCCAGACCGGAATTTTTCATGGCCGT
>CAMTVX010000064.1:0-13148 GCA_947085295.1 uncultured Alphaproteobacteria bacterium | reverse complement strand
CCAACACCCAGGCTGTCATCCCGGACTTGTTCCGGGATCCAGGAGCCACACGCAAAAGCCTGAGTTTGTGACCCTGGACCCCGGCACAAGGCCGGGGTGACAATATAGGATTGCGATTCAGTCAAAAACGGACAGCCTCTAAATCCACTTACGAAAATTCCAGCCCCTTCAGATCGCCGTCCTTGCGCCATTGGTGCAGGATGTCGAAAAATTCCTGTGCGCCGCCACCATAGGAGCCGGCCAGAAACCCCTTTGACGGGTCGCTGGTGTTGCCTTCATTATTGTAATAGCCCGGTGTGCATTCCGCATAATAGCGCACGCCCAGACGCGCCTTGCTTCGCATGGCATGTACCCAGCCGGCCTCTGCCTCGGTCGTTGCTTCTACGCTTTTGGCCTGGCGATCCATGGCATGTTTAATGACATAGGTAACATGCTCGGCCTGCTCGTTCAGCATATGCGTGAAGTTTGGCGGAAAGCCCGTCTGGGTAAAGCCCATGAAGAAGCAATTCGGAAATCCATGCGTGTAAAAACCATGGAAGGTCGAAAGCCCATCGGCCCATTTTTCACCCAGCCGCACGCCGTCACGCCCGATAATATCGTAGCCGGCCCTTTGCGTATAATTGGTGCCGACCTCAAAGCCGGTGGCGAAAATCACGCAATCGACTTCATACTCTTTGCCGTCCACCACTATGCCTTTTTCGGTCATGCGATCCACACCCTTGCCGCCAGTATCGACCAGCTTCACATTGGGACGGTTATAGGTGTCGAGATATTTATCATCAAAGGTCGGGCGCTTGCAGAATTGTCGGTAATAGGGTTTGAGCGCCTCTGCGGTGGCCTGGTCCTTTACGATGGTTGCGGCGCGTGCGCGAACTTCCTCCATCTTCTGAAAATCGGCAATTTCAGTAAGTGTGGCGCGTTCCCGCAGGCTCAGGTTTGGATTATTGACCGCGCCCGTCATGCCTGACAGATTGCGGAAAATATGCGTCCAGCCATCGCCGACCAGATCTTCATCCTGATCGCCGCCAGCCAGCAGAATGTTGAAATTTTCGATACGCTTTTTCTGCCAGCCGGGTTGCAGGCTTTTTGCCCATTCCGGATCGGTCGGGCGATTGGCGCGCACATCTACCGAGGATGGCGTGCGCTGAAATACATAAAGCTGTTTGGCCGCCGCACCCAGATGCGCGATGCACTGCACGGCCGTTGCGCCAGTGCCGATGATCGCCACGCGCTTGTCATTAAGGCCGGTCAGATTGCCGTTGGAATCGCCGCCGGTATAGGCGTAATCCCAGCGGCTGGTATGGAAGGTGTGGCCCTTGTATTTATCGATACCTTCGATGCCCGGCAGCTTTGGCTTGTTCAGCGGCCCGTTAGACATCGCCACATAGCGCGCCTTCATCCGGTCGCCCCGGTTGGTGGTGACGATCCATTTGGCGTCGTCTTCGTCCCACTCCATGCCGGTCACTTCGGTCTGAAAGCAGGCATCCGTGTACAGATCATATTTCTGCCCGATCTTGCTGCAATATTCCAGAATTTCCGGCGCGTGGGTGTATTTTTCCTTCGGGATGAAATTCATTTCTTCCAGCAGCGGCAGATAAATATAGGATTCAATATCGCACGCAGCGCCCGGATAACGGTTCCAGTACCAGGTGCCGCCAAAATCACCGCCCTTTTCGATAATGCGCAGGCTTTTGACGCCCGCATCGCGCAGACGCGCACCAGCCAGCAGCCCGCCGAAACCGCCCCCGATCACCAGTACTTCGACTTCATCAAACAGGGGTTCACGTTCAAATCCATGATCGACATAGGGATCATGGATGAAATGCGCGAACTGTTCAGTGATCTCATGGTATTGGGCCGAGCCATCGGGGTGAATGCGCCGGTCCCGCTCGTACCGGTATTTTTCACGCAGCGCATCGGGGTCAAAGCCGAGTTCCGCCGGGGTCTTAAACATGGAATCTGTGGTTTGCTGACTCATACTCTGTCGCTCCCATGATTTTCGGTTTCTGGTTGTCTTGCGCAATGCAGGTGCGTATGTGCGCAAAGACGGGCGTATCAACCGTCACGCTATATCAAGCCATGTCGTAGCTGCAAGTGCCACATCACCTGTGCAGACAGGAGTTCATCCCCTATCCCGGCAAATCCCCGCCTTAGAGGGGGCTCACCCCATCAGGCCAAACGGGTTTGTGGTTTCCGGCTTATGCAGGCGGTTGCGTTCGGAGCTGTTGCCGCCGGGTACGTCCAGTGACGCCATGATGGCGATCATGTCGGGGGAAAGTATCTGGGCGTTATGGCCTAGCCCGGCAATACTGTTGCCACCAGCGCTAATTGGCAATGTGGGCAAGCCCAATCTGGTGTCTGCGGGGGTATTTGCTGCATAAACCGGCCTTGGCGTGGCGGGGGACGCAGTTCCCTTGCTGGTCAGAAAATCGGTTACTTCCGCTACTGTGCGTGCGCGGCCTTTTTCATAGAAAATCCCATGATTGGCCCGCGCCGCCGATGGGAACAGGTTCTCTGCCTTGGCAGACGGGCTTTGTTCTGACGCCGTAATTAATTTGGCCGCGCCACTGGCACCCAGCACGTGGGCTGCGTAAAGTTCGCCACCGGTAACTTCCCGGCCCAGCTTTCTTTCCAGCACTTTGCGGTTATCATTGGTCAATTCCCCGGCCATCAGGGCCGATAGACTGGTGTCCTTGCGCAGGGCAAGAATTTCCTGCCTCTGGGCGTCATCCGGCACGATATACCGGCCTCTGGAATCCTGAAAAATCTGCGCCGCCTGCGCCCCCAGGCCATGTTCAGCACCATGTTGCTTGACCATTCCCAGCCAGGTTTGTTCAATGAACTGAAACATGCCTGACGCGCTGCTGGTGCTGGCTTTTGCCAGTGGATTCAACGCGCTTTCACGCATCGCTGTATTCATTAAATGGTCGAATCCGGTGCCCGTTTTGACGCTGGCTTCTTGCAGCATCTGGGTAATTCCCACATGACGGGCCGGGTTCAGGCTGGTAATTGAATATGGCATAGGTTTCTCCTTATCCCCATATGCTAGCAATCCACGTGCCAGTATCCGGCCCGCTATGATAGTATTGCACGAACGGTTAATTGTTCTTATTTTGTTCTTAATGATTCACATCAAATCAGGCAAATTCCCATCCCATGCATAAATTCATTTCCGTCCGTGGCGCGCGTGAACACAATCTGGCGAATATAGATGTGGACCTGCCCCGCGATGCGCTGATCGTGATTACGGGCCTGTCCGGTTCCGGTAAAAGCTCGCTGGCGTTTGACACCATCTATGCCGAGGGGCAGCGGCGCTATGTCGAAAGCCTGTCGGCCTATGCGCGGCAGTTTCTGGAAATGATGCAAAAGCCCGATGTCGATCACATTGAAGGACTAAGCCCGGCGATTTCCATTGAACAGAAAACCACGTCGCGCAATCCGCGCTCTACCGTCGGCACGGTGACGGAAATTTACGACTATATGCGACTTCTGTTTGCGCGCGTCGGCGTGCCCTATTCGCCGGCCACCGGATTGCCCATTGAAAGCCAGACCGTCAGTCAAATGGTGGACAAATTGACCGCCCTGCCCGATGGCACACGGCTGTTTCTTCTGGCCCCGCTGGTGCGCGGACGCAAGGGTGAATATCGCAAGGAACTTGCCGATCTGATGAAGCGTGGTTTTCAGCGCGTCAAGATCGACGGCGCCTATTACGAAATTGACGCGGTGCCCGAACTGAACAAAAAGATCAAGCATGACATTGATGTGGTCGTGGACCGTGTCGTGATCCGCCCGGATATGCAAAGCCGCCTGGCCGACAGTTTCGAGACGGCGCTGGGATTAGGCGACGGCATCGCAGTTGCAGAAATGGCAGACAAAAGCGCGGAGCGGATTATTTTTTCCGCCAAATTCGCCTGCCCGGTTTCGGGTTTCACCATCACCGAAATCGAACCGAGATTATTTTCGTTCAACAACCCGTTTGGCGCCTGTCCTGCCTGCGACGGGCTGGGCACCGAGATGGTGATTGATCCGGAACTTATCATACCTGATGAAACCCTGAGCCTGCGCAATGGCGCCGTGGCGCCGTGGGCGCGTTCCTCTTCCGCCTTTTATCTGCAAACCCTGGACAGCCTGGCGCGGCATTTCAAAATTTCGATGACACTGCCGTGGAAAGAAATTCCCAAAGTGGCACGCGATGTAATTTTATATGGCTCCGGCGAAGACATCATAAAAATGTCGTATGTGGATGGCGAAAGAAAATATCAGATCGCAAAGCCATTCGAAGGCGTGATCACCAATCTGGAACGCCGCTACCGCGAAACCGACAGCAACTGGACCCGCGAGGAAGTCGAAAAATATCAGCGCATCACCGCCTGCGATGTGTGTGCTGGTAATCGCTTGAAACCCGAAGCGCTGGCGGTAAAGTTAGATGGTCTGCACATTTCGCAGGTCACAGAAATGTCGATCCGAAAAGCCAGTAAATGGTTTGAAAATTTGCCAAAAACCCTGACCGCGCAGCAACGCGAAATCGCCGCCCGCATCCTGAAAGAAATCCGCGAACGGCTTGGCTTTCTCAATGATGTGGGGCTGGAATATCTGACGCTGGCGCGCAATTCCGGGACACTATCCGGTGGGGAATCGCAACGTATCCGACTGGCCTCGCAAATCGGTTCGGGGCTAACTGGCGTACTGTATGTGCTGGATGAACCCTCCATCGGCCTGCATCAGCGCGATAACGCGCGCCTGCTGGTGACGCTGAAAAATCTGCGCGATCTCGGTAATACGGTGATCGTGGTGGAACATGACGACGAGGCCATCCGCTGCGCCGATTATGTGGTGGATATGGGGCCGGGCGCGGGGGTGCATGGCGGGCACATCGTGGCGCAAGGTGTGCCACAGGAAATCATGGATAATCCCAACAGCCTGACCGGGCAATATCTTATCGGCGCGCGGCAAATTCCGGTTCGCGAATTTCCCCGGCCGACGCATCCAAAGCGCATGCTGAGTGTTATCGGCGCCAGTGCCAATAATCTGAAAAATGTCGATGCGCATATTCCACTTGGCACCTTCACCTGCATTACCGGCGTATCGGGTGGCGGCAAATCCACGCTGATTATCGAAACCCTGTACAAGGCGGCGGCGCGTAAACTGAACGGTGCGCGCGAATTGCCAGGCGCACATAAACGCATCGATGGCCTGGAACTGCTCGATAAAGTTATTGATATCGACCAGTCGCCGATTGGCCGCACGCCGCGTTCCAACCCCGCTACTTATACAGGCGCGTTTTCACCCATTCGTGACTGGTTTGCCGGATTGCCAGAAGCCAACACGCGCGGTTACAAGGCCGGCCGCTTTTCCTTCAACGTCAAGGGCGGGCGCTGCGAAGCCTGTCAGGGCGACGGGGTGATCAAGATCGAAATGCACTTCCTGCCCGATGTGTATGTGCAATGCGACATCTGCAAGGGGCGGCGCTATAATCGCGAAACACTGGAGATCACTTTTCGCGATAAAAGCATCGCCGATGTGCTGGACATGACCGTCGATGTCGCGGCGGAATTTTTCAAGGCCGTGCCCTCCATCCGCGAAAAACTGGTAACGCTGCAACGGGTTGGGCTGGGCTATATCAAGGTCGGCCAGCAGGCGACGACGCTGTCCGGCGGCGAAGCGCAGCGGGTAAAACTGGCCAAGGAACTGGCGCGCCGCGCCACCGGCCGCACCCTGTATATACTGGACGAACCCACCACGGGCCTGCATTTCGAAGACGTAAAAAAACTGCTGGAGGTGTTGCAGGAACTGGTCGAGACCGGAAATACCATGGTGGTCATCGAACATAATCTGGAAGTCATCAAAACCGCCGACTGGATCATCGATCTGGGCCCCGAAGGCGGCGACGGCGGCGGCCGCATCGTCGCCGAAGGAACTCCGGCGCAAATCGCGACGGTCGAGGAAAGCTATACCGGACAATTCCTGAAACACATCATCAAACCTGTAGCGGTAAAAACCAGGCAACAGCGTAAAGTCGGGCAATCAGGATGACAAAGTTTAGATCGTTGCAGTAATGTGCGCTTATATTGAACTAGCGCGTTTTGCGAACGGATTGAAGCAACATCGTCATTGCGAGGAGCGAAGCGACGCGGCAATCCAGAGTCTCGCCGGAAAGCCTTTGCGTGAAACTCTGGATTGCCGCGCCTTCGGCTCGCAATGACGGAGCAGGTGTTGCGATTCGATCAGAAAACAAAGTACTATAGCAGAATCTAATTTCCACTATAAGCGCACCTTTTGAAGAGGATTAAAGCATGGGACAATTAGGCCGTATTACCCAACAGCCCGAGGTAATGGGCGGCAGGGCCTGCATCAGAGGGATGCGCGTCACAGTCGGCATGATCGTAGGGCAAATTGGTGCAGGCCACAGCGTCGATGAAATTCTCGTTGATTACCCCTACCTGGAGCGTGAGGACATCATGCAGGCGCTGCGCTATGCCGCATGGCGAACCGAAGAACGCGAGGTTGTGCTGGCCACCACATGAAGCTGCTCGTTGACATGAACCTGTCGCCGCGCTGGGTTACAATGCTGGTTGGCGCGGGCTTTGATGCGACACACTGGTCCGCACTTGGCGCAGCAAATGCGCCAGACTCACAAATCATGGCTTACGCTAAAGCGAACAATTATGTCGTTCTCACCCACGATTTGGACTTCAGCGCCATCCTCGCCGCTAACCATGGCGAGAAGCCCAGCGTTATGCAAATCCGCGCTGATGATGTTAGCCCCGACGTGATCGGCAATCAGGTTATTACCGCGCTTCGGCAGATGGAGTCAGAGTTAGAAGAGGGTGCCTTGGTAACCGTTGACCCTAACCGTACACGCCTTCGCGTGTTGCCATTTCGATTGTGATGAATATGAAACGCTCTTATCTAACTGCTGGTGGCGTGGTTCTCGTGATCTCTGTGTGGATGCTGTCCGGGCAGTTCACCGATCATGCGCCGGAGGCCCATAATGCAGCGCCTGCGCAAGCAGTGTCGCGTGTCGCTGTGCGCGGCGAAACCATTACGGCGCAAATACGTCAGGGCGCGGCGGTTGTGCGCGGCCGCACCGAGGCCAACCGTAATGTTGAACTGCGCACCCGGGTGCAGGGGCATGTGCGCGCCCTGCCCTTTCCCAAGGGCGCACGTGTCAAGGAAGGCGATCTGATCTGCAGGCTGACCGTCGATGCGCGCGGGGCCAATTCCGATGAAGCCCGCGCCATGGTGGCCAGCCGCAGGCTGGACTATACCGCCGCAACAGAACTGGCGCGCAAGGGACACCGTTCGCCCAGCCAGGTTGCGGCGTCAAAGGCGGCGCTGGACGCAGCTTCGGCTGCCCTGAAACGCGCCGAAATCGCCATGTCGGACATCAGTATTGTCGCCCCCTTTGATGGCGTGATTGAGGCGTTGCCGGTTGAAATGGGTGATTTTCTGAACGAAGGCGGCATCTGTGCACGGATCGTAGACAGCGACCCGATGCTGCTGATCGGCCAGGTGTCCGAGCGTGACGTGAGTGCTTTTCGCGTTGGTGATACGGGTGGTGCGCAACTGATCACCGGTCAGACCGTGCAGGGCGTGGTGCGGTTCGTTGCCGCCAGTGCCGATCCTGCCACCCGCACCTTTCGTATTGAGTTGGAGACCGCCAACCCCGAAAACACCTTGCGCGATGGCATTACCGCCGACATACGCATCTCCACCGCCCCGGTGGAGGCGCATTTCATATCCCCCGCTATACTTACCCTGAATGATGAAGGCGTTATCGGGGTACGGATTGTCGATGATCAAAGCCGCGCCCGGTTTATGCCGGTTACAATCATCGCCAATGTTTCAGATGGCGTCTGGATCACCGGGCTGCCCAGAATTGCAAATGTCATCACCGTGGGTCAGGAATATGTTTCAGAAGGGACACAGGTTGACGTTATCTATAAATCGCCACCGGATACCAAAGGTGCGTCGTGACATCGCTGCTGGATAATCTCATTGCGCGGCGGCGGATGGTGCTGACGCTTCTGGTGGCGATGCTGATGGCCGGGCTTTATTCCTATCTCACGGTACCCAAGGAAGCCGATCCCGACGTTCCGATCCCCTTTGTGTTTGTTTCAGCGCCGCATCCCGGCATTTCACCGGAGGATGCCGAACGCCTGCTGGTCAAACCCATAGAGTCAAAACTGCGCAGTGTTGAGGGCCTGAAAGAAATGCGTTCTGTCGCGGCGCAAGGGCATGCGGGGTTCTATCTCGAATTCGACGTGAATTTTAATCAGCAAAAAGCACTGATCGATGTGCGCGAACAGGTTGATCTCGCCAGGGCCGACCTGCCTGATGATACCGAAGACCCCATGGTGCTTGAATTTAACGCCAGCCTGTTTCCGATTATCACCGTAACCCTGTCTGGTGATGCACCGGAACGCACATTGTTACGCCACGCACGGATTTTGCAGGACGCCATTGAGACGATCCCTTCGGTGCTGAAGGCCGAACTTGGCGGGCATCGCGAAGAACTGCTGGAGGTGGTGGTCGATCCATCCAAACTGGAATCCTATAATATCGCGCCAAGGGAATTACTCGATGCGGTGACCCTGAACAACCGCATGATTGCGGCGGGAGTGCTGGATACCGGTCAGGGACGCTTTGCGGTAAAGGTACCGGGGCTGTTTGAAACCGCCACCGATGTTTTTGGGCTTCCGGTACGGGTGGTTGGTGATGGCGTAGTCACGTTAGGGGATCTGACCGATATCCGTCGCACTTTCAAGGACCGTTACACCTATGCAAGACTGAATGGCAAACCATCTGTTTCGATCACGGTTTCCAAGCGGCTTGGCTATAATATTCTCGACACCACCCAGGAAATTCGAAACGTCGTTGAGGCGCAACGCAAACTGCTGCCGGCCAGTATTCAGCTGTCTGTCGCGCAGGATGACTCGCGCTGGATTCTCAGCATGCTAAGCAGCCTTGAATCTGCGGTGCTGACGGCTGTCGCGCTGGTGATGATCGTGGTGCTCTCGGCACTTGGATGGCGCTCGGCGATGCTTGTCGGCATCGCCATCCCCGCATCCTATCTGATCGGATTTATGCTGTTCGGGCTGACCGGGCTGACCATCAACATGATGGTGATGTTTGGGCTGATCCTTTCCGTCGGTATGCTGGTCGATGATACCATTATTGTGGTGGAATATGCCGATCGTCAGATGATCGAAGGTGTGCCGCGCGCGCAGGCCTATATTGCCGCAGCAAAGCGCATGTTCTGGCCCATTGTATCTTCCACCGCGACCACACTGGTGGCTTTTTTGCCGATGCTGTTCTGGCCGGACGTCACCGGCAAATTTATGCGTTACCTGCCGTTAACGATGATTTTCGTGATGTCCGCGTCGCTGCTGGTGGCGATCGTTTTTGTTCCCGCACTTGGGGCAATATTCGGCAAGCCCGGTAGCGATGATGTGGAAACGCTGAAATCCATCAAGGCGTCCGAGCATGGTGATCTGCGCGAGTTGACCGGTTTCACCGGAATCTATGCGCGGCTGATCGCACGGCTACTGCATCACCCGCTAAAGGTAATCGGGGTGGCTGCGGCATCGCTGATTATCGTAAGCATCGCCTATGCCAGTTTTGGCAAGGGACTGGAATTTTTCACCGACACAGAATCGGACGGCGCCATTATCCATGTATCGGCGCGGGGAAATTTGTCCGCCCAGGAAATGCGCGATCTGGTCATAGAGGTTGAACGTCAGGTGCTTGGCGTAAAGGATATTCGCACCGTGTTCACCCATACAGGACGAAATACCGGTGGCAATCGCGAAGGCGCGCCGCGCGACAGCATCGGAACCATCCGCATCGAGCTTGCCGACTGGAGCGAACGCAAACGCGGCATGAATGTCATATTGGCGGAAATTCGCGAACGCACCCAGAACATCGCGGGCATCCGTGTACAGTTGCGCAAACGCGAGGGCGGCCCCCCGGTCACCAAGGACATTATCCTGGAGTTATCTTCGCACAATAAAGAGAAACTCAACGCTGCACTTCCCCGCATCGCCGATTTCATGCGCACCGGGGTCTCAGGGTTAATAGACATTGAAGATAGCCGGCCGCTTCCCGGTATTGAATGGCACGTCGAAGTCGACCGCGCACAGGCGGGACGCTTTGGTGCAGACATCACCAATATCGGCGTCATGGTGCTGATGATTACCGATGGTGTGGAAATTGGCGACTATCGTCCAGATGATTCCGAAGACGAGGTTGAAATTCGTGTGCGCTATCCGTTCACAGATCGCAACATGGATCAGCTTGATCGGTTGCGGGTGCGCACCCGCGATGGGCTGATCCCGGTTTCCAATTTCATTACCCGAACAGCCCAACCCAGCACCGGCACGATTGAGCGCATTGACGGCAACAATATCATGACAATCAGCGCCGATACTGTGGATGGCGTGCTGGCCAGCGACAAGGTAAACGAAATTTCACACTGGCTTAAAAATGCGGGCCTGGATTCCGATATTAATGTGCGCTTTCGCGGCGCGGACGAGAAGCAGCGCGAGGCGCGCGACTTTCTGATCGTGGCATTTTCGGCGGCGCTGTTCCTGATCGCGATTATTCTGATTACCCAGTTCAACAGTTTTTATCATTCGGCGCTGATCCTTTCCGCTGTAATCATGTCGACCGTCGGGGTGTTTCTGGGACTACTTATCATGGGGCAGACGTTTAGCGTGATTATGACCGGCACTGGCATCGTCGCGCTTACCGGCATCGTGGTTAAAAATAATATAATTTTGATCGACACCTATCAGCAGCTTATCCGCGAAGGCTTTCCTCCGCATGACGCGATTGTGCGCACCGGGGCGCAGCGTCTGCGGCCGGTGGTGCTTACCACACTTACCACTATCGCCGGGCTGTTGCCCATGATGATGAAAATAGAATTGGATTTTGTTAACCGTGCTGTCCTGTACGGTTCACCCTCTGCGTCCTGGTGGGTGCAGATGGCGACCGCCGTGGTGTTCGGGCTCAGCTTCGCCACACTTCTTACCCTGCTGGTGACACCCTGCGCATTGGCATTACCCGCATCATTGCGCGAAAGCTGGGGCCGTTTTCGTACGCACAGATTTTATACAACGGCAATCGCCTGGTTGCCGATGCGATGGCAGACAAAATAACACATGGAAGAAGTAGCGTCGTTTTTTTCATCTATTCATTCCTCTGCGCATCTGCGTGAGGTGATCGTTTTCCTGTTGTCGGCGGTGCTGGTGGTACCGGTTTTCCGGCGTCTGAAAACCAGCCCGGTTCTTGGTTACCTGTTGGTTGGCGCCATCATCGGCCCGTTCGGATTAAAAGCCATATCGGATGTTGAGGGCGCAAGGCTACTAGGTGAATTTGGTGTCATCTTTTTGCTATTCACAATTGGGCTGGATTTGTCGCTGGAACGGCTGGGCAGCATGTCGCGGCTTATTTTCGGGCTGGGCGGCGCGCAGGTTGTTATCACCGGCTTAACCATTGGCGCCATCGCATGGGCATGGGGCAACCCACCCCAGGCAGCGATTATTCTTGGCGTCTGTCTGGCGCTTTCATCTACCGCCATCATCACCCAGCTACTCATCGAGAATGATGAGTTCTCGTCACCCTTTGGCCGTACGGTATTTGCCGTATTGCTGTTGCAGGACCTGGCGGTCGTACCCTTGCTGGTTTCAGTAAAAGCGCTCAGCACCGGGGTCGAGCCGATACCGGTTGATCTTATTTTCTCGCTGTTCAAATCGATTGCCGTGGTTGGGATCATTATCATTATCGGGCGGTTAACCCTGCGCCCGCTGTTTCGCATGGTCGCGAACGCGCACAGTCCGGAATTGCTCATGGCCATGACGTTGCTGGCGATTTTGGCAACCGCCATCGGCACAGAACTTGTCGGACTTTCGATGGCGCTGGGGGCGTTTCTTGCGGGCATGCTGCTGGCCGAAACCGAGTTTCGTCACCAGGTCGAAACCGATATTCAGCCCTTCAAGGGATTATTGCTCGGCCTGTTTTTTATTGGTGTCGGCATGGGTATTGATCTTACAGCGGTGCTGGATCGGGCCTTGCTCATCGGTGCGTCCGTGGCCGGGTTAATTTTAATCAAGGTTACGATTTTCCTTTGCCTCGGGCATCTGTTTCGCCTGTCCCGCACGGTTAATTTGCGGGGCGCGTTGCTGCTGGGACCGGGCGGGGAATTTGCGCTGCTGGTCATTGGCACAACGATGGCCACTGGCGTGCTTGATCCCGACGTCGGACAGTTCATGATGATTGTCGCTGCGCTGTCAATGGCGACAACACCGCTGATGATGCCGTTCGGCCAGTGGCTTGTTCGCAAATGGCAGGGACGGGTAGAAAAAACCTATGTCACATTTCCCGCCGCAACCAACCATGATCTAAGCGGCCACGTCATCATTGCGGGTTTTGGCCGTGTGGGACAAACTATTGCTGCGATATTAACCACGCAAAAAGTGCCATATGTTGCGCTGGATCTTAATCCGCCCGCAACCAGCGCATCGCAGAAGGCGGGTCACTCCATTTACTATGGCGATGTCGAGCGCACCGAAGTTTTGGAACAGCTAGGCATCGCCAAGGCCGCCGCGCTGGTGTTGACCATAGATACCCCACAAACGGCCAAAAGAGCGTTGGCGGCGATCCGCGCCCGCTGGCCCGATATTCCGGTATTCGTGCGTGCGCATGACGCGCGCCATACTCGGCAACTGGAAATTCTGGGTGCGACGGGAGTGGTTCCGGAAACTCTTGAGGCCAGCCTCGCACTGGCAGGTCAGGTACTGAATGGCATCGGCACTCCGATGGACGCGGTTAATATTTTAATAAGCCGCATCCGCGACGAACATTACGCCGACATCGAATCTATCGGTACGCCACGGCAAGACATATAACGCAACAAAAAGGGGCAGACCGAAGCCTGCCCCTTTCCGTTGCGCGATTAAGCGCTTATTTGAACAGGGCCAACAGTGTCGAAGGAGCCTGGTTGGCAATCGTGATCGCCTGCGTGGCCAGCTGCTGCTGCGCCTGTAACGCCTGCAGCTTGCTGCTCGCCTTGGCCAGATCCGCGTCGACGAGGGCGCCAAGACCCTTTTCCGTGGCATCACTGATCGACTTGGTGAAGTTATTCTGTG
>CAMTVX010000063.1:0-12197 GCA_947085295.1 uncultured Alphaproteobacteria bacterium | reverse complement strand
TTGGCTGTCCGGTCAGCGAAAATGGCCCCATGCCCGGTTTGCCAATGCGCCCGGTGGCAAGATGGCAATTTAGAATGGCATTGACTTTATCCGTACCCTGAATGGATTGATTGACGCCCTGCGAATACAGTGTCAGGGATTTTTGCGTGGTCGTGAACCAGTCAAAAAACTGCGCCACATCGGCGGGTGCAAGGCCACAGGCGTCCGCCACCGCTTTTACCGTACTGCATTGCTGTTGCGCCAGCGCAAGCGCCGCGTCAAAGCCGTTGGTGTGCGCCGCGATATAGTCCAGGTTCAGCGCGTCCGCCTGCTGCAAATAACACAGCAATCCATTAAACAGATGGACATCCGTACCCGGACGAAGCGCCAGATGCAGATCTGCGGCCTCTGACGTTGCGGTGCGGCGCGGATCAATATTGATGATGCGCACCAGACCCGCCTCACGGCGCGCAATCAGGCGCTGATATAAAACCGGATGACACCACGCTGTGTTTGATCCAACCAGTATTACCAGATCGGCCAGCTCGAAATCAGCGTAGCTACAGGGAACAATGTCTTCACCAAACGCGCGCTTGTGCCCGGCCACACTGGATGCCATGCATAACCTGGAATTGGTGTCGATATTGGCGGTGCCGATAAAACCCTTAATCAGTTTATTGGCGACGTAATAATCCTCGGTAAGCAATTGCCCCGAAACGTAAAATGCCACCGCATCCGGGCCGTGTTGCGCGATGATGGCGCGAAATTGCGCCGCCACATGATCCAGCGCACGGTTCCAGTCGGAACGCTTACCCTTGATAATCGGATGCAGCAGCCTGCCATCCTGCCCGAAGGTTTCGCCCAGCGCTGTTCCCTTGGAACATAGCCGTCCGAAATTGGCCGGATGATCTTTGGTTCCGTTGATGCTGACGGCGCCTGAAGCAGCGACTTTGACATCGACGCCGCAGCCGACCCCGCAATAGGGACAGCTTGTGGCCGTGCTCATTCCGCTGCCTGTTGCCTGGGCCTGTTGGCGATATAAATTCGCCCGTCAGCAAGTTTTACCGGAATCGTCCGCGCGCAGCCATCATCGGGATTGGCGCCCACGCCACTATCCAGATGGAACACCTGATTATGCAGCGGGCAGGCCACGGAACGGCCATGCACGATACCCTGCGACAGAGGCCCGTCCTTGTGCGGACAACGATCTTCGAGCGCGAAAATTTCATCGTCCGACGTGCGGAAAATCGCAATGTTCATGCCGGGTGTTTTTACGACGCGCGCACCCAGACGGGGAATATCCGCAACACCGCCAACTTCGAGCCATTCGGTCATTGTATCAGGCTCCACTCAGCTTACCAGTTCAAGCGATTTGAATTCATGCGCATGCACGCCATTGCTGGCGCGTTCCGCCCACGGATCATTTTGAACGAATGTTTGCGACATCAAAAACCGTGCATTCAAACGCGCGCGGCTTTGCGCATCGGCAACAATTTTTTCTTTTACATGGTCCAGTCCGACACGTTCCACCCAGGGCGCGGTGCGTTCCAGATAATGCGCTTCCTGCCGATACAACTGCATGAAGGCGCCGCAATATTCCAGCACCTCCGCCTCGGTTTCGACCTTGCACAATAAATCTGTCACGCGCACCTTGATGCCGCCATTGCCACCGACATGCAGCTCCCATCCGCTATCAACCGCTATCACGCCGAAATCCTTGATGGTCGCCTCGGCGCAATTGCGCGGACAGCCGGACACGGCCATTTTCACCTTATGCGGGGTCCAGCTGCCCCAGGTCATTTTTTCCATCAGAACGCCCATCGACAACGAGGTCTGCGTGCCAAAGCGACACCATTCCGAACCCACACAGGTTTTTACGGTGCGCAGCGCCTTGCCGTATGCATGACCCGACACCAGACCGCCCGCATTCAGATCTTTCCAGACATCGGGCAATTGTTCTTTTTTGACACCCAGCAGATCGATGCGCTGCCCGCCAGTTACTTTCACTGTCGGGATATCATATTTGTCAACCACATCGGCAATGGTGCGCAGTTCCTTTGCAGTGGTCAACCCGCCCCACATGCGCGGTACAACGGAATAGGTGCCATCTTTTTGGATATTGGCGTGCGCACGTTCATTGATGAATCGCGACTGATAGTCATCGACATATTCGCCCGGCCAGTCACAGACCATATAATAGTTCAGCGCTGGACGGCAGGTGGAACAGCCATTGGCAGATTTCCATTGTAGTTCCTGCATCACGGCGGGAATGCTTTTCAGTTCTCTGGCCAGGATCAGGCGGCGCACATCGTCATGTGATAAATCCGTACATTTACACAATGGCTTTATGGCCGATGCGGCCGCGTAACTATCGCCCAATGTCAATTCCAGAAGCTGTTCGACCAGCCCGGTGCACGAGCCGCAGGAACCGGATGCCTTGGTCTTGGTGCGCACTTCTTCCAGGCTGGTAAGTCCATGCTCATTAATCGCGGAAACGATTTTGCCTTTGCATACGCCGTTACAGCCACAGATTTCTGCCGTATCGGGCAGTGCCGCAACGGCGAAGCTAGGGTTTTCCTGGGCACCTCCGGCAAAGGCCTGACCAAATATCAGGCTGTCGCGAATGGGTGAAATATCTTCGCCATCGCGTAGCATCTGGAAATACCAGCCGCCATCACTGGTGTCGCCATATAAAACAGCGCCGCGAATACGGTTGTCTTTCAGCACCAGCCGCTTGTAAACGCCACGTGACGCATCGCGCAGAATAATGTCTTGCGTGCCTTCGCTTTCGGAAAAATCACCAGCGGAAAACAGGTCAATACCGGAAACCTTCAATCGCGTATTGGTGACGGAGCCGGAATAGGCGGCTTCTGCGTCTTCGCCCAGTTGGCCCGCCACCACTTTCGCCATATCGAACAGCGGCGCCACCAGGCCATAAACTGCGCCGCGATGCTGTACGCATTCACCCACCGCCAGGATCGCGGGATCAGACGTGACCATGTGATCGTCCACCACAATGCCGCGTTCGCAGGCAAGACCGGACGCCTTGGCCAGTGCGATGCTGGGCTTGATGCCCACCGCCATCACCACCAGATCGGCATCAATGCGTCGGCCATCGTCCAGCAAAATGCCTTCGGCTTTTTCAGTGCCGTAAATTTCCTTGCTGTTGGCGCGGGTATTGATTTCGATGCCGCGCGCTTCCAGTTCGCGTTGCAGCAGATAGCCCGCCGCTTCGTCCAACTGACGTTCCATCAGGGTTGGCATCAGATGCACAACACTAACCTGCATGCCGTTTGCGCGCAGGCCGTTGGCGGCCTCCAGTCCCAGCAACCCGCCACCGATCACGATGGCGCGTTTATGCGTGCGGCTGGCCGCCAGCATTTTTTCCACATCCAGCACGTCGCGAAAGGTCACCACGCCGGGCAGATTAGCGCCCGGGATCGGCAGCATGAACGGGTCTGATCCGGTGGCGATCAGCAGCCGGTCATATTTGGCGCGGATGCCACAGACGCTGGCGACTTCCCGGTTTTCGCGATCAATGAGATCGATCATCGCGCCCATATGCAGGACGATGCCGTTATCGGCATACCAGTCGCGGCCATTGATAATAATGTCCTCAAAACTTTTTTCCCCGGCCAGCAGGGGGGACAGCATGATGCGGTTATAATTCACATTGGGTTCTGCGCCGAACACGGTGACGTCATAGACGCCGGGCGCGCGTTCGAGTAATTCCTCTACCGCCCGCATGCCCGCCATACCATTTCCGATGACGACCAGTCTTTGCTTCATTCCCGCTCACCCTGTTGCTGCTCACTCTGATACAGGGTGAACTGCAACTATTGGGCCAACTTACGGGATGGGAAAAAAGCAGCAAATTCAGGGAATCTTAAGCATAATAATCGCGGGATTGCCGTTTTTATCGCCACATTCGAACGCAATCGCTTATTTGGCAGGCAGCACGGGATAGATCAATTGTCCTGAGATTTTAAGGTTTCGGCCCAGGCCTGAAGCTCCTTGATGCGCATATAGCCGCCTTCGCCTTCGACGACGCCTTCCTTGCGGGCGTCGTGAATGCAGTCTACCGGGCAGACCGGAACGCAAAATCCGCAATCAATGCAATCTTCCAGAACGATTTTGAAGCGCCCCCGAAAATCGCCCGCGATGGCCACGACGGCGTCGACCTTGCCGGGACACATTTCATCGCAGGCACCACAGCCGATGCAGGTCTCATCAATATAAAAATGTCCGGCGCGGTGTTTTGCCACACGTTCTTCCAAGGTGCACCTATTGCTTAAACGTTGTGACAAGATGGTGCGAGTCGTTCATCAATTGCTGCATGGTCTGATTATAGCGGAAGAAATAATCACGGCGCAGTTGATCTTCGGCAGCGACAACAAAACGCGCTTCCCGCATGCTAAGATAATTTAACGTAAGGGTATTATCCGGCCTGCCGTGGTTCTTTGCGATATTTTCAATGATCTCTTTCCACACCACAAGCGGTGCTTCAAAAGCAAAATCTGTAATATCCTCGCGCTCCGGATTGGCCAGCGCAACTTCGGTCACATCATAGGTATCGAACGTCAGGCGCACACTCCACGGCTTGCCCGCATCGCCATCCGTGACAGTGAACTGTATCACGCAATCGGTGTAACCAAGATGTTCGTAACGCGCGACATTGTCGCGCATCACCGTCACCAGCGCCTCAAACCAGGCCAGTGATGGAAACTCCACTGGCCCCAGTCCTGCCGTCCGCAACGTCGCCGTTGCGGACACTTCATCTTTTGTAATTGCCATTGTTTTACCCTCAGGCTGCGACAGCGCCACCCCATGGGAAGCTCATCGGGATGGTGCAACGTGAACGACGGTTAAAGCCGGCGCGGTCACAGCGTTGCAGATATTCCTCAATGAACACCGTCCACAATTTGCCAAGGCCATCCATTCCCTTGTCGATATGTTTCAGGCCGCCACCCAGCAGGATTGCGACAGGCTCGGTCACGGTTGCCTCGCTGAACGCCGTCAGAATGATTTGTTCGCCCAGATCGGCGAAGCGATGCAGTTCTTCCTCGGCCATTTCGCGGTTCGGATGATTGTCGAGGTAATATTTGAATTGCAGCACACCATACGAAACATGGCGCGCCTCATCCTGCATGCACAGGCGGAAGATTTCCTTGTCGGTGGTTGACTTGGCAATCATTTCGCCGGAGCGGAAAATCGACAGCACCAGACCTTCGCCCAGCAGGTTAAGCAGGAACGTGCCCATCACATGGTTGGGCGCGTCCAGAATGGATTTCAGCGCCCATTCGAAACCGGGCGAAGCATGCATCAGACCACCACCCATGAGGGCGCGCTTGCGGAACACTTCCTGATGGCGCGCTTCATCCATGATCTGCGTGGCGAGGAAGCTTTTGACTTCCAGAAAATCCTGCGGAATGCGGTACAGCCATTTGGCGGGAAAATCGCCGGCGGCAAATTCGACTTCACTCAGAAACGTCGCCAACTGGCATGACGCCTTGGCAAGGTCCTCTGGCAGATCGCTCAGCTCATCCCATGGAATGTCGCGGGTGGCGTTCCATTGCCGGGCCTTGGCTTCTTCGTATAATGGCGAGACATTGTCCGACCACACATCATATTTGTGCATGACGTCGTAGCTTTCCAACACCGGCATCATGTTCTTGTAGGGATCACGGATCGATCCGCGCGGGGCAAAGCTCTTCCAGGTGACAACTTCGTCAATTTCACCCGAACCCTTGACCCGGTTGACATCGTTGTAAGTCAGTCCGCGCGAAGAGATCTTCGGCTTCTGGCTGCCCCATGCGTTGGCATCGCCATTCATCCAGTGCAGTGAATAGCTGCCCTTGCTCAGGCGTTCGAAATTGGTTTGCAGGATTTCGCCCCACACTTGTCCATGCGCCTGAAAATCCTGCTCGTAACGGGACAGCCCCTCTGCGTTGCTGGGGGCATCGCCGGGTAATGGCTTTAACTTGTCAACTGTTACGTCAATGCCCATGGAATGATCCTCCGGTTTGGTTTTAAGCGAGTCTCTTATTGAGCGACCAGTCAACAGACTGCTGATCAATCTGTCAACAGTTATTTTTACAACAAATGAGCTAAATAATCTCTGACGATAGATCGACAAAATACAAATAATGTTGTACATAATAAGCCATGAACATACAGACCGTCCGCAGACGCATGAATCCCGATGACCGCCGCGCCCAATTACTGGCGCACGGCGTAAAGGTTTTCGCGCATCTGGGCATTGGCCGCGCCAGCCACGCCGAAGTGGCCCGCGCGGGGGGGGTGTCGGTGGCGACTGTGTTCAACTATTTTCCCAGCCGGGAAAATCTGGTTGAGCAGGTTTTAAGCCAGGTCGATGCATTCCTGAGTGAAATGATTGCGAATGTTGAAGTTTCTCGCCTGGGGGCGCCCGAGGCGCTGTACAAATTGATGCGCGCCTTCGCCGATGCGGCCAATACCGATCAGGACATGATCCGGGTCTGGCTGGAATGGAGCACGTCCATCCGGGATGATATCTGGCCCAAATATCTGGAGTTTCAGGAAAGCATCATCGACAGGGTTCAACATGTGATCGTAAACGGCAAACTGGCAGGCGCCGTGGCCGCAGATGTTGATCCTGAGGACGCTGCCCGTATTGTCGTGGGTGATGCACATATGGTGGCGCTGATGCAGTTTGCGCACAAGCCTGTCGCCGACATGGACCGTTTTTTACGGCACATGATCGAGAGCGTGCTGAAAATCCCCAGTGTGGATATCACGCCGCGCTAGACAGCAGAACACTGGGCGCGCCCGGTGTTTTTATGTTACGCTTCCCCTGACGAAATCATCCTGGAAGTGAATGACATGACCTATGGCGTGGGACTGGGTATTGCCAATTTTCCATTTGCGAATGCCGATGGCTTCTGGCGCTGGGTTTCCCTGTGTGAAGAAGGCGGCGTCGATTCGATCTGGCAATCGGACCGCATCGTCTCCAAAGACCCGCACCTTGAATGCATGAGCGTCATGGCCGCCCTTGCCGGGGGTACCAAACGGCTTAAATTCGGCATGAATGTCGCCTCGGCCGGTCTGCGCGATCCGCTATTGCTGGCCAAACAATGCGCCACCATTGATGTGCTGAGCAATGGCAGATTACTGCCTGCTTTTGGCGTCGGCAGCGCCATCGGCCCGGAATGGGAAGCCACCGGCCGCACCACCAAACGGCGTGGCATTCGTACCGATGAATGCCTGACCCTGATCTCGCGATTATGGCGCGAGGAAAGCGTCACCTTTCACGGAGAATTTTTCCAATATACCGATGTCTCCATCTCACCCCGCCCGGTGCAACCGGACATTCCGCTGTGGGTGGGCGGATCGGCGGAAGGGGCGATTCGCCGCACCGCCACGCTGGGCACCGGCTGGCAGGCGGGCCTCGAAACCCCCGCCCAGATCGCCCCGGTGATTGCCGGGATCAAACAGGCCCTGCTGCAAACCGGCCGCACAATAGACGAAGATCATTACGGCGCGGGTTTCGCCTTTCGATTCGGCACATGGGACGACACCCCCGTGGCGCGCAACATCGCGGTGCTGGCCAAGCGCGTGAAAGACGATCCGCGCGGCTATTACGCGGTGGGCGGCGCGGATGAAATTCTGGCGCGCCTGCGCGAGTTCATTGCCGCCGGGGCGCATAAATTCATCCTGCGGCCCGTTGCGGGCGATGCCGACGAAATGGTCGAACAAACCCGGCTGCTGATCGCCGAAGTGATCCCCCAGGTGGCGGCGATGAATGGGGTCAACCCGGAAAGAAGGTCTTGAGAATAAGCGCGGTGATACCCCCCATCATCATGCCCATCATCCATTTAATGACAAAAAGGTCACGCTCCAGCCGGGTGATGTCCGCCCTTACCAATGCGATGTCCGTCTTTACCTCACGCTCCAGCCGGGCGATGTCCGTTTTGGTGGCCAGTTGCTGGTCCATAACCTCGTCCAGCGCGAAGAGCAGCACCTCCGCCTGCACTTTGGCCTGCGCCTCAGGCACACCGGCTGCGCGCAGTTTTTCCACAAATTTCAGGGTATCAAAAGTTATCGTCACCATGCGTGGCAGCCTATCATAGTCACCCGTTCAGACCAAGCCATCTAATCGCGCCACCCCACTCATTGTCATTGCCCGCCCCCACACTGTCATTGCCCGGTTTAGCCGGGCAACCCACCCCACCCCAAACTCAGGCCCCCGCGTGTCGCATGGCTTACCCGCATAAAGCGGGTAATGACAATGAGGGGGGTGTCGCATGGATTACCCGGACAAGCCGGGCAATGACAATGGGGGCGGGGAAATGACAGCCTGGTGGGTGGTCTTTGCCTGCAAACTTTACCTTCCTCTTACGTCCCCGCCCCGAATCCCCGCAGCATCCTTATGCGCCAGGTGATGAACTGGTGTGCATGACAGCCAGGCCTGTGACGACCCGGTCGATTTATTGCCGCCTTCTTAACAGCGTGTGACCACCGTCACAGACAAAGGCTGCCGGACTATGTTTTATTGCAATCAAGCGATGGGGAAGGCCGAAATGTTCATCCATCACACAATGGTTCGTTAACGATAGTCGATGATTGAAATTAATTTTTTATAATATTAGTTTGGGTTATCGCAAGAAAAAGAAGGTTTTATGCCTGAATAAACTTAACCATAAATGGTTGGGATTGGAATTAAACCCGGAGGAACAGGTTTCCTCTTACACAACGTCAACTGATACTGCGAAGTGCGTATCAAACACTTTATTGGAGAATGAAATATGTTAAAGAAAATCCTTCTTGGAACCTCCGGCATCCTGGTCGCCGCCAGCATGGCGTCTACCGCTGCGAATGCGCTGGTTATTGATAGTTTCAGTGATTCGTCACAACGCATCGTGATCCCCGGCCCTACCAGTGTTAGTACCTCCGTTCTGGACAATGCGGGCGGTGGCGTTGCATCTGGCGAAGAACTAGGCGCGCAGACCACGATCATTGGCGGTTATCGTGATATCACGACAACTTTGGTGTTCGCGGCCGACTCAGAAAGCGACACCCGTTCAAACGCCAACACCGATCAGAATGGCGTGTTCAGGCATTCCCAGAGTGCTGGCGTGAGGTCCCATTCAGCTGTCATCTGGGATGGGCTTGGGGGTGCGGGTCTTGGGAATGCAGATCTGACCGATGCAGGCGCCTCTGACAGATTTCAGCTCACGGTGCTGGAAGCCGATAACACGGTTGTGTGGGCCATTGAGCTTTTTGATGGTGCAGCTTACGCCAAACTCACTTTCGCCAATCCCAATGACGTCATACTGGGTGATCCGGTCGCGCTCCTCGACGTATTTTTTGCGGATTTTTCGACGCCGTCGTCAAACCTAACCGGAACGTTCAGTCTGGCTAACTTCGCCTCCGTCGACAAAATCATCTTTACGGCCAATGTCAATGACGTGGCCACTTTCGATACGCAGGTTTCCCTCATCGAAACCGTAGGCAATGTCCCCGAACCCGCCTCCCTGACCCTGCTGGGCGCGGGCATCATGGGCCTGGGCGCGATCAAGCGCCGCCGCAAGGTCTAAGCCACATTCTATCGCTTCAAAACGGCGGTCCCTCGGGGCCGCCGTTTTTCTTTGGTCATGCATAATTGGGGACAGTATATAGTTTATTCAGGAAATTATTGAGATTGCGTAATTCACAGTCGAATAAACTATATACTGTCCCCAATTATGCATGACAGTGTGGGGGGGTAATGACAACGCAGGGTGTGGTTTTGCATCATGGGGGCATTGCCGCCCTCCACACAAACAGTTAACAAAAATCATGTGATAAATTAACAAAACATGAAGATTTCTTCTTGCCTTCTTGCCGCCATCTTTGCTAGGCTGGGTCCAGTAATAAGCCTAGCATAAAAAAAACTTGTACTGGTTGGGGATGTGCGGTGCCCGGTATATAAGGTGCCGCGTCTATATTAACGGCTAAAACTGGCGGAAAACAGTGAATTTACACCGTCAGGGCCATAAACGAAGGATGAACAAAATGTTGAAAAATCTAATGATGGGCACCGCCGCACTGGCGCTGTCCGTATCTGCAATGTCCGGGGCCGCGAATGCGACGGTGTACAACTTCTTCGATACACTTAATGCTGCCAATGAGGTTCCCACAAACGGTTCTGGTGCCGTTGGAACCCTGTCTGGTACCTATGATGATGTCACGAAGATTTGGGACTGGACCTATTTTGTTAATCCGGTTCCGGGTTTGACTTCGCCGCTTGATGATGGCCACGTACACGGTCCCGCAGCTCAGGGCGTTAATGCATTGCCTTTCCTTGATCTGAGCACGATTGACAATGTTATAGCCGCTTTTCCCCTGTCGGGTGAAAGCGAATTTTTCGGTTCCTACCCTCAGCTTCCATCTTATCGCCTCACGCTCATCATGGATAATGGCGTAGCTGGTATTACTACCGCAGGGGAAGCTTATTTGACCACGGTTGGCATGAGTTTGGCGTCATTCGAAGCCAATCTGCTTGGAGAGCTTTTCTATCTGAACCTGCACACCACTGATAACCCGTTCGGCGAAATTCGCGCGCAGTTTTTGCTCGTCGACAATGTCCCCGAACCCGCCAGCATGACCCTGCTGGGCGCGGGCCTGATGGGCCTGGGGTATTTCGGCAAGCGTCGCAAGGCGTAGTCTGGACACTTCTTCCTTCCCGATCCGGGCAGGTAAAAACGGCGGCTCCCACGGGGCCGCCGTTTTTTGTTTGTAAGGGGCGCATGGCATCGCCCCATCCCCCCCCACTCTGTCATTGCCCACCCCCACTCTGTCATTGTCCGGTTTATCCGGGCAACCCACCCCCACGCCCTGGCCTTCGCGGGGTCGCATGGATCACCCGCATGAAGCGGGTGATGACAGCGTGTGGGGCGTGTCGCATGGATCACCCGGACAAGCCGGGTGATGACAATGGAGAGGGTATATTGCCCGCCCCCGGGTGTCATTGCCTCACCCACCACGCTGTCATTGCCCCACCCCACACTGTCATTGCCCGGTTCTCGCCACGTCGAAGCCGTAGGCGTAGCCGGGTATCCGGGCAACCCACGCTAATGCAGGGTTTACCCGCTTCCGATTGACCATAAAGCGATCTAATATCAACGGCCCTATGTTTGGACGCATCGTCTTCCACAACAAAACATTGTCATCCTGAACGAAGTGAAGGATCTCCGCCGCAGACTGGATCCTTCACTTCGTTCAGGATGACACACCGGGGGCTTGGTAAAGGGCATTACATAGGGCCGTTGGTATAAGCTGACGTACCCGTTATGATCAGGAGAAACGCCGATGGCTTATAGTGCAATCAAACTGGAAATCACCGATAACATCGCGCATCTGGTGTTCAACCGCCCCGATGCGATGAACGCTATGAACCGCGATATGTGGCGCGAAATTCCCGACGCCATCCGCGAAATTGACGTCGACGCATCGGCGCGGGTGATCGTGATTTCATCCACCGGCAAACATTTTACGGCGGGCATGGATCTCAGCGTATTCGGGCAGCCCGGGCCATACAAGGACGCCGAAATCGGCCGCAGGCGCGCGCATCTGCGCCAGGACATATTGCGCCTGCAGGAATGTTTCACAATATTCGAGCGCGCCCGCATGCCGGTTATCGCCGCCGTGCAGGGCGGCTGCATCGGCGCCGGTGTCGATATGATCACGGCGTGCGATATGCGCTACGCGACAGCAGACGCATTTTTCTGCATTCAGGAAATCAATATCGGCCTGACGGCGGATGTCGGCACCCTGCAACGCCTGCCGAAAATTATCGCGCCGGGCATTGCGCGCGAGCTGTCTTATACCGGACGCCGCATGCCCGCGCATGAGGCGAAAGCCTGCGGCCTGATCAACGAGGTGTTCGCCACCCACGCCGAAATGCTGACCGGCGTGATGGCCGTGGCGCGCGAAATCGCCAACAAATCACCGCTGGCTATCGCAGGCACCAAAGAAATGCTGAACTATGCCCGCGACCATTCCGTCGCCGACGGCCTCAACCACAACGCCACCTGGCAGGCCGGCATGTTCTATTCCCAGGACACCCGCGAGGCCATGCTGGCGCGCACCGAAAAACGCGATCCGAAGTTCGAGGATATCTTGCCGGTCAAGGGCAGCATGGTGGATTAGATTCTTTCCGTTTTTGACTGAATCGCAATCCTATATTGTCACCCCGGCCT
>CAMTVX010000062.1:0-58220 GCA_947085295.1 uncultured Alphaproteobacteria bacterium | reverse complement strand
TGGCTGCCTCGCGCGCCAGCGCCAGACTGTCGCCGGCAATATCCGCCACGCCGTGATAAATTTCCGGGGTCATGTAATTATGCGCCAGAACGATGGCGTTTTTTTCGCGCTTCAGTTCATTGATGGCGTGAATATAGGGCGCAAAGAACGGCCACTCGATTTCCGGGATGACCTTGCGCACACGCTCATAAATAGGGGCCGTGGCGCGGGCCACCGCCGGAGTATATTCAAGCCCGTCACGGGCGAGTTCAGTTGCGCTGTTCATTGTTGTTCTCCTGCGCTTCCCTGCATTTCCATCGCCTTTTATTTTTTATACTCATTTAGAGCATAAATAAGGCTTAAAAAAACACCGGTCCTTCTCCCGGTCTTCAATATGCTATATGTGAGCATTTAGGTGAGTCAACAACAAATATTGCAATAATATGTCAGCGCGGTGAAGAAATGCGCACGAAGACGTATCTAGACCAATGCCTGACAGCTCGATCTGAAGTAAAATGAGGTGGCAGATATTCTCGACATAAACAGCCGGATGTCTTGGCTCTGATCAACGGCAAGTTCTGGACTTCTCCGTTGACCGGCTGCTCACACTGCTGGTGCGCCTCAATCAGGAAGTAAAAATCACCATCAAACCCGCGCCCAAAGGGAAGGAAAGCCGGGGGATATACGTTCACGCGGTGTAGGGGTGTATTAAAGGATTAAAGGGTAACGTCCCCTTTATCTTTCTTTTCTAAAGGGTAACGTCCCCTTTATCTTTCTTTTCTATAAAAACCACAATGGGAATAGAGTTATTTATTTTCGTCAGAAAATTGAAAGCTAACAGAATATTTTTTGAGAGACAAACCAGCAACCATACGGACGGCCGAGAGTGCGCCTTGATCAAAGCTGTCTGCAACCAATATGCCGCGTACTGGGACAGTGCCTTCTTCTTCAACGATATCGCCCATATAACCCAATATTTGCCCGACTGCTTCCCTGCCAGCCCTCCCTATTTTGAGCTCGATAACGACGAGTGAGCCGTTGGCATCTTTTGCTGTAATATCGATACGCCCAGAGTTCACCTGACGCTCAGCGCCATCATCGTCAATCACCAAGCCCGATTCGAGTTGTTCAAGGTCACGGCGTAACAGGACTTGCATATCGCGTTCAAGGCCGATCAGCTTTTTTTCCTGCAATAGCAGTGCAGGAGGCGCTGGCGTATCTTCCTCACGCACAGGCTGAAACCCGTTTGCTGTTTCTTGTCGGAACTTCTGGTAAAGTCCAATTGCATTTTTATACATTGCAAGATTAGTGCAATAATTGCCGTTGATGGGAATTTTTGTCGGGTTATCCTTACCGCGTCTTTTGTCCTCTGCGGTATATTTGAAGAGGTCTATCAGGCTTCTAAGACCATCCTGATCAAAGGCAGCATCCAGACTGCCGTGATATTCCTTAACGCGCCGCACGTTAGCCATGCGCGACTGTATCGTGCTTACAGGATATTGCTGCTGTTCGAGCCAGCCCCTATATTCCGGTTCCCTCATTTATTTGTCCTCTTGCGGCTTAAGGCTAGACTGATGAGCTGAGTTTATCTGTTTCTAACGCAGCTTGTCGAGGGTGTTACCTTTCAACTTATAGTCTCTCACGATCCCCGTCTAGCCCACAGCCCACAGCCTATTCCCCGCGAGTGGTTTCTTGTTCCTGTATTCGTTATTAACGAGGCGATTGAGCGTATCAAGGATGGTTCTATCGTAAATTACGAATACGATATTCAGTCCGGGATAAAGGGGACGCTACCCTTTTTATGTGCGCACATGCGCGGGATTATAGGGGACGCTACCCTTTAATTATCTGCGCCCCTGCGCGGGTTCGACCGTAAGCTGCAAGCCCAGCGCATGAACAACGGCGTAGAGTGTGTCAAAGCGGGGACTGGCTTTCTCAAAGCAAAATCAGATAGGCCGCTTCTGGATCATCGTTCATATTGGTAATGTGTCCGGCCATGTCACGCAGAAGTATTTCAATCTGCCTTGTGGTGCAGTTGCCGCGCCTGATCCAGACGACTTTGGGCGGAGTGCCGTGCAGCAGGCTTTTTTCGTGAAAATCCGAATCCTTGCTAACCAGCGTAAACGCATGCTGGCGGGCGTACTGCCATACTTTATCGTCATCCGCGCTGCCCATGCCAAGCCGATCCACATGCGCTGATTCAGGAAATATATCGCTAATGCCTCAACCAGTTTGGGTGAAAGGTTTTCGTCAAACAGTAGTTTCACGCATGGATTACCAGTTGATGGCGCTCACGATCGGCCGCATAGGCTAGGCAGGCGCGGATATCATCGATGGTAAGGTAGTCAAAATCAGCCACGATCTGTTCCGGCGTCATGCCGGAAGCCAAATATTCCAGCACGTCGTAAACAGTCATGCGGGTGCCCCGAATACAGGGCTTGCCGCCCCGTTTGCCGGGTTCCAGGGTAATGATGTCTTGATAGTTCATCTTGCGTTCCCCTTTGGGTGAGGATGACCTTCACGGAATATGCAGCGTTCAGGCTGTTAAATGCAAGTGGCCGTTCACCCCGCCCGGATTCCCTTGCGGAAGATTAAAGGGGACGCTGCCCTTTAATTATCCTCGCCCCTGCGCGGGTTCGACCGTTAGCTGCAAGCCCATCGCATGAACAACGGCATAGAGCGTGTCGAAGCGGGGGTTGCCTTTTGCCGACAGGGCGCGGGACAGGCTTTCGCGTTTGATGCCAGCTTTGCTCGCAATTTTGGCGATGCCGTGCGCTTCGGCGATATGCCGTATGGCGCCAAGCAGCACATAACGGCCATCTTCATCGGTGGCCTCTTCGAGTGCAGCCTTCAGATACTCTACCGCGAATTCGGGATCGTCCCTGAGATGCGCGACGATAAGTTTATCGTGCGATATGCTGGGGGGATGGGTTTTCTTTTTCATCTTTTTCTCCGTTTGTAATCCTTCAAATAAGCCACGGCGCGTTCAATATCTGCATTCTGCTTACGCTTATCGCCGCCGCACAGCAGCAGGATAATTGTCTTGCCTACCATGCTGTAATACAGGCGATAGCCGGGGCCGTAATCAATACGCAATTCCCATACGCCTTCCTTGAGCGGCTTGCAGTCGCCGAACGCACCACGCCCGAGGCGCCGAATGCGAGTAATGACACGCGCACTTGCTCCTTTGTCAGCTAACTGCCTGAGCCATGTATCCAATATGGCGTTGCCATCGGCATCGACGAAATACTCTACCGTGTACATGGCGGAACCGTAACATATAAGTTACGTATAGGCAAGCTCATTTTTGTCCGCTTTTTCATTCCTTGCATTCACATCCGTAAAATCCTAGCGCGGCGACGAAATGCGCACGCCCGCCGCCAGGCGTTCGCGCAGGACTTCGCGGCGGAAGCGGAACAGGGCGGCGGGGCGGCCGCGTTGCTGGGGCTGGATTTCGCCGGTGCTTTCGACGACGCGGCTGTTTTCCACCAGACGGCGGAAATTCTGTTTATGCAGCGGCGCGCCCAGAATGGCCTCGACCGTGCGCTGTAATTGAAACAGACTGAAACTTTCCGGCATCAGATCAAACACCACGGGCCGGTATTTCAGTTTGGCGCGCAATCGCCCCATTGCTGTCGCCAGTATGCGGCGATGATCCGACATCATCGGATTACCCAGCGGCGGCGGCGCGCGCAACTGCGAGGCACCATCGCCTTCGCGGCGTGCTTCGGCAACCAGCCCGGCTTCATACAACAGCTCATAACGTTCCAGCACGATTTCCTCGTCCCAGCTTGCGCCATCCAGCGCAAAACAGATATTGGCGCGGTCCTGACGTTGACGCTGTTCGGATTTTGTGGCGCCCGCCTTGATCCAGGCCTGCAAAAGCGGCGCGATCACCTTGTCGATAAAGCCCGGGCGTCCCTTGCGCCAGTCTTCCCAGGGGAAATAATCATACCAGGATCGCCAGGCGGCGTTATCGGGCGCCGACATTTCCGCTTCGTGCGTCAGCGCCAGATAGCCAACCGAAATCACCCGTGGTCCACCTTCGCGTTCACGCGGATGGCGGCCACTGTCCCCAAAAGTATAAAGCTGTTCGACATAACCCAGCGTTACGCCGATGCGCCCGGTAACGGTTTCGCGCAAGCCGCGATCCAGCGTGCGATGCCGGGTCGCATCGAACGGCCCCGAGGGTAGCGCGTCGCCCGCCACGTCAAAACCCCGCGCCACAGATTGCGCCTCGGCGGCATCCAGCGCCGGACCGTGGCGCACCAGCACCAGCGCACGGTCATCGGTCACGGCAACGATCACCGCGCCCAGATCGATAATCATGTCGGTTGGTTTTTGCGCCTTCTTCACGGGTGCATGCCGCGCTAAAATTTTACCGGCATCGAAAACAGGGTGCCTTCCATGTCAAATTCACCTGGTCCCATATCGGCGACGGCTTCGATCATGCGGCCCTTGCGTCCCATTATCTTGTCTGCAACCGCAATCAGGCGCGGGTTGGGCTGGGCGTGGCGCGCCGATTTGCGCATTAATTTCGCCGCTGTATGCTCATGACCTTCGTTCAGATGACACAGCGCAATATAGGCGGTGGCGGTTGAGCGGCTGATCCCGGCCCAGCAATGGATCAGCATCGGCGCGTTTTGATCCCAGCCATCAATGAAATCCAGAATTTCCCGAATATGCGTTTCACCCGGAAGGACCAGCCCATCGCGTGGTTCTGCAATATCATTCACCGAAAGCCGCAAATGCCGGTCCGGGTGCAATGGCGCCGGCGTGGCGATCATGGATTTCGGATCCAGCAGCGATACCAGATGCGATGGCGCCAAACGCTTTATCGAAGCATTCACCTGGCTAAGCGGGCAGACATAAATCATCGCATATTCCTCAACATTACCGCGCCTCAATCTGATCCTGTACCTATTCCTTACAGAATAATCTGTTTCGGGGCCAGTATGCGAAAGCGTTCCAGAAATGCCCGCTTGGCCCGGCTGGGGGATGACTGGCGAATTTCAGGGCAAACAAGATTGCGCGGGCGTTCGAAAATTTTGTTGGCCTCGACAATATCAAATCCTGCCACGGTAATGGCCTCGAAATAGGCGCTGGCGCGATCGGCGCGTTTGATGTCGCGCGCCACCGCATCGGGTAGCAAAGCGGGAATGCCAAAGCGTAACCGGATGGCATGGTCAAGCCGCTGTTCCAGGGCCTTGTAATCGGCGCCGACGGCCGCCTTGAACGGGCTGATCAGATCGCCCACCACATATTCCGCCGCATCATGCAGCAGTGCCGCCAGCCGCCAGCGCTGTTCGGCACGGGGCTGTAAATGATCATAGATCGACGCCACCAACAGCGAATGCTGCGCCACGCTGAACGGCCATGCGCCGCTGGTCTGGCCGTTCCAGCGCGCCACCCGCGACAGGCCGTGCGCGATATCTTCTATCTCAATATCCAGTGGCGACGGGTCAAGCAGGTCTAACCGACGCCCGGACAGCATCCGTTGCCATGCGCGGCCCTGCTTTTCTTTGCCCAACTTTTCTAGTTTCATAAGATTAAATCCAGTAATACTTATTAATATATAGATTATATTTGGAAATACGTAATCAAGTATATGTATATTGCCAAATATGGCGAAAATAAGACGAAAAAATCCTCATTCACACCTAATTGTGAACATTGAAATTGAAAAAAACATCCATATATATTGCTCCAAGCAGGAGAAAGAGTATGGATAGAAACAGGATCATACTGAAAACCTTCGAATATTGGCGATCCAAAATTAAAGACCGCCGACTTCCTTCGCGATCTGACATTCTGCCGGGCGAACTGCGCGAGGCTTTGCCGTTTCTGTTTATCGCTGATGTGAACAGATTACCCCCGATGGGGACCGAGATCAATTTACGGCTGGTCGGCACCCATATTGCGCGGGCGCTTGGCACGGACCTTACCGGCTGTCCTGTGGGTGGCATTGCAAAACATTGGCAGGACTTTACCATTGGGCGTGATTTTTTCGATGCTGTCGGCCAGCAAAGCGTGATTGTCGCCACCCATGAAATACGCGGTCCCGCGAACGGGGAAAGTTTTCTGCCCCAGCAAACCAGCCCCGCTTTTTTGCGCTATCACAGGCTGATCCTGCCATTGTCGCGGGATGGCCGTAACGTGGACCGGCTGTTGGGTGCATTGGTGGCGGAGGAACATGAGAATATCTGGGCGCTGTGGCAGAAGCCGTTCGTATTTGAAGAGCAGACCAAACGGCAACTGAGCTTCCCTTTTGACGCGGCGTCGGTGTCCAGGGCTATGGCGTTACCGGGACACCCGGCTCGTGTTTCGCAGTGCGGATAGTCAGCGATGTTTTCACGCTGGCTACATTTGGCGCTGAGGTCAGATTGGCCGTCAGAAAACGCTGAAATTCCGAAAGATCGTGCGCGACGCATTTCAGGATGAAATCAATCTCGCCGTTCAGCATATGGCATTCGCGCACAATCGGCCAACCCCCCACCATCTGCTCGAACGCAACCAGATCTGCTTCGGCCTGACTGCGCAGCGACACCATCGCGAATACCGTCACCTCATAGCCCAGTGATCCGGCGTCCAGTTCCGCATGATAGCCACGAATAAAGCCCGATTCTTCCAGCGCACGCACCCGGCGCAGACAGGGCGGTGCGGAAATGCCGACCCGTTGCGCCAGCGCGACATTGGTGATGCGGCCATCCGCCTGCATCTCGCGCAGGATCATGCGATCAATTTCGTCCAGTTTTACCCGTTGCATGATTATCGATTTCCAGGACTTTTTATGTGATTGGTAATATTATTACACTCTCGTGAAATTATATAACTCAAATAGCGACAATGCGTAACCAGTATAAGCCTTTATCCCCGCCCGCGCTGATCTGCTGGGTTGTTAGCGATGGCAATGCGGGCATGGAAAACCAGTGTCTGGGCCTGGCCGAAGCGCTGGGTACTGCGCCACTGGTCAAGCGCATCCGACTGCGCGCGCCGTGGGAATGGCTGCCGCCGCGTCTGGGGGTGCTGATCAATCCACTGGCCGGGCTGGATGCGCGGGGCGATCTGCTGACGCCGCCGTGGCCGGATTTGCTGATCGCCACCGGACGGCGCACCGTGGCGATCAGTGCCATGATCCGGCGGCTTGGTAATAAAACCGTGACCGTGCAAATCCAGAACCCGCATTATCCTGTATCGGCCTTTGATCTGGTGGTGACACCGGCGCATGACCGGTTGCGCGGTGCGAATGTGATTGCCACGGCGGGCGCGCTGCACCGGGTCACACGTGCGCGGCTGGATGCGGCGGCGCAGGAGTTTCACGGCGCGCTGGCGCATCTGCCACGGCCATTGGTGGCGGTGCTGATCGGTGGCGCAAACAGCGCCTATCGGATGGACCCAAAAATCATGGCGCGGTTTGCCGATGGCTTACGGGAACTGGCAAATGCCACGCGATGCAGTTTTGCCGTCACCGCGTCGCGGCGCACGGGCGCGGATAATATCGCGGCGCTGCGCCAGGGCCTCGCGGGGGTGGCGCATACGCTCTGGGATGGCGAGAGCGCCAATCCGTATTTCGGTTATCTGGGGCTGGCCGATGCGGTGATCGTGACATCTGATTCCGTGAATATGGTCAGCGAGGCCTGTGCGGCGCAAAAACCGGTTTATGTCTATGATCTGCCCGGCGGATCAACGAAATTTAATGCTTTCCATGCGGCGATGCGGGCGCGTGGCGCGGTGCGGCCCTTTGTTCCTGGCGAGACCCGTCAGCTTCTATCATGGACGCCGCCCGCAATTGATGATACGGCGACAGTAGCCAGGGCGGTCAAACGCCTGCTTATATTGCGAAACAACTAACGGAAAGCGTATGCCGGTGCTTGATATGGCAGCTCTGCGCGCAGCCCCCCTGCAACACGACCCGTTCGAGCATGTGCTGGTGCCGGGCTTCGTGCCTGTAGCGGCGCTGGCGGACATAAACAGGGACTTTCCGGCGGTGCCCGGCCCCGGCTCCTATCCGCCGGTACGGCTGGAACTTCGCGGGCAGTTTGCGGCATTACTGGAAGAACTGGATGGGGCGGAATTTCAGGCGGCGATTGCAGAAAAATTCAACATCGATCTTGCCGGCTATCCCACCATGTTTACGGTGCGCGGATTTTGCCGCGCCTCGGACGGAAAAATTCACAATGACAGCGAAACCAAGATCATTACCGTGCTGTTATATCTGAACCCGCCCTGGGAAGCGGAAGGGGGACGCCTGCGCCTGTTGCGAGGCCCCAATGATCTGAACGACATGACCACAGAAGTGCCTCCCAATGGGGGTAGTCTGCTGGTGTTTCGCCGATCTGAAAATAGCTGGCACGGGCATGAACCCTATGAGGGGCAACGCCGCGCCATTCAGATGAACTGGGTACGCGATGCGGGCGTTGTGCTGCGTGAAGAATGGCGTCATCGTTTATCGGCAGCGGCTAAACGCCTTGTTCCCTTTGTGTGAGTGCAGATGGCGCTGAACCTTGAAACATTTTCCAATGCCGATCTGAAAAGCGGCTGGCGGCCGGGCAATAATGCGGGCGGCCATTCGCTGTTCAAGGCGCTGGGCCATCCGATGGCGGCGCGCCGGGGCCAGGCCTTGTTTGAAGCCTGTCTGCAAAATGGCCCTCTGGCGATATATGATCCGCGCGGGGTTTGCGTTGCCTTTGATGCGCTGTTCGGAATTTCGCGGTGTGACATTGAAAATATTTATGTGCAGCGGGTAGAAGATCAGGGTACGGATGTTCTGGGACACAAGGCCCGGTTGTTGACAGACCTTGCGCAATCCAAAGCGAAAACATTACTGGTATTGTCGTTTGATGCAGCGCGTCTTACCGGGCAGTTGCAGCCGCTGCTGCCGACGGGAATGATCGTGCGATCCCTGGATGAGATGCGCATTGATGACGATATGCTGACCAATCCAGGCAATTATACCGATCCGCTGAATTTCGCCACCAATTTTGCGCTGTTCCGCGATGTTGCGGGCAGGGATGCAGATAGCGGGCTGCACACAACAATTACCACGGCAAATTACTGGGGTATGCAGGGCGCCCAAAATCCCGGGCTGTGGCTGTGCCTGTTCGATGCGCACGGAAATGTGCTGGCGGAATGGCAGGAGAAACTGCCATGCGCGGGCGCGCTGATCCGCATTGACAGCCGTATGGTGCGCGAACGTTTTCGGCTGGGGGATTTTTGCGGATCGCTGTTCATACATGCGCTGCGCGTGGCCAAACACGATATCGTCAAATATGCGCTGGATATTTATGGGGAAGGTGGTGCGGCGCTGTCGTGCAACCATGACGCCAATGCCTGGCCCGCTGATTTTTATGCGGGCATGCCTGGCCCGCAAGAAAATGAACAGGTGATCCTGCATATTCAGAACAGCCATCCGACGCCCATTCCGGCGGGTGCGATCGGCCTTGGTGTTATGGGCGGGCATGCGGTTAGCAGGCTTGATCTGGAAATCCCGGCATTTGCCACGCATTCCCTGAATATTGCGGAACTGTTGCCGCAGGCGCGCTGGCCGGACCAGATTGAAATTCATGCGGGCCGGTATTTTGTGCGCCCGCGCTATGAAACCATCGGGGGCGACGGACGCAGGCGTATCGCACATGCCAATGTCGAACGCACCGATCTGAAACCCGATCCGAAAATTCCGGAACTTGCGGCCAGCATGGGCAAGGCCTATCTGATGCCGCTGCCGGTGCCGCCATTGAAATTATTTTCCTCGCTGATGCTGCCAACGCCGATGGCAACCGGGCAGAATGAATTGCCGCTGCTGGCGGTTCTGTATGATTCGAACGGCAAAAAAATTGCCGAACATTTCATGGGCAGGCTGTTGCGCCACGACAGCGTACCGTTACGCATTGATGACTGGATGAAAAAAAGCGGAACAAAACTATCCGGTGGTTTCGGTCATGTGGAATTTCAGTATGATTTTCGCGATGGCGGAAGCGCCGATGGCTGGCTGCATGCGCTGGGAAAATATGCGTTGCGATCCAGCGGCCATACGGCGGAAACCATATTCGGTGCGCATATCTATAATGTGCCGGTGATCTACAAGGACGAACCGCAATCCTACACCGATACGCCGCCCGGCCTTTCGACGCGACTGTTTTTGCGGTTGGGACAAAATTTTGGTACGAAAATGGATGCGCTATGCCATCTGATTTATCCCGCGTCCCGGCCCTGGCATGAAAAATCCAGCACGCAGATTATCCTGCATAATGGCGAAGGCCAGGTCGTGGCGCAAAAGCTGGTGGCCATCGCATGCAGTGGCAGCCTGTTCTGGACCTATTCAAAAATGTTTGATGCGGGCGAGCGCAAGGCGGCGGGGACCGGCGCCTATATCATCGTGCGCGACGCCACCTGCCGCCTGTTCGGCTTTCACGGGCTGATGCAGGGAACCACCAGCTTCAGCCTGGATCACATGTTCGGGTTTTAGCTTAGGCCGCCTGCGCGATCATCGCGGCATGTTTGCGTTGATATTCCTTTTCCAGTTCAATCATTCTCGCCTCGACGCTTTTGTAAATGACGGGCGTTGCAATGTTCAGTGTACGGCGCACTTCATCGAGGGGAAGTTTCAGCATGGCTTCCCAGTCCACGCCCGGCAACCATGCCGCCTTTTTGCCGTTCCGGTAGGCTTCCCGGATCGCACGGAAAACCGGAACATCGCGCGGTAAATCTTTTTTGAATTTGAACATGCCGATCAGGATCAGAAATCCAATGCCGCGATTGCGTGTATGCGGGTAGGAAGACGTTAACACACAGATTTCGCCAAGTGGATTACGGCCATAACCGTTCAGGACATGTTGCAGGTCGTGGCTGTCGCGCATGCGTGAGGTAAATATTGCAAACTCCGCCTGGCGTTTTTCCCATTGCGGCGACTGCTTGCTGGCGTCCACCAGTCCTTCGGCAGACAGCCCCTCGGTTTCGAGAAAATTCTGATAGATGCGGCCAAAGCTGCCCTCAGGCAGACTGCGCAGATATTCCCTATTGCAGAGGGTGGCGAGCAAGTGACGGTTTTCAGCCAGCACGGCCCTGCCAACCGGGGAGGCGCGGAACCTTTCCATGCGTTTGCGCATGGATTTACCTGTAAGCGCCGCGACGATCTTGAAAACCTGACCCGTATCTTCCTTGTTTTTAAACAGCGCACGAATGGCGCGGATCGCGACGAGGGGCCGTATCCGGTCAACTTCGGTCAAAGACAAAGCTTCATTCTGCATGGGCGTTATTCTCGCTGTTGCAATTCGCGGCAAGACACAATACCAGACATGCGTAAACAAACTTACGATTGTCCACTATTTTCATGATTGTAAATAGTGGCTGGCTTGTGGTCTTTCAAGCCTAAAAACACGATTTTGGGACTTTTCTTATAGCGTCAATTTGGGCATCAAACTACCGGGCAGGATTGTGGCAGAGAAAATAAAGCGTGTGCGCCGTACCGCCGAAGAGGCGAGACGGGTAATACTGGATGCGGCCGAACGGCGTCTGGCCGATCTTGGCCCGGAAGGTATCCGTTTGCAGGATATTGCCGCCGATATTGGCATTTCGCACCCGACGATCCTGCATCATTTCGAAAGCCGCGAAGGGCTTGTGGTGGCGTTGACCCAGCGTACCCTGGAACAGTTGCGGGCGGAATTGTTTGGGGCCTTCACCGGACCCCATGCGCGTGACGCCGATATGCATCCCATACTGGACCGGGTGTTTGATGTGCTGAGCCGACAGGGCCATGCGCGGCTGATCGGCTGGATGATTTTAAGCGGCGCCATCCGGCAGTCCCCCGAACAGGGCCTGTTGCGGGATCTGACAGATTTAATTCACGCCATGCGTGTTGAAGAAAGCAGGACGCGCGGCCTGCCTGCGCCCGAACGCGATGACACTTTGTTCATCGTGATGCTGGGCGCGGTGGCCGCATTCGGCGATGGCCTGTTCGGGCCGTTGGTGCGCCGCGCCGCCGGTGTTACCGATGAAACGCAAATCGCGGAACGTTTTCGCGCCTGGTTCGCCGAACTGTTGCGCAGCCGGATACTTCCTTCTGCGCAATAGCTTCGCGCGATCTATTTGGTTCGCCACACCAGGCCGCCCTGTTTGGCGGCTTTCAGATGGTCATTGTTTCTGGCCCAGGAAAAGCCCAGTTTCAGGCGGTCGAACAGCCGTTCGATCTGACGTTCCATGCCGGGATCGGTGAAAATGTAAAACTGGTTTTCCTGAATCGCATCCAGCACCAGCTCGCCCACCACATCGGGGTCAAGCCCGTTTTTCAGGGTGTCGCCAATCGGGTTCAGCGCAATCGGGCGATCATCGGATGTGCCAAAATGATCGGGCCGGTGTTTGGCGGCCTCAAGAATATTGGTATTGACGCCACCAGGGCACAGCACTGAAACCCCGATGGGTGTGTCTTTTAATTCGCTGTACAGCACTTCCATCATGCCGACGACCGCATGTTTGCTGGCATTATAGGCGCCCCAGCCGGCACCTGCATTGATCAGTCCCGCCATCGAAGACGTGCTCATCACATGGCCGCTTTCGCCGTTGCCTTTCATCAGCGGCAAAAACGCTCGCAGCGCATACACCACCGCAGTCTGATTGACGGCGATGACCCAGTCCCAGTCTTTTTGTGACAGCTCTTCGGATAGTCCGCCGACACTGACGCCGGCATTGTTGCACAGCACATTCACCTTGCCGAAGCGTTTGACGGTGGTGGCTGCGGCGTCAAAGACCTGCTTTTCAACGGTAATGTCGCATTTCAGCGTATCCACATCCGCGCCCTTGGCTTTCAGATCGGCGGCGGCGGAGGCGAGGCGCTTTTCGTCAATATCGGCCATCATGACTTTCATGCCCGCCTTGGTGAAGGCCTTGGCCATGCCCAGCCCCATGCCGCTGGCGGCGCCAGTGATAAAGGCAACTTTTCCGGCTACGTCACGCATTGTCTATCTCCCTGTTGTTTATTTCAGTCTCTCGTTGAAAAATTCGATCACCCGATCCAGCGCGACGCGCGTCGGATGTCCGGCCTCGTCTACCAGATCGGTGGTCAGCACACTATGGGCCAGCGGATTGCCATCGGGATTTCCAAACTTGCTGTCAATCTCGATGCCCTCAAAGCCATCGCCAAGCTCGCGACGCAATGTATCAAACCGCGCACCGGGACTGGTGAAATCCCCGGTAAAGCGCAGCCCCAGCACCTTGTCGCCCTGGGCCACCCGGCGTTTTACATTATCAAGCTCAGCCGGGCTGACATGCAGCGCGGCGCAGCGGGTTTTGCCAATCGCAAATGGCAGAAATGGCTGGCTCAGCACCGGGGCCAGCATGCAGGGTTCCATCATCAGGCTAAGCGCAAAATTCCCCGTCACGCACATGCCGATGGCCCCCACGCCGCGCCCGCCCAGTTCCGTATGCACAGAACGGCACAAAGCGCGCAGCCAATCGGTGACCGGGCTGGATTTATTGGCTGCCAGCACCGAAAATTCGTGGGATATGCACACTTGCGCGATGGATTTCGCGATATAGCCATTGCTGTTCGGCCTGCCGGGTTCACCGAACAGATGCGGCACCACGGCGGTAAAGCCCGCATCCGTCACCCATTGCGCAAAGCGCAACAATAGCGGCGTAATGCCCGGAATTTCATGCATGATCACCACGCCGGGGCCGTTACCGCGCCAATAGACCGGTTTGGTTTTACCGTCATGGGTAAAGCTGCGTTCTGTAAAACCTTCCAGCGCCACCATATTCCCTGCCCCCTGTTATTTTGCGCTATCGTCGCGCAAAGTGCGCGCGATCACAAGGACTCGATGAAAAATTCTGAAAAACCGGGTAATGTGCCGTCATGGCACAACAGAAATCACATGACGCGACGGCGCACTGGCTAAGGGATGCAAAACACCATTTGTGGCTGCCCTATACCCAGATGCAGACGGCGGCGGACCCACTCGCGGCGGTGGCGACCGAGGGTGTGCGCATTCAGCTTGCCGATGGACGCCAACTGATCGATGGCATCGCGTCCTGGTGGACCGCCTGTCACGGCTATAATCACCCACATATTCGCAGCGCCATCGTCGATCAGCTCACGCGTATGCCGCATGTGATGCTGGGTGGCCTGGTGAACGAACCAGCCGCCCGACTGGCCGGAAGGCTGGCGCGGCTGGCGCCCGGCGATCTGGATCATGTGTTTTTTTCGGAATCCGGTTCCGTCGCGGTGGAAATCGCCATGAAGATGGCGCTGCAATACTGGATCAATCGCGGGCACAAGGGCCGCACGAAATTTGCCTGTTTCCGCGATGGCTATCATGGCGACACGCTGGGCGCGATGTCGGTGTGCGACCCCGATGAAAGCATGCACAGCCTGTTCAGGGGCGCGCTGCTGGAACAGTGCTTCGTCGATCTGCCGCGCAGCCGCGCACAGCATGACGTGCTGGATGGCTTTCTGCACTCGCATCGTCACGAAATTGCCGGCATGATTGTGGAACCGCTGGTGCAGGGCGCGGGCGGCATGAAATTTCATTCGCCAGAAATTTTACGCGATCTGCGCGCGCTGTGTGACCGGCACGGGCTGTTGTTGATACTGGATGAAATCATGACCGGGTTCGGGCGCACCGGCACTTTATTTGCGTGTACCCAGGCAGAAATTGTACCCGATATTATGACGCTGTCGAAGGCGCTGACCGGCGGCACGATGGCGCTGGCGGCGACACTGGCCAGCAGCAATGTGTATCAGGCGTTTCTGGGTAAAGATGACGCGATGGCGCTGATGCATGGGCCAACCTATATGGGCAATGCGCTGGCCTGCGCGGCGGCGAACGCATCGCTGGATCTGTTTGAAACGGAGCCGCGCCTGCAACAGGTGGCAGCGATTGAGGCGCAGTTACGCGCGGGCCTTGCGCCCTGCGCAGGGATGAAAGGCGTGCGCGATGTGCGCGTGAAAGGCGCCATCGGCGTGGTCCAGTTACAGGACATGCAGGCGCGTGACTGGTTCAAGCAGCGCTTTATTGAGGAAGGCGTGTGGTTGCGCCCGTTCGGCGACATTATTTACACGACGCCACCCTTTACAATTTCGCTCGATGAACTGCGTCAGGTGACGGGCGCGATGGTGACGGTCATTGGCGAATGGGCCGCACGGAAATAAAATGGACAGTCTCGAAAAATTCGCAACGGCAAAACTCGGCGAACTGGAGACGCAGCATCTGCGCCGCTGGCTGGTGGAAACCGATCGCACGGATGACGCTATTGCCATACGCAACGGACGGCGGCTGATTTCGTTCTGCTGCAATGATTATCTTAATCTCAGCCAGCATCCAGAAGTGAAACGCGCAGCGATAGACGCCACGCAGAAATTTGGCGCAGGCGCAGGCGCATCGCGGCTGGTGTCGGGCAATCATTCGCTGTACCGGGAACTTGAAAGCGCGTTGGCGCGTCTCAAGGGCGCCGAAGACGCCTGTGTTTTCGGCAGCGGTTATCTGGCTAATCTGGGCATTATTCCAGCTCTTGCGGGTTCGGGCGATCTGATCCTGGCGGATGCGCTCAGCCATGCCTGCCTGATGGCGGGTGGCAGGCTCAGCGGTGCTGAAACCCTGATTTTCCGGCATAATGACATGGCGCATTTGGCTGAATTGCTCCGTACACATCGCACGCACTATCGCCACTGCATGATAATCACAGATGGCGTGTTCAGCATGGATGGCGATCTGGCCCCGGTACGCGAACTGGCTGAAATTGCGCGCGCCTTTGACGCCTGGCTGATGACCGATGACGCGCACGGCATTGGCGTGCTGGGGGATGGTCGCGGCAGCAGTTTTATGGATGGTGAAAAAACCGATGTGCCGTTGCAAATGGGTACGCTGTCCAAGGCGGTGGGCGTATATGGCGGATATATCTGCGCATCACGTACGGTGATAGATCTGATCCGCACCCGCGCCCGCACGCTGATTTATTCCACCGGACTGCCACCCGGCATCGTGGCGGCGGCGTGCGCCGCGCTGGAAATTATATCGCGCGATCCGGTGTTGCGTGCGGCCCCGCTGTCCAGGGCGCAACGCTTTACCCGCGCCATGAATTTACCGGATGCACAAAGCCCGATCGTGCCGGTGATCATTGGTGACGCCATGCGCGCGCTGGCGCTATCGGCGATGCTGGAAGAGGCGGGGTTCCTCGTCACCGCCATTCGCCCGCCCACGGTGCCAGATGGTACGGCGCGGTTGCGCTTTACCTTTACCTCTGCGCATCTGAATGCTGATATTGACCGGTTGGTGGCAACATTGCGCGCAGCGGGAATAGCATGAAACGTTTTTTCATTACCGCGTCGGGGACCGATATTGGCAAAACCTTTGTCACCCGTTTACTGATCCGGCAGTTGCGGGAAAAGGCAAAGTCCGTGCGCGCATTAAAGCCGCTGATGACGGGATATACAGATGAAACAGCGCCTGAAAGTGACACGGCCTATTTACTGGAAGCGCTGGGCCTGCCGATGACCGCGCAAAATATTGCAGATGTTACGCCCTGGCGGTTTGCAGCAGCACTTTCCCCAAACATGGCCGCAAAGCGCGAAGGACGCCCGATTGATCTGAAAGAAGTGCTGGCCTTTTGCAATGCGGCGCGCGATGGCATCGAGGATTATCTTCTGATCGAAGGGGTTGGCGGCGTACTGGTCCCGATAAATGATCAGTGCACGGTGCGCGAATGGATCATGCTGCTGCAAATACCAGTATTACTGGTCACCGGCAGCTATCTGGGCAGTATCAGCCACACCTTAACGGCGCTGGAGGCCCTGCAATCCAAAGGCATTCGTGTTGCCGGCATTATTGTCAGTGAAAGCGCGGCATCATCGGTGACACTTGCCGAAACGTTGGAAACGCTTATATGTTTCGCAGGCGGCGTGCGGGTGATAAGCCTGCCGCGAAATCCTGATCCCGTGCCCGATTTGACTTGGCTGCTTACATGAACCATCTGGAAATTTTCCATATGCTGCCGCGCGCAATATTGTTTGATATGGATGATACGCTGATTTTATCCTTTAAGGGGCATCCGCGCGATGTGTGGCGGCGCACGCTGGATGAATTTCATGCCGATCTGGATCATGCCATGCTGGACCACACCGCCGATGCGCTATATGCGGCGGCGCTGGAATTCTGGGCGGACAGTACGCGACACAAGACGGCGCGACTTGATCTGGTGCGCACGCGCCGCGAAATTGCCGGCATCGGCCTGCGACTGGCAGGCATCGCGAACGATGTGCTTGCGCACCAGATTGCCGACGCGCTGCATGTCCTGCGTGACCGGGAAATAGCGCTGTTCCCGCATGCCCATGAAACATTGGACCAATTGCGTGCAGCAGGGGTGCGGCTGGCGCTGATCACCAATGGCGCGACCGAGCCGCAATGGGAAAAAATCAGGCGGTTTGAATTTGAGCATCGCTTTGACCATATACAGGTGGAAGGCGATGTAGGATTTGGCAAACCGGAGACCGAGGCCTATCATCATGCCCTGCGTGCGGTTGGCGCGGATGCGGGTTCGGCCTGGATCGTCGGCGACAATCTGGAATGGGAGGTGGCCGCGCCCAAACGGCTGGGCATTCACACTGTCTGGCATGATCATACCGGCAATGGCCTGCCGGAAAATGCACCGGCCCAGCCGGACCGCATCATCCGGGGTCTGGCGGAACTGACCCAGGGGTTTTGAGATTTGGAGATGGCAGATGACCAGTGCTTTTGAGATCAGCAGCACTTATATGAAAGCAGCACTGGAAGCGGGTGCGGCAGCCAAAATACCGGCCGACAGCATCGCGCGCGCCATGCTGGAACAGGTGCTGGACATATACCGGGCCGGGCGCAGCCTGGCGGATATTGCCAGCGAATTGAACTTTGTAATCGAAAATCTCGATCCGGATGGCGACCACACGTTTTCGCGCCCCTGATACACGCATAAGTAGTAAATGATAAATTAGTCAGATGCAGGATTAGCATTTCAAACAATGTGTTGAATCGCCTATAATCCGGGCATAAGAAATGAGCGGGCACTGGGTCACAGGAATGACACGGGCCCACGGGAGGCTGAATAGGCGGTGTTGCGCATCCGGATGAAACCGGGGGGCAGGGCGCGCCCTTAAATTTGCAGGATCATAAGTCACATGGTGGGATCAGTTGCCGGTACGGTTGCGCAGCGCGGCCGCAAAAAGATTGAGTCGGTAGTCGTGCGTTTTGCCGGGGATTCCGGCGATGGCATGCAAATAACCGGCAGCCAGTTTTCATCCTCCACTGCATTGGCGGGAAATGATCTGGCGACGTTCCCGGACTTTCCGGCGGAAATTCGCGCCCCGATCGGCACGACCTTTGGCGTGTCCGCCTTCCAGATCAATTTTGGATCGCGAAGCATCAAAACATCCGGTGATAAATCAGACGTTCTGGTGGCGATGAACGCTGCGGCGCTAAAGGTCAGCCTGTCGAACCTGCGCGAAGGCGGCCTGATCATTCTGGATACCGGCAGCTTTAACGAACGCAATTTCATCAAGGCCGGATACAAGATTGATCCGCGTACGGATGGCTCGCTGGCGCATTATCAGCTTCTGGAAATTGATATTTCCAAAATGACACTGGATGTGGCGAAACCAATGGGCCTGTCGCAGAAAGAGGCGCTGCGCTGCAAGAATATGTGGACGCTGGGCCTTGTCTACTGGATGTATGACCGCGACGTGCAGCCGACCCTTGACTGGTTGCAGACCAAATTCGGCACCAAGGCGCCCGAAGTGGCGGCGGCCAATATTGCTGCGTTGAAGGCCGGGCATGCGTTCGGTGAAACCGTGGAAATCAGCGGTGATAGTGCCGGCTATTCCATCGGTCAGGCGAATATAGAACCGGGCCTGTACCGTCTGGTGCAGGGCAGCGAAGCGCTATCCTGGGGCCTGCTCGCGGGCAGTCAGCTTGCCGGGCTGGAAATGCTACTGGCGTCCTATCCGATCACGCCTTCTTCATCGGTGCTGCATTCGCTTTCCGAACTGAAAGCGTTCGGCGTGATGACATTCCAGGCGGAAGATGAAATTGCCGCCGCCTGCGCCGCTATCGGCGCGTCCTATGCAGGAAAGCTGGGCGTTACCGCCAGCTCCGGCCCCGGCATCGCGCTGAAAACCGAAGCGATTGGTCTGGCCATCGGCACCGAACTGCCGCTGGTGGTTGTGAATACGCAGCGCGCAGGCCCCTCGACCGGCCTGCCGACCAAAACCGAGCAGTCCGATCTGTATCTTTCCGTGTTTGGGCGCAATGCTGATGCGCCAATGCCGGTTATTTCGGTGCGTTCGCCCGGTGATGCGTTTGAAACCGCGATCGAGGCGGTGCGCATCGCCACCAAATATATGACGCCGGTAATGTTGCTGTCGGACGGCTATATCGCCAATGCGGCGGAGCCGTGGCTGGTGCCGGACATGGCGGATTACAAACCGTTCCCGGTTAGCTTCCGCACCGATCCCGAAGGGTTTCACCCCTTTGTGCGCGATCCGAAAACCCTGGCGCGCGCCTGGGCCATTCCAGGCACGCCGGGGCTGGCGCACCGTATCGGCGGCATCGAAAAAGACTACAATAGCGGCAATATTTCCTACGAGCCGGAAAACCATCAGCGCATGACCGATGTGCGCGCCAACAAGATCCGGGGCATCGCCAACGACATCCCGGAGCAAACGGTTGAGATCGGTACGCCCGGCGGCAAAATGGTGGTCGTCGGCTGGGGTTCGACCTATGGCCCGATCTATCGCGCGGTTTCCAACATGCGCGAAGCCGGTTATGACGTGTCGCATATTCATCTGCGTTATATCTGGCCGCTGCCACGCAATCTTGGCGATCTGCTGCATTCCTTTGAGCAGGTGCTGGTGGCCGAAATGAACACCGGGCAGTTGCGCACATTGCTGCGCGCCGAATATCTGGTGCCGGCCGAAGGCCTGAACAAGGTGTCCGGTCAGCCGATGATGATCAGCGAAGTGGAAGACGCCATCCGCACGCGCCTTGCCACCGCCAAAGCCGCCGAATAATAACGCCATAAGACCGACAAGGGACAAATGACATGAACGCGCCTGCAAAACTGACGCCCGATGATTTCGCCACCGACCAGGAAGTGCGCTGGTGCCCCGGCTGCGGCGATTACGCCATTCTGAAAGCGGTGCACAAGACCCTGCCCGAACTCGGGGCCACCCATGAAAACACGGTGTTCGTTTCGGGCATTGGCTGCGCGGCGCGGTTTCCCTACTACATCAACACATACGGTTTTCACACCATTCATGGCCGCTCGGCCGCCGTCGCCACCGGCGTCAAGCTGGCCAATCCTGAACTGAATGTCTGGGTGGTCGGCGGAGACGGGGATTCGCTTAGCATTGGCGGCAATCATCTGTTCCATCTGCTGCGCCGCAATGTTGATGTGCAATATCTGATGTTCAACAATGAAATTTATGGCCTGACCAAGGGGCAGTTCTCGCCGACCTCGCGCGTTGGCACGAAATCGCCGTCCACACCGCAGGGTTCGGTGGATCGCCCCGCCAATGGCTTGCGGTTTGCGCTGGGCGCGGGCGGGCGCTTTGTTGGCCGCGCCATCGATATTCAGCAGGCGAATTTAAGCGCGCTGCTGAAACGCGCCCATGCGCACAAGGGCGCGTCATTCGTGGAAATTCTGCAAAACTGCATCGTTTATAATGATGATGTGTTTGCCCATATCACCGACAAAAAAGTCGCCGCCGACGCGCAAATTCTGGTTGAAGATGGCAAGCCCCTGCTGTTTGGCAAAGATAAAAGCAAAGGCCTGCGCCTCAACGTCAAAACCCTGGCGTTGGAAATGGTGACGCTGGGCGAAGGCGGCGTCAGCCTGGATGACATTGTGGTGCATGACGAAACCAACCGCGTACTGGGCGGCCTGCTGGCGGATCTGGAAGCCCCCTTCCCGGTGGCGCTGGGCGTGATTTACTGTGACCCCGCCGAAAGCTATGAAGTTTCAGTATGGGCGCAAATGGATCAGGCAAAGGCCAAGAACCCAAAACCCGACATCAACAAGCTGCTGCGTTCGGGCAATACATGGACGGTGGCGTAAAGCCAAACCGGGTAACAGGGCGGGTGTGATCTAAATCACACCTTCATCCTTCAGGAATACAAGTTCACAGATGCTGGCCCTATGGCAGCCTGTGTCCCCTACCCCTGCGCCATGATGGCGTTGACCCGCGCCACAATATCTTCTCGGCCAAGCGCCGATGCGGGCTTGATGAGATTGCCTACCGCCATAAAGAGGCGGTGCACTTCGGCGTCTGTTTCGATCAATTTGCGCAACCCCAGACCAAAGGCTTGCCGCTGTTCGATATCCGCAGGGCGCGCGCCAATGGTTTTCGGAAAAGAAAATTCCAGCGGATCAAGGCCCTGCCACACTTCTTCAGAAATGGTGTGGGTTTGTTGCAGATATTCTTTGGCGACGCCGGTGAGCGCCCGTGCGCCCTGTGCGCGCGCCGACAGCACATCGCGCAAACACAGCGCATGGAAAGAGGCCGCCGTCATGCCCTGGCCAAACATCGGATTAAACATCGTTATCGCGTCACCCAAAGGCAAAAGCCGGTCAGGGAATCGCGCAAGCTTGTCATAGCGCCGCCATTTCGAAAGGTGGGGCCGGTATGTTCTGATGGGGGTAAGCTGTTTGGCCTGAGACAGGATTTCATGAATGACAGGATCAGAAATATTTCCGGCATACCCCATAAAACCCGCAAGGTCATTAGGCGCCGCATGCTCAAAGCGGCCAAGCAGGCTAACCATCCAGCAATTATTTTCGATAGAAAACAGTACGCCGCCATCGCTAACCGGCGCATCGCTGCTAATCACGCAGCCGTTCAACGGGTGGCTCCATCCGGCGGGTTTTTCAAAGATGGCGCTAGTATAATTTTGTCCGGTATTTATGACCACTTCCTCGACCGGGCCATAGCCATTTGCCTCCAGCATTTCCAGAGCCTGTCCTGAACGGCCTGTGGCGTCCACCACCAAATCCGCATCCAGCGATTCCTCCGTACCCCCCGCAAGCGTGACGGTGATTTTATCCGCGCCTTCCCGCCAGCCGGCGACAGCGGCGCCATCGCGGATGGTGATATTACGCAGGCGTTCCAGATTGGCGCGCACAGTATGTTCCAATAATGGCCGGCTTACCCCTATAAAGTCCAACTCCAGGTCGCGTTCGGGGTGCCAGCCTAATCCGTCGCGGAAGCGGAAACCAAGGCCGAAGCGCGAGACGTGCGCCCCGCGACCGATAAGATCAGTGGTAAAGCCGGGGAATATTTTTTCCAGATTGCCCCGCCCCAGAACCAGCAATCCATGCACATGCGCGCCCTGCGGGACGCCGTTGCGCACCTCGGGCGATGCCGGTAACTTTTCCTTGTCCAGCACCACGACTTCGGCGAAAAATTTCGCCAGCACGCCCGCCGCCATCATGCCGCCCATGCCCGCGCCAATCACAATCGCGCGTTCGCCCAGTAACTTGCCTGTATCTGTTGCCATTGATGCCCCCGCATACTTTGTTTTGGATTTTAGGAATATACCGGGGGGGGGGCGGTTTGCCAGAGATTTTTGATTACACTGGGGCGCGTCCTCAATTAACCCAAAATTGTCATTCCGGACGTTAGGCGAGTCCGAAAACCGCAGGTTTTAGGGTAGCGAGCCTTACGATCCGGAATCCAGGAGTCAAATAGTAAGGCACTCGTTTGTGGCCCCCCCGGGACCGGCTTTGCCGGCCCGAGGGCAAGCACATGGATTCCGGATAGCTCGATTTTCCAGCGAAATCTGCGATTTCGGGAAAATCGGCTTCCGGAATGACAGTAATTGAGGACGCGCCCTAAATCACGCCCTCGCCTTTCAGGGCATCAACCTCGGCCTCTGACAGCCCAAGCATTTCGGCATAGACCTCCACATTATGCTCGCCCAGATCGGGATGCGGGCCGCCCATCATTTGCGGTGTGCCGTGAAAGCGCAGCGGGCTGTTGGGGATGACGATGCGTCCCATGCTGGGGTGATCAATCCATTGCAGCATGCCGCGTTCATGCATGCCCACATCATTGACCACTTCGTTCAGATCGCGCACCGGGGCGGACGGAATGCGGTGGCGCTTGGTGATCGCGAAGATTTCCGCCTTGGGCAGGGTTTTTGACCAGCCGATCACGACCGCGTCGGTCTCTGCGAGATTGCGCACCCGCGCGGCGTTTTTCTCGAACCGTTCATCGCCGCGCAAATCCTCGCGCCCCATGGCGCTCAGCAGATTTTGCCAATGCTGTTCGGTCACACAGATAATGGCGATGTGCCCATCGCTGGCCGGGTACACATTATAGGGCGTCATGGCCAGCCCCGCATGCTGGTTGCCGGTGCGCGGCGGCAGCTTGCCGCCCGAGCCGTGCCACATGCCCAGACTGGACGCGAGTGTCGGGTAAATCGTTTCCTGCATCGCCACTTCGACCAGGCGCCCCTGCCCGGTGCGTTCACGCTCAAACAACGCCGTCACAATGCCCGCATAAAGATGCGTGCCGGAAATGAAATCCGCCACTGCCGGGCCGGCTTTCACCGGCGGCCCATCGGGAAAACCGGTGACGCTCATAATGCCGGACACCGCCTGCACGGTTAAATCCATCGCCAGACTTTCACGGTCCGGCCCGCTTAATCCAAAACCACTGCCCGAGGCGTAAATCAGCCGGGGATTTTCCCGCATCAGCACCTCGGCCCCAACGCCCAATTTGTCGAGCACACCCGGCGCATAATTTTCGATCAGCACATCGCCTTTCTTGCACAGCGCGATCAGAATTTCCCGGCCTTTTTCGGATTTCAGGTTCAGCGTAATGTCGCGCTTGTTGGCGTTCAGCATCGCAAACGGCAACACCGCGCCGCCGCCCAACCGTTCGCGCGCCCGTAACGGCTCGCCGCTGACAGGCTCCACCTTGATCACATTCGCCCCGGCCTTGGCCATCAGCAGCGTCGCATACGGCCCCTGATAAACCTGCCCCAGATCAATGACCGTAATGCCGTGCAGCGGTTGGGGCCGGTGCGTCATTCAATTACTCCGTAAACAGATTATTATTCGGCGGGGCTATGGCTTTTCAGCCAGTCTTTCAGGGCCGCGTCGATGCGGGTTTGCCAGCCATTGCCTTCTGCCTGAAACTTTTCCAGCACATCACGCGACAGGCGGATCGTCACACTCTTTTTGGTGACGGCGGCAGGCGGGCGGCCCATCCGCGCCCTGCGTTTGACCATCAGCCGCTCCCATTCCTCATCCGTGAACGGGATGGAGTCTGGATCGGACATGGCCGCAGCAGTAATGGCCGCATCCTCTTCCGGCGTGGGCCAAATGTGTCCTGGCTTAAGTTTTGGCATAACGCTTATCCTCTCTCTCGTTGGTTTTGCGTAAACTGATTATCCGCCTCGCCCCGTCGCGTTCGACAAAAACCACGACGTGCAGCCGGTGGCCGACATACCCGATACCCAGCATTCTGTCCTCACCATAATTTCTACGGTCATCGCGCTCAATGAGCGCCGTATCCCAATCAAGCCTGCGTGCCTCAGTCAGAGAAAGGCCATGCTTTACCCTGTTGGTGCTGTCTTTCGCCGGATCAAATGTAATTTCTACTTCCATTAATGTAACCACATTAAATTGATCCGTCAAGACTTAATGTGGTTACATTAATAAGGCACCCCCTAATGAAACGCGCCGCCGATAATGTCGCGGGCGATTACCAGGCGTTGCACTTCGCTGGGGCCTTCGCCGATGCGCCGGATGCGCATTTCGCGGTACCAGCGTTCGAACGGCAAGTCCTTGGTCATGCCATAGCCGCCGAAAATCTGCATGGCGCGGTCCACCACGCGCCCGCCCGCTTCGCTGCCGACCAGTTTGGCCATGGCGGCTTCGGTGCGGAATTCCTCGCCCCTATCGGCTTTCTGGGCTGCATCCAGGCACAGATAACGCGCGGTGCGGATGTCCAGTTCATTGTCCACGATCATCCACTGAATGCTTTGGCGCGACGCCAGCGGCCCGCCGAACGTATTGCGGATTTTGCAATATTCGATGGCCATTTCCTGCGCCTTGATGGCAACGCCCACACAGCCCGCCGCATAGGGAATGCGCTGGCGCGTGAGGCGGTCATTGGCGATGGCGAAGCCCTTGTTCACCTCGCCCAGAATATTGCTGTTGGGCACGCGCAGATTTTCGATCTGAATTTCCGTGGCGTAGCGCGTGGAACGCAATGTATGCACCACCCGGCGCACATAAAAACCGGGCGAGGGCACATCGACAATAAAACAGGTGACGCCGCCACGGCCTTTATCGGTGTCGGTGCGCGCGAACAGCAGGCCGAAATCGGCACGATCCGCGCCACTGATAAAAATTTTAGAGCCGTTCAGCACCCAGTCATCGCCATCGCGCACCGCGCGGGTTTGAATGGCGCGCGCCGGGTCCGATCCGCCCGACGGTTCGGTCAGGCCAAAGAACGTGCTCTTTTCCCCGCGCAGGGTTGGATAGAGATATTTTTCTTTCTGCGCGTCGGTCGCCTCGAACAGTTGCGCCAGACCCGCGCCGCCAAACACGCCATAGGCCGGATTGTACAGACCCGCACGGTGCTGCGTCAGTTCCATCGCGATCAATGTCTGGGTCGTGGTGTCCAGATCAGGCCCGCCAAATTCCGGCGGAATGCCCAGGCCGTAAAACCCCAAATCCGTCACCTTGGCGACCAGGCGGGCTTTATCCTCCGGCTCCAGATCGCCCGCATCGGGATCAAGACTGTCTTCCAGCGGCAGAATTTCCTCGCGCACAAATTTGCGCACCGTATCGACGATGATCCGTTGCTCATCGGTTAGTTGATAGTCCATGTCATTCTCCCAGAACATATTATGTTTAGATTGCATAACCGATCCACCCACGGTGTCACCCCGCATTTATTGCGGGGTCCAGGGTAACACGGCATGGCCTTCATTCGTTGCCCCCTTGCCAGGCCGTAGCCTTCTTGCGAAGGCTGGTGGACCCCGGAACAAGTCCGGGGTGACAGGCAGAGGGTTAATTGCGCCTTTAATCCAAACGCATCATTCTTCTAAGCAGGCGTCAGCCGCCCCAATTTGTGTTTCAACTCGCGCCGGTTGCGTTCCGGCAATTCGCCATGATCGGCCACATGCAGCATCAGCAGTTCTTCGTGGCGGCTGAGATATTGCATGTTCACTTCATAGCGGAACATTGCTGGCTTGCCGCCGCGCGCATCCATTTCGCGCTGCAATTCACTGTTCAGGCCGAACAGCGTGCGCCCGCCCGCATAGCCGATATAATAAATCGTCCCATCGGGTTCGGCCAGATGATACACACCCAGATAGGCGTGTACGTCTTTCAGTGCTTCCGGTGTTAGCGGCTGAAACGGTTTGGTGATGCGAATGCCCATCTGCGCGCTCCTTACCGGCCAACAAATTTGGCGGGGCGTTTTTCCAGGCGCGCCTTGACGCCTTCCTTGCCGTCTTCGCTGACGCCGCACTGGGTGACCAGCGCGTCAATATCCCTGTGATAGATGCCGTCGCGGAACGCCATTTCGCGCACGATCAACGCCTTCATCGCCTTAAGCGACAGCGGCGCATTGGCGGCCAGACGCGTAATCAGTTTCTGCGCCTCTTCTTCCAGTTTTTCTGGCGGGGCCACGCGGGCGATGAAGCCCATGTCATACATATGGCTGGACGGGAACGGATCGCCCAGCAGCAGAAACTCCCGCGTCTTCACCGGCCCGGCGACTTCGAGCAGTTTTTTCGCCAGAAACCAGGTCGGCGCCAGGCCGATCTGCGCCAGCGACATGCCAAAACGCGCCGTTGTGCTGGCGATCACAATGTCACAATGCAGCGCCAGTTCGTTGCCGCCCGCAATGGCGTCACCCTGCACAATGCCCAGCACCGGCAAGGCGTAGGTTTCAATGGCGTACAGCATTTTTTCAATCGGGCTGACGCCCGCATTGGTGCCGTCGCGCGATTTAAGATCCATGCCCGCACAAAATACCGGCCCTTCGGCGCGGATCACGGTCAGGCGTTCATCGCTGGGCGGCGTGACGCTAAAGGCCGCCTCAAGCTCGGCCAGCATCTGCTGGTTCAGGGCATTGCGCTGATCGCCCCGTGTCAAGGTTACCGTGCGCACGGCGGCTGCATTTTCTATGCGAATAAAATCCATGTTCTTCCCCTGTCTGTTTTCTTATTGTCTAAATCATATAGGCGATTGTGCCATCACCCTATATGATTTCGTCAACATTAATTATGACAGCGGGGAGTAGAGTATGGATATTGTTGGGCTGGGCATGGCGTGGGAGGATTTGCCGGTGGGGCGTAAATTTCGCACCCTGGGGCGCACCATCACAGAGGCCGATCTGGTGGGGTTTATCAATGTGACCGGCATGATTGAAGTGCTGTTCACCGATGTGGAATATGCAGCAAAGCATGGCCCCAAGGGCGGGCGGCTGGTGCCGGGCGCGCTGGCCTATTGCATCTGCGAAGGGCTGCTGGTGCAGGCCACATTGCAGCGCACGGGACTGGCCTTTCTTAATATGGAGTTTGACATTAAGGGGCCAACCTTTGTCGGCGACACTATCCATGTCGAGGTGGAGGTGCTGGAATCGCGCCCCACATCAAAAGACCCGCGGCGTGGTTTGGTCCGTACCCGGAACAGTATCATAAAGCAAACCGGCGAAACCGTCATTGTCTATACACCGACACGTCTGGCGGCGGGCCGCGCCATGCGCGATGCGCAATAAGGAATAGACCATGCAACAATATGGCCTGAGTGAAGAACAGAACCTGTTACGCGACATGGTGCGCAAATTCGCGCTGGAAAAAGTCGCCATGCGCGCCCAGGAAATTGACGCCACCGCACAATATCCCCAGGACATGTTCGAGGCCTTGCGCGAACTGGGCCTGTTCGCGCTGCCATTTCCCGAAGAATATGGCGGCACAAATTCCATCCTGTCATCGTGCATCGCGGTCGAGGAACTGGGGCGCATCTGCTATAACACCGCCTATCTGCTGATTGTGCAATGGGTGCCGTTTGGCGCGGTGCTGTATGGCGGCAATGCCGAACAAAAGGCGCGCTTTCTGCCGGGGCTGGCCAGCGGCGCCTTGCGCGCGGCGATTTCCATTACCGAACCGGGGGCGGGGTCAGACGTGGCGGGCATCACCACCCGCGCCATCAAAACGGATGGCGGCTATATCCTTAATGGCAACAAGATTTTTTCGACCAATTCGGCGATTGCCGATTTCGTTATCTGCGCGGCCAAGACCGACCCCACCAAACGCCATGGCGGCATCAGCGTGTTCATTCTTGAAAAAGGCATGAAGGGTTTCACCATCGGCAGGGGCGAACACAAGCTCGGTTCGCGCGGCGTGCCCTCGTCCGCCATTCATCTGGAAGATTGCTTCGTGCCGGAGGCGAACCGGCTTGGTCCCGAGGGCGAAGGCTTTTTGCTGGTGATGGAGGCTTTCAACAAAAGCCGCCCGATCATTGGCGCGCGCGGCGTCGGCCTGGCGCAGGGTGCGCTTGATCTGGCCGTCGATTATGTGCGCGACCGCAAGGCGTTCGGTCAGTCCGTGGCCGAATTTCAGGGCGTGCAATGGATGCTGGCCGACATGGCGATGCAGACCGAGGCCGCGCGCCATCTGGTCTATAAATCAGCGGCGGTCGTCGATGGCGGCGCCACCGGCAAGGAACTGGCGCCCATCGCCGCGATGGCCAAATGTTTCGCCACCGATGTCGCGATGAAGGTCGCCACCGACGCGCTGCAACTGTTCGGCTCGGCTGGCATTTCCACCGATAACCGCATCGAACAATATTTCCGCGACGCCAAGGTGCTGCAAATCATCGAAGGCACCAACCAGATTCAGCGTAACATCATCGGAAAACACGTCGTAAAAACCTATTGATACAAACGGGGAGGGGCGTATGAGCACACGAGAAGAACTGATCGAACGGGCGCGGGCCATGGTGCCAATGCTGCGCGCGCGCGGGCAGGAGGCGGAGCAATTGCGCCGCTGTCCCGACGCCACCATGCAGGCGTTTCGCGATGCGGGGTTTTTCAAAATTCTGCATCCGAAAAAATATGGCGGATACGAACTGCCGCCATCGGTGTTTTTTGAAGTGTGTCTGGAAATCGCGCGCGGCTGCGGCTCGGCGGCCTGGGTGCTGGGTATTGTCGGCGTCCATAACTGGCAACTACCGCTGTTTGATCCGCGCGCGGCGCAAGATGTGTGGAAGGATGACCCGGATGTTCTGATCTCGTCGTCCTATGCGCCAACCGGTAAGGCCGAAGCCGTCGCGGGTGGCTTTCGCGTCAGCGGCCGCTGGTCGTTTTCCACCGGATGCGATCATTGCAAATGGGTGTTTCTGGGTGCGGGCGTCACGCATCCCAATGGCAGCAATGATCTGTTCACTTTCCTGATCCCGATCGGCGATTACCGCATCGATGACAACTGGCATGTGTCCGGCCTGTCTGGTTCCGGCAGCAAGGACATCGTGGTCGAAGACGCTTTCGTGCCTGCCTATCGCACCCATTCCATGGTTGGCGCGTTCCGTATCCAGAACCCCGGCGCAGAAGTCTTTCCCGGTCCATTGTACAAATATCCGTTCGGACAGGTGTTCGCCAACGCGCTGGCCGCACCTCCCATCGGCGCGGCGATGGGCATGATCGAAATATTCTGTGAACAGACCAAAGTGCGCAACAACGCGCTGGGCATCATCGCGGGTGGCGGTAGCTACGCCAAGGACCCCTCCATGCAAATGCGCGTGGCCGAAGCCGATTCCATGGCGCGTGGCGCACAGTTGCGCCTGCTGGATAATTTTAATCAGATGGCGGACATTATTGCGCGCGGTGGCACCCTGCCCATTGAATTGCGCGCACAGGCGCGCTGGGATGCGGCCTATTCCTCGGTGGTTGGCATGCGCGCCGCTGATTTAATCATGGAGGCAGCCGGCGGACGCGCGCTTCAAACCAGTAATTATCTGCAACGCACATTTCGCGACGTGCATGCCATGCGTGCCCACGGCGCCAATACGCCGGAACCGCCCGGCAGGAATTTTGGCGGCATGCGGCTGGGTCTGGAGAATGCAGAACTTTTCCTTTGAGCCGGGAGAATGATCAATGGGCGAAGTCACCGGAATTGCAATCCGCGAGAAACCGCGCGCGCCGATGCAGTTATTAAGCCAATCTGAAATCACCGTTGAAGCGGGGCTGGCCGGTGATTTCAGGGGTACGGCGCGCGGGCGTCAGGTGACAGTGCTTACCGAAGAGGGCTGGCTGGCGGCCTGTGCGGAATTGGGTGACGAACTGCCCTGGATCACCCGGCGCGCCAACCTGCTGGTGCGCGGTGTCGATCTGAGCGGACGCATTGGCACACGCCTGAAGGTGGGCGAGGCGGTGCTGGTGATCACCGATGAATGTGATCCGTGTACGGTAATGGAAAAGGCCCGCAAAGGTCTGCGCAAGGTGCTGATGCCGGGATGGCGCGCGGGGGCCACCTGCCGGGTGGCGCGCGCTGGTCTGGTGCGGGTGGGGGATGTGGTTGAATTGCAGGATCTGTAAATGAACGAAAATCGTCCATTTGGGCGGGACTGACGGAAAAAATTGCCTGCCTGCAAACCCTGCCATTCAAATTTTTATTATATAAATCAATGTCTTGAATGAAGCAGCAGGCTGGCATGAGGCTTGCTTTTTATGGGTCAGGTGATAACGGATTGCGAGTATTCAAAATGGTTTCGACACAGGATCTTCACGCCACTGCAAAATATCTGGTAGCCCGTGACGGGGGGATGGCCGCGCTGGCATTTGCCTCAAACGGATTACAGGCGATGATTGAGGCGAATCAAACTGCCCTGATCCCGGACTGGCAGGCGCTTTACGCTCTGGTGGAAGATGCCGCAAAGGGACGCCTGGTTGCAAGCGCGCCCACTATTCATTAAGCCTGGATTACTCCGCTGGCAGGGCTAATTGCTCTGCCATCTTTGCGGGGTGTTTTGCCCGCGCGGTGCTAATAACCCCCAGCCGCATTCCCACCCGGCAAATTGCGGCAATGGCGCAATCAATCTGTTCATCCGTATGCATCGCATTGACGCTGGAACGCAGCAGCGCCAGGCTGCCGGGCGTCGCGGGCGGCAATGCAAGGTTCAGATAAATACCTTCGCCCAGAAGCTGTTTCCAGAAAGTTACCGCAATATCACGATCAGGCATCTTTACGGCAACAACCGGATTGGGTTGCGGGCCCAGCGCAAATCCGGCGTTCGCCAGCCCGCGATACAGGCGGTTCCCATTGGCGCGCACCCGCGTACCAAGCGAAGCATCCTGCTGGATACGCGACAGCGCCGCCGAAACCGTTGCAACGATTGATGGTGGCAGGGACGCCGTAAACATATAAGGCCGCGCCGCCACGCGCAGCAGGTCAAAGCCCTCAAGATCGGATACGGCAAAGCCACCCATTGCGCCCAGACTTTTGCTGAACGTGCCGACGACAAAATCCACATCGGCTTCAACACCGGCGGCTTCGCACAGGCCGCGTCCACGCGCGCCAAGAACACCCATCGAATGCGCTTCATCCACAATCAGATAGGCGCCAGTCGCGCGTTTTACCGCTGCAATTTCACGCAGTGGAGCAGTATCGCCGAGCATGCTGTAAATGCCTTCGGTCACAATAATCCGGCAGCCAGGCTTGTCTTTCAGCCGGGCAATGCGGCGCGCCAGATCATCGGCGTCATTGTGCCGGAAACGAATTATTTCCGCGCTGCTGAGACGGCACGCGTCATAAATAGAGGCATGACTGTCCGCATCGATAAACAAATGATCTTCGCGCCCCGCCAGCGCCGAAATCAATCCCAGATTGGCCTGATACCCGGTCGAAAACACCATCGCCGATCGCTTGCCGTAAAATTCCGCAAGCTGACTCTCCAGTGAGGAATGCCCGGCATAGGTGCCGTTGGCAATGCGTGATCCGGTGGTGCCGGTACCGGACTGGCGCAGCATCTGCACCCCGGCCTCTATGCAATCCGCGTCAAAGGTCAAACCAAGATAATTACTGGTGCCAAACAACAGCACGCGCTTGCCGCCAACAATGCCTTCCACTGGCGATTTGATTTCATCAAATCGCACGTCCAGCGGGTTCTGTCCCGTCCGCGAAAGATCGGACAGGGTGTTTCGGATATCTTCAAACTTGGCAAAAATTGACATCAGGCTGCATCTTTCACAAGAACTTCTATCGCTTTAGTCAGATCACGGATTGTTTCAACATCTGCAATCTGGTCCAGCGGTATCAGAATATCGAAGCGTTCTTCCAGCTCCATCACGAAATCCATGATGGCCACTGAATCAAGCCCTAGGTCACGCGCAATCCGGGTTTCTCCAGTAATCGGAGCCCCCGATGGAACCATCCCAGCCAGCACTTGAATAATCTGTGCCCCAATCGTGTCCAGCAGCTGCGCCAACTTGCCTTTTCCCCCCGATCGGACGCATTTCACGCGTCACCACACCTGCCTTTTAACAGATCCTGAATAATTATATAACAGGAACTTAACAGACGACCGCCAGAAGCGGATATCGCCAATCAGGTCGATTTTTCAAACATTTTTGGGGCGGCGTCAATCCGGCTAAGCAGTTTTACCCCTGTTGGGAAGCCATCCGCGTGACTGATACCACGCGATTGTCTCCGAGAAGCCACAGTTTATGTTGATTTTCGGCTGCCAAAGCCCTGTGGGGGGCTGAAGGTCCGGGCGCGATGACCAATCCGGGTGCAGGATTTCGCGTGCCTTATCTATGGTTAACATGGCCGGGGCAAGGTCTAGGCGTCCCCCGACCGCCCCCAATATCCCTAAAAGTTTAACAACGCGCGCCGGCAGCGCCAGCCGTACGGTGCGCCGGCCCATCGCCCTGGCGGCGGCTGCGGTAATTTCGTCCCATAAATAACCCTGATGGCGGGCGTCCGATATTTCATACTGGCTGGCTGGCGGACCATCGGCGCACAGCGCCGCCACGGCTGCTGCTACATCACGCGCATGCACAAGACTGACCCGCGCATTTTTGTGTCCGGGTCTTATGGCGATGCCCTGGCTCACCAGTTTCATAACCGTCAGGGTTTCGATATCCCACGGGCCATATACCGCACCGGGGCGGATGATCGTCCATTCATGTGATGACGAAAGCCGGGTACGCACGATCTCCTCGGCTGCGCGTTTGGTGCCGGCATAGGGTGACAAATGCGCTTCTCGCGCCGCCATCGATGAAACCAGCAACAAACGCGCGCGCGAATTTTCCGCATTTATTGCGTCAATCAGATTAGCCGTACCTTGAACATTTACCGTGTAAAATGCCTGCGCATCGCGCGCCTTGATCAGGCCGGCGGCATGCACGATCTGATCCGCCCCGCGTACCAATGCGCGAAGCGCGACAGGGTCTGATAGATCGCCCGGTACAGCTTCAAACTGCAAATCTGAAAATTGTTCGTGAACCGGATATTGCCGCGCGAGTATGCGGACACGCCATCCCTGATCTATCAGTGCACGGACAATATAGCGGCCCAAAAACCCGGTTGCGCCCGTGACCGCAACCAGTCCTGACATGATCTACGCCTGTTGTCGCGCAGCAAGGCTGGCCGCGCTGCTGTTCTGCAAACCGGTCAGATATAGCTGACGCGCCTGCGTGCGGCTGAGTTTGCCAGAAGATGTTTGCGGCAGGCTGTGCGGTGCGACCAGCATGACCTCGCAATCCAGCCCGGCTTTGGCGCGAATCGTTTCAATAATCGCCTGCCGCAGATCTTCGCGATCCCCCTCGCTGGTTTTACGGCAATGCGCCAAAAGTACCACGCGCTCAGAAACCGATTCATCGACGGAAAACGCCGCAACATCCCCGCTGCGCAGACCGTCCACTTCCTGTTCCACGGCCCATTCCAGATCCTGCGGCCAGACATTGCGGCCATTGATCAGAATAAGATCCTTGCTGCGTCCGGTAATCACCAGCGCGTCACCGCTCAGATACCCAAGATCACCCGTATCCAGCCAGCCATCCGCTGATAATGCGCGCGCTGTTTCTTCCTGATTTCCGAAATATTCCCGCATCAGGCTCGGCCCGCGCACCACAATGCGTCCCGCACGACGCTCCCCCAGCACCTTGCCGTCGGGATCGCGAATTTCCAGTTCATGCCCCGGCAACACCGGGCCGCAATACACAAAATTACGGCTGCGCTTTGCCGATGCGCCATTCCCGTTGGATTTTATCGGAGCGGCAATGGCAGATGCCTCAAGCTGATCAAGATCAATGTGATCTGTCTCGATACCGGTATTCAGCGGCGCAAAGCTGATGGCGAGCGTGGCTTCGGCCATTCCATAACTGGCAACGAAGGCCTGTTTGCGAAAGCCGCTTGCGGCAAAACAATCGGAAAAATGCGACAGCACCGAATCGCGGATCATGTCGCCGCCAATGCCCGCCACGCGCCAGCGCGACAAGTCCAGATTGTCAGGACGCGCGCCGCTTGCGCCACGACGCGCGCACAAATCATATCCGAATGAGGGGCTGAACGATAATGTGCCGCCATTGCGCGAAATCAGCGTTGGCCAGATCAGCGGACGCCGCGCAAATTCCCGTGTCGATACATAATCGACCGACATTTGCGTTGTTACCGGCACCAGCAAAAAACCAACCAGTCCCATGTCATGATAAAATGGCAGCCAGGATACACAGCGGTCATTGGCAATAATTTTCAGGCCGTGCTGGGTTATGGCGCGGCAATTGCTCAACAGCGCGCGCTGCGTCACGCCAACCCCTAACGGAAACCGGGTGCTGCCAGAAGAATATTGCAGATAGGAAAGCGCCTCCGGCGTAATGTCGGGAAGTGGTGCGCCATCATCCGTATACGCATCAAATACCTCCAGCGTACCGACGGCTTTCAGCGTCAGTCCGTTGGCGGCCTCCAGTGTCATCTCCAGCAGGGCTTTGGGGCACAGCGCAGCGCTCGCGCCGGCGCTTTCGATCATTCGGCGGATATGGCTGATATATCCAAGCCTGCCGCCAAAGGCCATCGGTAGCGGCATCGGCACCGGCACCAGTCCCGCATACTGACAGGCAAAAAATGCGCGAACAAAATCACCATCTGTATCCGCGAGTATTGCAACACGCTCGCCCATGCCAAGTCCGGCGTTGCGCATGCGTCTGGCAATGCCTTGCGCCTGGGTACGCAAATCGCAATAGCTCAGCGCTTCCAGAAGATCACCCTTGCCGGAATAAAAATTCAGGCCAGCCTGCCCCTGCGCCGCATAATCCAATGCTTGCGTCAAAGTGGCAAAATCCGCAGGGCGATAAATGCCTCCACCAGAACTGGCGGGCAGTGCTTGCTTCATACCTGTTTCTCCAGGCCCTGAAATTATTTCAGGGCGATACTAAGAATCCTACGCGTGCTTTTACGCTGTAACGGCGTGCCGACGAAGCCATTTCTCCACGACAAAACCCTGACCGGCAAGATTGGTCAGCGATACAATTAACATCGCAACTCCCGCGCCCAGCAGCCCCATCCACGAACACAACAAGAACATGGCGACGATATACACTCCCGTCGCCACCATGCGCACCTTCAGCGCCGCCAGAGCCTGTCCCGAAGATATCAGCATTGGTTCCAATGGAAAAGACCATAGCCGGAATGCCGCCGCAATTCCCAGCACGACCATAAGGTCATAAGCAGGCACAAAACCCTGCCCGGCGATGCTCAGCAGCAGCCATTGCCCGGTCAGGATCAAAACGCCGACCAATATACATGCCCCGGCACCCGCAAGCATGGAAGCGCGCAGCATAAAATGGCGCATCTCTGAAATGGCGTTGCGCGCGGTCAGCCGGGCCAGTTCGGGATAAATGGTGGGCGTCAGCAGTTTAACGGGCGTGGTCAGGGCCTCGGTCAACTGCCGCGCAATCCGGTACAGCGCCGCTGCGGGCGCGCCCAGCATCGCCCCCACGGCCAGTGTGCCAAAATGGGTCAATACAAGTTGTAAGGTGGTATTCAGATTGGCAAACCACACAAAATTCCAAACCTTGCGATCGGGCGCCCATTGCGCGGTCGCATCCGGCTGGTGGGGCAGCACGCCCTGCCGGCGCAGCTCCCGCACCGCCATGCCAATCAGCACCAGACAGGGTATGATCTCGGAGATCATCCAGGTCAGCAGATAGGCTTGCAGACCGGCGTCCCAATAAAACGCCATAGCCGTGCCCAGTAATTTGATAAAGGCGCTCAGGCTGCTTTGCACAGCGGCCAGATCAAAACGGTCATACAGCCGCAAGATGCCGATGGTTGTCGCAATATCGAAAAACACAACGGACAGTACATAATAGGTGGCCAGCCTCACCGTTTCAGGCGACCAGTCGAACATATATTGCGCCAATGGAATGCCAAGCAGGGCCACTACCAGACCGGCAATCGCCCCAATCGCGTCAAGGCGCATGGTAAAGCGCAGTATTTTGCGTAAATCGCCGGTGCGACCGTCATTCAGGGCTGGGGTGCCATAGGTTAAAACCACCTGCCAGGACTGAAATTTGGTAATATCGCCAACGGCCTGGGTATAGGTATGGATCAGGATCAGGGTGCCAAACGCCTCCAGGCTAAGCCCACGCGCCGCCAGCGCCAGATAGCCGATGCCGAAAATCGCCGTAACCGCCTTGCCACCCAGCAGCATCGAGGCATTGCTGATCAGGCGCCGCAGCAAGGTATCGGCAGTCCAGCTTTGCCAGGCGGGTTTGATCCCCGCCCCCAGCCGTCGAATGCCCTTTTTACTATCGTTCAGCATTCCTCTCAGAATATCCTGTTAATTCATGGGGTACGGCCTGCCCCCTATACAATAGCCCGCAGGCAGGCGGCAAACATTACATATTTGTTATTTCAGCGGGAATCCGGTCATGCTACACAGGCGAACGATGCGTCGCCCCGGTCGGGCGGCGCTGTCATGGAAGTTCGGGGATATCCGGGGGTTTATGAAAGCCATCATCTTAAGCGCGGGCCAGGGGCGACGTCTGTTACCCTATACGGCCAATCTGCCAAAATGTCTGGTGCCGGTTTGCGGACGTCCGCTGTTGGAATGGCAATTGCGCAGCCTGCATCTGTGCGGCATTTCCGACGCCGTGATCGTTACCGGCTTCATGTCAGAAGCGGTAGACGCGTTTGCCATGCAACAGAAATTTCCAGGCCTTACGGTACGCACCCTGCTGAACCCGTTTTTTGCAGTCGCTGATAATCTGGCCAGCCTGTATCTGGCGGTGGATGAATTGCGCGATGGCGGCATCGTTCTGAATGGCGACACGCTGTTTGATTCCGGTGTGCTGAACAAATTATTGCGCGAGGCAGTGGCACCCGTAACCGTCACGATTGATCGCAAATCCCGCTATGACGATGATGACATGAAAGTGCAGATCGATGGTCTGCGCCTCTGCGCGATCGGCAAGACATTATCCGCGCAGGAAACCAATGGCGAATCGATAGGCATGCTGCGCTTTACCACTGACGGTGCCGCGCTGATGAAATCCGCAATGGAAACCGTGTTGCGCGAGGCCGACGGGTTTCGGCGCTGGTATTTATCCGCCGTTGATCTGCTGGCGAAAAATGATTTTGGCGCGGTCGCTGCGGTATCCATCGAAGGGCTTGGCTGGTGCGAGGTCGACTGCCCCGCAGACATGGCGCGCGCTGAAACCCTGATACGGGGTTTTTCCAGCCTTAACGCCAAACCGAAAGTCGCTTCGGCCTAGTCATCTGCCGGCCTCTAAAATCTGCGTGACCAGCGCCAGATCGGAAGGCTTGTCCACATCAATGGCGGCTTGCGCATAAGGCAGGCGCACCACATCCAGTCTGGTACCGCAGCGCCTGCCAAGCTCGCTTAACGCGTGGGCCAGATCCAGCCGCCCGGTTACAAACCGCAAAATCGTGGCAGGCCCCAACGCCGCCATCAGTCGCAGGGGGCGCTTGCGGTTGGCCTCCACATGCCGCCAGAATGCCACCACGCCTTTGGCGTTCGGATTTCGCAATAAAAATAAATTAGCCCCGCTGAACGCCACGTCCCGAAACCGCATATAGGTGCGGTGGGTTTCTGGATGGGCCGCCTGAATAACCGCCTGTTCCACAACCGCTGCAACGGCATCCGCATCACCCGGCGCATGATCCAGAAAATAGTCGATCATCTCATTATTCAGCAAGGGATGATCCGCCGTTGTCACCAGTACCGGCCAGGAATTTTCTGCGGCATTTATGGCCGCCAGTACACTGGCGCCGGGCGTACCCGCCGCTGCAATCAGGCGCACGCGCCCTTTGTCAATCCATGTTGCAATGGGGGTCAGCGCCAACGCCAGTTCCGGCCGTTCAATTGAGATAAGAATTTCGCCGATGCGCGTATTGTGCGCCAATGTTTCCACAACGCGCACCAGCATGGGCTGACCAGCAACCGGGATCAGCGCCTTATGCGCGACATTGTTGGCCAAACATAATGCATCCGGCGCGCCACGGCTGCCTGCCAGAATAATCGCCGTGCATTTCATCACAGCGCCTTGCCATAAATGCGATAGGTTTTATAGGCATTCGCGCCAAGCCGTTGCAGCACGTGGCGCATTGGCAGATTATCTTCCAGTATCCAGGACAGCTCGACTTTTTGATAGCCCATCGCAATGGCGGTTCTCCACACTGCGCTGATCAGATGCAACGGCAGCACCGCGCCCGCCATGGTTCCCGAGACACTTTTGCGAACCCCCATCAGCGGTACACGCAGGCTTCGTACCCCGCGCACTTTCAACCGCCACAAAAACTTTGCCCAGCCAAATGGCAATAAATTTCCACGCAAATCCTGAATGGCTTCATTGATATTTGGCAGTACAATAATAAATCCAACCGCCTTGCCGTCTATTTCCGCGAACATCCACAGCCGCTTGTCGAGTATTAGTCGCAGATGCTTTCCCAGTGCCGCAGTTTCCGCCTCGGTCATCGGAACAAATCCCCAATTGTTGCTCCAGGCATCGTTAAAAATATCAACCAGCAGGCGGACCTCATTGTCATAGTCAGCAAGATTGGCGTTGCGCAGCACGACATTGCGGGCAGGTGGGCGGCGCAGCATCGCCGCTGTGGCGCGCGACTGTGGCATGTTTAGATCGGCAATATAGGCATGAACATCTTTTTCTTTAAGATAACCATGGCGTTCCAGATGGGCTGCTATATATGGACGGTCGTGCCCCATCATCAACATTGGCGGCGTGTCAAATCCGTCAATCAACAGGCCGGTTCCTTCCTTGATTGACAGGCTGAACGGGCCAAGCACGCGCCTCACGCCACGCGCGCGCAAAAACTGTTCGGCTGTATCCAGCAAGGCCGAAAATACCGCGCTGTCGTCAATCGCGCTGATGCATCCGAAATGGCCAATATCAGGCATGCCTGCGGTTTTCAGCATGGGATCAAGCTGTGCGCTGATCCGGCCCACATCCCTGCCATCCTTTTGCGCAATGAACAGTCCCACATCGGCACAGCGCATAAATTCATTGTGCTTCGGTGAAAATGATTGCGCGCGTTCCATCCGCAAGGGCGGTATCCACAAGGGATCACCCTGATGCACCGTGTACGGAACTTCAATGAAGCGCCGCATCAGCTTTTTGCCGGTTACGGGAATAATGCTGATGCTCACAATTTATCCCTCGCGATGCGCCAATATGCTTGTTGTGCCCAGCGCAAAAATAATCACCGGTCCCCACACCGCAAGCAGTGGCGGCATGACGCCTGATTCCCCCAGTGAGCGGAACATTCCACTGGCCAGCAAATAGCCAAATCCGGCGCAAAGTGCGATAGCCGTATCGCGCGCCCGTGAAGGATGCCGCGCGGTGCCAAGCGCCAGGGGTGCTGCCGCAAGCAGCATGATCATCGGCACAAAGGGTGCTGCCAGAGCCTCATAAAAATTTGTCTGATGATTGGCCGGGCTATTGCTGCCGGCCCATATTCTGGCTTCGGGTAGTCCCGGCTGGCGCAACCTGACACGCGCATTGGGAATTGTTGCGGCCAGAATATCAACCGGTTGGGGACCGTCGACAAGGGTAAATTCACCATCATGCGTTTGAAGCGCACCCTGTACGCCGGTGTTACGACTTGTAACGCCTTCAAAACGCCAGTTGCCATTTTCGTAGCTGCCTGCACGGGCGACAGTGTGGCGCATCATCCTGCCATTTTCGTTGCGATCAATAATCGTTACCTGCTGTATGCGCCGCCCTTCATCTGCGGCCACCTCAAATGCCAGAATGACGCGCCCGGAACTGATCCAGTAGTTGCCGTCTGATGGGCGGTCCTCAGTAACTGCTTCACTTTCTGTTTCTGGCTCACGCAACATTTCATAGACCTGAATTTCGGTATAGGGCGCGACAACAAAACGAAGCATGAAATACAGCACACCGATACATAACGCCACCGGCGCCAGACGTGCGATAATCCAGTACAGGGTCATGCCGGAACTGCGCATCGCAACAATCTCATTATGGCCCGCCAGATTGCCAAACGTAATCAGCGCGCCGATCAATGTGGCGATGGGAATGACGCTGGCCGCAACCGAAGGCGAAATCAGTGCCGCATAATAAATCAGATCAGACAGACGGCCTTCACGCGCAACCACACTATTGCCGTTGTCCAGCAAATCCAGAAGCTCCGCCAACGCCCCCAATGCCAGCAGCGCCGCGCCGACACTAAGCGCAAACACCCGCGTCAGATACAGCGCAAAGGTCATGCCTGTTTCTTGCTTTCGGGACGAAGGGCGCTGGTGATTGAGGCAATCATGTTATCGAGCCCGGCAAAAACAGAATCAAAGGGATTGCCGCCCGGCGTCGCATTGCTGCGATGAAATGTCATCAGACAAAACCCCGCAAACAGCAAAAATGGCAGCCAGATCGCTGTCGCCGCCGAAAACATGCCGCGTTCAACCAGACTGCCGCCAAGCTGTATCACATGATGGTACAGCACCAAAATCAATCCGCCCGCCGCGATGCCGGTACTGCGGCTGGCGCGCTGACTGGCAATGCCCATCGCCATTGCCAGAAATGGCAGAAACGGCAGCGATGCGGCGCGTATGATACGGGTGTGAAATTCGGCATCCAGCCCCGCACGCACAGCCGCATCCGGGGTTTCGCGCCCCAGCGTCCACAATTCGGTCAAGGTCATCTCGCGGCCATCCTTGCCACGCGGGCGAAACGGCGCGGCGTCAAACGCAAAGTCCCGGGCCAGGCTCACATTGGAAAAGCCCACCGTCATGGTCTCAGCATTTTTTCTGAATGTGGTGCGCTCGCCATCGCGCAGCACCAGTTGCAGTCTGGTATGATCGGCATTGACGATCAATGCGCCCTCGGCCGCTGTGGTCACCGCCTCTGTGTCACCATTGACTTCGCGAATGAATATTCCGGCCAATCGGCGACCGGTCGCGTCAACGGCATCGGCGTAAATGGTCAGACCGCCGTCCAGTTTTGCGAACACCCTTTCATTCAGCGTCGCATTCCATGCTGTATTCGTGACGACATGCATGATTTCGCGATACAGATAGCGGCTGTAAGGCTGGATATATCCAAACAGCGCCACGCTGATAAACGCGAACACCAGCCCGATCACCACCATTGGGCGCACAATGCGATACAGCGAAAGCCCCGCGCCGCTGATCGTCACCAGCTCATTACTGGAATCAAATTTTGAAATCACCACGAACAGACTGATAAAAAATGTTGCAGGCAGCGCCAGCCCCAGATAATGCGGCAGCAGATTAATTGTCAGTTGAAACACCAGTTCCAGCGGCCCACCGTGGCTGGTCAACATTTCCATAAGCCGCAATGTCCGCTCCAGCAGCATCGCCGCCAGTGTAATCAGCAGTGAAAACGCCAATGGCCTGGCAGTTTCGCGCACCAGATAAAATGTAATCAGGTTCGTACCCGTGCGCGCTGAACTCACCTGGCGCCCCAATTCGCACGCAATGTCTGCACCAGCGCCGCCTGCGCGCCGGGCGAAAGCGATACCGCCTGATCCAGTCGCGGGGGGCCGGGCCAGCCTGCATCCACAATGCTCAGCCCGTCATATTCGCGCGCGCCTTCATAGCGCGGGATAACATGAAAATGCACATCGGGATCCACCATCATCAGCATCAGGTAATTGATTTTCTGATAGTTCACGACATTGGCAAGTAATTGCTCGATATTTTTCAGAACCGGCTGCAACGCGGCCAATGCCTGCGCGCTGACATCTCCAAAGGCCGTTACCGGCTCGCGACACACCAGCACCAGCGAACCAAACGTCACCTGTTGCGGGCGTAACAGCACCAGCCATGACGGGGTTTCAGCAATACAGCTTTCCGGGTATCCAAATTTGCTGGCTGTTGCTGAAATTTTCGGGGTGTCTGACATCGCGATTCGTCTGCGCTTAATTGTTGAAAATGGAGTATAAGCCCAGCTTGATATTTACTTCCACTATGGCGTGCTTGATGTATCGATTGGCATATATATCAGTTTTATCCGGACTGCTGGCAGTTCTGGTGCTGACAGGCGCGCGGGCACAATCGAACCCCGGGCGTAGCTGTACAGCAAATGATGCGGTTCGTTTGCAGATAATCGTTAGCGCGGTCCAGAGTGATCGGGGAAATATCACCCTGATGCTTTATGGCGACCGGGACGAGGATTTTCTCAAAAAAGGCAAACGTCTCGCGCGCATACGTGTTCCAGCCCATAAGGGAGAAGTATCGGTGTGTATTCCGGTGTCGGCCGCCGGCAGCTATGCCATATCCCTGTACCATGATGAAGATTCCAACCATAAGCTCACCAAAAACTGGCTTGGTCTGCCGACAGAGGGTTACGGGTTTTCCAGAGACGCCGCTGTAAGCTATCGCCTTCCGCAACTCGATGAAACGGTATTTACCGCACTTGCCGGCGACACACATCTGCGCATCACGGTGCGATATTAGCATTTGATTGAACGCTGGATTGAACGCCAGATTGAATGCGGGGGGGGGGGGCGGCCCCGATCTACGTATAGGCATAATGTACCAGATGTGCATATAATTAGGTTAATCATCCTTATAAAAGGATAAACATCTTATTCATCTTGACTACTTTCCTGTTGATGCCTATATTTGCCGCTGGACGTCTGGTAAATTATCTCGTTATACGGGTATAATATTATATTATCTCGTATAAAGAGTGGTGGGTGATATGTTTCAACTGCTTCGCATGGGACAAATGTCGGCCAAACCGGGTGCGATTATGTGGATTATTGCCTGTCACACGATCTGTCTGGCGCTGCTTGCAATTTTTTCCATGCAATACGCGTTTGGCGCGCCCGCCGACACACGGTTGCCTGGGCCGGTATCTGCCATTGTTGAGCGGGTAATAGACGGGGATACGATCGCCGTACGGGCGCGGATATGGTTGAATCAGGAACTGCGGGTGAATGTGCGGATCGCGCGCATTGATACGCCTGAACTGACGGCGAAGTGTATTTATGAACGCGAACTGGCTGGAAAGGCCCGCGATTTCGTGCATAATATTCTGTACACGGATGGTCAGATAGAACCGGTTGTCTGGCTAAGTGACATTGACCACGATAAATTTGGCGGCCGCGTGCTTGCGCGGGTCAGCGGCAGAACAGGCGAGGACATCGCGCAGGCTCTGGTTCAGGCGGGACTGGCACAGGCATATGACGGTAAGAAACGTACAGACTGGTGCCGTAATCTACCAGCACCTGACAAAGGCGTCACCGCCGGGAAGATATATTAAACGGCCTTTTTACGCTTGCTCTTTTGGCCAAGCCCCATTTGTTTGGCAAGCGCCGAACGGGCCTGCGCGTAATTGGGTGCAACCATTGGATAATCCTTGGGAAGGCCCCATTTGGTACGATATTCATCCGGGCTCATATCGTAATGCGCGCGCAAATGACGCTTCAGGGATTTGAATTTTTTGCCGTCTTCCAGACAAACAATATATTCAGACGACACCGAACGCTTAACCGCGATCGCGGGCTTCAACGGCTCAGCATCGCCGACAATTATCCCTTGCGACACATCGGCGAGAGAGCCATAAACCTGCTGAATCAGACTGGGCAGTTCCGCAGCAGTTATTTCATTATTGCCAACATAGGCAGAGACAATCTCTGCCGTCATGTCAATAAGTGCGTTCTTGTTGTCCATGATTACTATCTTTCGATGAATATGATTTCGTCAATATAAGGTTAGAAAATAATAAAATCAATAATAACCAACGCATAATTTTAATTAATCGTGTTTTATTTGATTTCTTAAATATTGGTTAATGCCTTGCAAGCACTGCGCACAGCATCGGGGAACGCCTAGAATATAGAGCTAATGAAGCGCCGGACGGGAAAATACAGTACAACCAGCGCACCCCACGCCAGATAGGGGTCGCCATAGGGTAAGGGGTGAAACAGCAAAGCCCAGTTTCGCCAGAAATCGAGAATGAATTGTAGCATCTTTTGGTTCTCGCGGTCATTCTGTTGCGGCTACTGATATTGGCAGGAAACGTTTCCAGACAATATAAAATCGACAACTATGTGATGATATACGAGATTAGTTAAAACTTAACGCGCGTGACACACTATTCTCATGGACTGCGCATGTATGCTTAAAAATTGGAAGCCATGTTGATGCTGATGCAGAGAATAGTGCGACAAATTCAAAACATAATACCTGCATTGGTACTCTTGCTTGCTTTTGCACTTAATTATTATGATCCATTCTTCATTATTACCAATTTGCGCAATCAGACATTTGATCTTTATCAGCGTATTCAGCCGCGCGAATATATCGATCCTGTGAGCGTGGCTGGCGTTGGGATCAAGATTGTCGATGTCGATGATGAAAGCCTGAACCGGTTGGGGCAGTGGCCCTGGCCAAGAACGATGATTGCCGATCTGATCGCGCGCACCACAAATGCGGGCGCCTATGCGATCGTATTTGACGTGGTGTTTGCCGAACCGGATCGCACCTCGCCCGATCAGTTTCTAACGCAACTGGGGGCCAGTCCAAAGTTCAAACAGGTATCAAGCATTATTGGCGCCATGCCCAGCCATGACGCCATTCTGGCAGATGTGATGCGACAGGCAAATGTGATAACCGGCTTCACACTTACAGAAGCGGTAAATAAATTCGAGCCTGTGCGCAAGTCGGGCTTTTCACATGCAGGCGATGACCCGCGCCAGTTTATTCCGAGCTTCAATGGTGCGGTAACGAATTTGCCCATGCTTGAAAATGCGTCTGCAGGGAACGGCAGTTTTAACTTTATCACCGAGCGCGACAATATAATCCGTCGCGTGCCATTGCTTGTGCGCAAGGGTGAAACACTGTACCCGACGCTGGTCATGGAAGCGCTGCGCATCGTACAGGGGGCGTCCACCTTTATCGTTAAATCTTCTGGCGCGAATATGGCGGAATCATTTGGCGAAAATACCGGCATCACGGCAATCAAGGTTGGCCGTATTGAAGTTCCAACGACCAGCACCGGTCAGGCCTGGGTGCATTACACCAATGACGTACCATCACGACGCATTCCGGCCTGGGAAGTGTTTGAAGAAAATTTCGATCCATCCCGTGTGGCGGGAAGTATCCTGTTTGTGGGTCCAAGTGCTGCGGGCCTGAAAGATTTACGAGCGACACCGCTGAACCCGGCTGCTGCGGGGGTGGAAGTTCATATACAGTTGCTGGAACAAATTCTGCTGGGGCATTTTCTTTCCCGACCGGATTGGGCCGAAGGCGCCGAAATTGTATTTCTGGTGGGCTTTGGCATTCTCATTCTGATTATGTTACGCAGGGTTTCCGCCATTGCCTGTGCCGTCGTGGCGGCTGGCGGTATCGTCTTTGCCATCGGTGTATCCTGGTATCTGTATTCCAGATATCAGTGGCTGGTTGATCCGATCGGCCCATCCATCACGGTCGGCCTGATGTTTATCACCGGCACACTGATAAATTTCCTGCGGACAGAGGCGGAAAAAGCCCAGGTGCGCGGCGCTTTCAGCCAGTATCTGTCACCCGCGCTGGTGGAACAACTGGCAAAAGATCCTTCGCGCCTGAAGCTGGGTGGTGAAACGCGCGAAATGACATTTCTGTTTTGCGACGTACGCGGATTTACGACGATCTCGGAACAGTTCAAGGGCAACCCGCAGGGGCTTACCAGTCTGATCAACCGCTTTCTGACACCGATGACGGATATTATCCTGGAAAAGGGCGGCACCATTGATAAATATATGGGCGACTGCATCATGGCGTTCTGGAATGCGCCACTGGATGTTCCCAATCATGCCGAACAGGCGTGCAGCACGTCGTTGCAGATGTACCATGATCTTGAATTTCTGAACCGCGATCTCGAAGCCGAATCTGAACGTGAGAACCGGACTTTTTATCCACTGAAAATAGGTATTGGGTTAAACACCGGCGATTGTGTTGTTGGCAATATGGGATCTGAACAGCGTTTCGACTATTCTGTACTTGGAGATTCGGTAAATCTGGCGTCGCGGCTGGAATCGCAATCAAAGAATTATGGGGCCAATGTTGTTGTTGGTGAAATGACCTATGCCAAGGTCAAGGATGATTTTGCCATGCTGGAGCTGGATCTTATCGCGGTAAAGGGAAAGACCGAGGCGGTGCGCATCTATTCGCTGATAGGGGATAAGACCACTGCCGCATCGGAAGATTTTCTGGCATTAAAAAAAATGCATGACAATATGCTTGTCGCGTACCGTGCGCAGCGTTGGGACGATACGACAAAACTTCTTGGTGAGTTGCGCCAGAAGGAAGCTGCCAACCAGACGCTTTATGATATGTATGAGGAACGTATAGTAGAGTATCAGGCAAGCCCACCGGGCCCCGATTGGGATGGTGTCTATGTCGCGACAGGCAAATAGGATTACATGCGTATGACGCTATACAGGCCGGGCCTGCTTGTCGCCTGGATGATGATTGCATCCGGGATATTTTATTCGGGTCTAACGCCAATGGCGCTGGCCCAGACCCAGGTGGCGGCGCGTGTGGAGGCCGGACAGGCAGTACGGTTTATTTCCGATCTTGGCGATCAGGCGATTACTGTTTTGCGGCAAAATGGCCAGTCAATAGAACAGCGCGAGGCCATATTTCGGGAAATGCTGACCCGGAAATTTGCGATGGGTTTCATAGGCCGGTTTGCGCTAGGCCGCCACTGGCAGTCCGCGTCGCAGGACCAGCAGGAAGAATTTCTGTTGCTGTTTTCTGAGTTTGTAGTGCGCAATTATGCTTCAATGCTGGGCGGCTATGTAGATGAAAAATTCGAGGTTCTTGGCGCAAGCGAAGCCGGAAAGCAGGATATGATCGTTGGTTCCCGGATCAGCGGCGGCGGGCGCGAACCGATACGCGTAGACTGGCGGCTGCGCATGATAGACGGACAGCCGCAAATTATAGATGTTGGCGTTGGGGGCATCAGCATGTCGATTACCCAGAGAGAAGAATATTCGGCCCTGATACAGCGGAATGGCATTGGGGGATTAATCGAAGTCTTGCGTGCACGAACGCTGGGGTTACCGGCGGAGGGGACACAATGATGCATCGGGCAATTGGCAACATGGTTGCAAAAAAACGCCTTGTTCTTGGGATGGGGGTTGTTGCAGCGAGCCTGTGGCTGACACTCGCAGGCTGTGATGGCGGCGAGGATACCGCTTTCAGTCAGGGTTATGCGGCGTATCAGCAGGGTGATTTTGTGGCGGCGCTGACGATCTGGAAACCGCTCGCGGATAAAGGCGACGCAAGAGCCTTGTATAATCTGGGTATGCTTTATTCCGAAGGGCGGGGCGTTACCCGCGATGTTCCCCAGGCGATGGCGTTATGGCGCAAGGCTGCCGATCAGGGACATATGCGGGCGCGGCACAATCTGGCGCTGGCGCTTATTGCCAATGATGGCAATGAACAGAGTTACCGTGCCGCGATTGAAGAACTGAAAATCACCGCTGCAGCCGGGTTTGCCAATTCACAATATTCACTGGGAAAAATGCTGATCGAAGGGCTGGGCGGCGTAAAGGATGAAGCTGCCGGGATAAATTATGTTCAGTTGGCAGCCGATCAGGGCTTTGCAAAGGCGCAATATAGCCTGGGGAAAGCCTATCGTGATGGCGCGGGTGTTGAGAAAAGCGAAGAAAAAGCCGCCATCTGGTTCAAAAAAGCAGCCGAGCGCGGTCATTTGCGCGCGCAACGCCATCTGGCGTTTCGTCTGGCAGAAGGCAAGGGCCTGCCGCGCGATGAGGTTGCCGCTTTGAAATGGGCTCTGATTGCCGCTAATCATGGCGTTGTCGATGCGGCGCAATTGGTAACGAAATTAAGCCAGACTATGGCTGCAGAACAGGTTGCTCAGGCAGAGGCAGAGGCGGCGGCCTTTCGGCCCGAATAGTTATGATATGATGTAGCAGGTGCAGAGGATATCGGGGGGTATATGAAAACTTGCGGTGTGGGTCGGCGATATTGGTTACGGGCTGGAATTAACGCCACTGCCCTGATGATGGGGTTTATCCTGTCTGCTGGTGTGCCTGTGCAGGCGCTGGCGGCCCCCTCTCTGCCGGGCCATGTGCTTGCTGATCTTCGCAACGCCGCCGCCCTTGCGCAGCAGGATGAGGCGCGTATCGCCCGCATGAGCGCACATACCAGCGATCCCCTGCTGGCGGCGCGCATGCGCGATGAAGGCCAACGTCAATCTGCCACCACGTTCAGCTATGTGGTGAATGCGGCGATCGCCAGTAATCCGGGCGCGACACAGGCGATTGTCAGTGCCGCAATTTCTGTGGCCCCGGAGTTGCGCGACGCCATCACCCGTTCGGCGGTGGTTGCGTTTCCGGGCTTTCAGGACCAGATACAGTCCGCGCGGCCCGGGCGCTATGATGCAATCGAAGCGGAAGTTCAGCCTGTCGCAAGTGGATTGATACCCGTCCCGCGCGCGCCAGCGCCACAGGAATATGTGCATCCGCCCGCATCAGAGCCGCAGGAAAATGCCGTATGGGATCCCTGGCAACCGCTGAACCGGCCATTGTTTGCGGTCTATCAGTTTATCGATGATTTTCTGGTGCGTCCGATTGCGGCGGGCTATGGCTGGATTGTGCCCGGCCCGATCAAGAAGGGCGTACGCAATGCCTTTCGCAATCTGGATTCACCCATCGTGTTCGCCAATGATCTGCTGCAATTGCAGCCGGGTGACGCGGCCACGACACTGGGGCGTTTTGTGATCAATACAACGGTTGGCGGGCTGGGATTTTTCGATGTCGCGGCACGCGGGGGATTACCTTATCACCCGGCGGATTTTGATCAGACCCTGCATACTTATCATGTGCCTTCCGGGCCTTATATGATTTTACCGATTCTGGGGCCGGGCACAGTGCGCCATAATCTGGCCCGTTTCGTGGATAGCGCCGCCGACCCGATGAACTGGAGCAATGAGGTCGACAGCGCGATCAAGATCGGCCGCACCGCCGGTTATATGATCGCGACACGCGAAAACCTGATCGACCCGCTGGATACCCTGCGCAAGGATTCGCTGGATTGGTACGCGACGTTCCGCGCCACCTATTATCAGGATCGCTATGTCGTGCTGCGCAAGGGCGCGACGGCGCCCAGTACGGAACAGAACGACATGTTCGACGCGGCGCAATAGCAGCCTGCCATGCGCCATTTGCATCTAGCGCAGGAAAACTGGCCGATACGCGGCAGCTTTACCATTTCACGCGGCGCAAAACGCGAAGCCCAGGTGGTGGTGGCCAGCATTGCCGAGGGCGCGCATACCGGGCGCGGTGAATGTGTGCCCTATGGCCGTTACGGCGAAAGCATAGCATCTGTGCTGGCGCAGATGGACGCGCTGCAATCACCGATCGCAGCAGGCATGACGCGCGCGCAGTTGCAGGACGCCTGTCCCGCCGGTGCGGCGCGCAATGCGCTGGATTGCGCATTGTGGGATCTGGAGGCAAAGCAACGCGGTGTGCCGGTATGGAAGCTGGCGGGTTTGATAGCAGCACCCGGCCCCTGCGTCACCGCCTATACGTTAAGCCTGGACACGCCCGAAGCGATGGCGGCCGCCGCCGCAAATGCCGCGCAGTTTCCGGTGCTGAAACTGAAATTGGGTGCGGCGGATGTGATCGAATGCGTGCGCGCCGTGCATCAGGCAGCGCCACAGGCAAAGCTGATCATCGACGCCAATGAAGCGTGGGATCTGGCGCTATTGCAAGAGGTCAGTCCGCGCCTGAAAGCGCTGAATGCGGTGCTGATTGAACAACCGCTGCCTGCGGGCGCGGATGATGCGCTGGCCGGATATGAATGGCCGGTGCCGCTATGTGCCGATGAATCGTGTCACGAAATTGCAGGTCTGGCGCAATTGCGCGGCCGGTATGGTCTGATCAATATCAAGCTGGATAAAACCGGTGGGTTGACCGGGGCGCTGGCGCTGGCACAGGCCGCACGCACACAGGGCTTTGGCATAATGGTGGGGTGTATGGTCAGCACCTCGCTGGCGATGGCGCCCGCCCTGCTGCTGGCCGGATTGGCGGATTTTGTGGATCTCGATGGGCCACTATTGCTGCAACAGGACCGGGCGGGTGGATTGCGTAGTGCGCCGGGCGGTATTCTGTATCCGCCAGACCCCGCGCTCTGGGGCTGAAACTTCTTGCATAAACCCGGGTTTTTAGAGAAACTGAGCATCTGAATAATAACAGCCACCAAAAGGATATGCCGATGGCCTGGAGAAAGCCCAAGATTACCGAAATCAGCGTCGGTATGGAAATCAACTGCTACGCCTGCGCCGAGATTGCGGCCTAGAGCGTATCGTTTTTAGGTTGAACCAGGACCAACACACGGGCTGTCACCCCGGCCTTGTGCCGGGGTCCAGGAGCCACGCGGGAAAGCCTGTGTTTTTGTCCCTGGACCCCGGAATAAATCCGGGGTGACACCGTGGGAGAGGCGCTTCAATCTAAAAACATCCCACTCTGGCGTAACGAGTGGATTCATCACATGCGAATTTTAATTCTGGGCGCGGCGGCAGGCGGCGGTTTCCCGCAATGGAACGCCAATAATACGAATTGCCAGCGCGCCCGTGGTGGCAATCCCGATGCGCCCGCGCAAAGCCAATCCTCGATTGCCGTGAGTATTGACGGCGCCAACTGGTGTGTGTGCAACGCATCGCCAGACCTGCGCCAGCAGATCGAGGCCAACCGGCAATTACAGCCCCGCCCCGATGGCCCGTTGCGCGCATCCCCCATTGGCGCGGTGGTTTTGACCAATGCCGATATTGATCATATTGCTGGGCTGTTGAACCTGCGCGAGAGTCAGGCCTTTTCACTGTACGCCACGGCGCGGGTGCTGGACACACTGCATGCTAACAGCGTGTTTAATGTGCTGAACCCGGCCTTTGTGACGCGCCGTGAAATTGTTCTGGATACGCCGTTTGCGGCGCTGCCGGGATTGCAGATCACGGCCTTTGCCGTGCCGGGAAAAGTGGCGTTGTATCTGGAAGACCCCACGCGCAAGGATTTTGGCACAATGGGCGGCGACACAGTGGGGCTGGAAATTCTGGATGTCATCGGTGGCCGGAAATTTTTCTATATTCCGGGATGCGCAGAAATGACGCCGCAGCTTGCAGCGCGGTTGCGCGATGCGCCGCTGGTGCTATTTGACGGTACGCTGTACACGGATGATGAAATGATTGTAGCGGGCGAAGGTGTGAAAACCGGTCAACGCATGGGGCATATGTGCATATCGGGGCCAACGGGCAGTATCCGCGCCTTTGAATCACTTGGCGTTAAACGCCGTCTGTTCATTCACCTGAACAATACCAATCCGGTATTGAACCTGGACAGCCCGCAACGCGCCGCCGTGCAGGCCAGCGGGTGGGAAGTCGCCACGGATGGCATGGAGATTTTGCTGTGAACGGTTATGAGCGCATTCGGGTTACAAAGCTGCTAAGCCCGGCGGAACTGGAAGCGGCGCTGCGCCAGATTGGCGTGGATCGCTATCATCATCGCCATCCGTTTCATACAATGTTGCATGCGGGTAAATTGAACAAGGGTCAGTTGCAGGCCTGGGGGCTGAACCGGTTTTATTATCAGTCGCGTATTCCGATGAAGGACGCAGCACTGATGTCGCGTACATCCGATCCGGATTTGCGGCGCGAATGGATCAGGCGGATTTCCGACCATGATGGCAGCGGGCCGGACACCGGCGGCATTGAACGCTGGTTGCGGTTGACATCCGGGCTTGGGCTGGATGCAGACTATGTCATGTCGGAAACCGGAATATTGGCAGCGACAAAATTCGCCGTGGACGCCTATGTGCGCTATGTGCGCGATCAAAGCCTGTTACAGGCGGTGGCGTCTTCGCTGACAGAGCTGTTCGCCACGACGCTGATCCAGGAACGGGTGGCCGCGATGCTGGCCAATTACGCCTATGTCGATAAAAAAATCCTGTCCTATTTTGACGCGCGCCTGACCCAGGCCCCGCAGGATTCCCGTTTTGCACTGGCCTATTGCCAGCGTTATGCATTGAGCGTTGCGCAACAGCAGGATGTGCTGGATGCGCTGTATTTCAAAACCGATGTGCTGTGGGCGCAACTGGACGCGCTTTATTACGCCTATGTGTCACCGGGGCATATCCCGCCCGGCGCATTTATTCCGTCTACGGATAATATATGAACGCGGTCAATATTGAACCGGCATCCTGTCCACGCTTTGCGCGCGGCGTGAAAATGCGGTTTGATGAGGCGCGCCAGCAATGGATATTAAATGCGCCGGAAAAGGTGCTGGTGCTGGATGAAATTGCGCAGCTCATCATTTCACGCATTGATGGCGTTATCAGCGTGGATGCGCTGTGCCGCGATCTGGCGCTGGAATTTGCATCGCCCCAGGAAATCATTCAGGCCGACGTAACCGAGATGCTGGCCGACATGCTGCATAGGGGGTTTATCCGCATATGAACCAGCCATCTGCACCGCTGGCTTTACTGGCCGAATTGACGCATCGCTGTCCGCTGGCCTGTCCCTATTGCTCCAATCCGCTGACGCTGGAGCAGGCAGCGAATGAGCTGGATACGGATATCTGGTGCCGGGTATTGGACGAGGCGGCGAAACTGGGCGTCCTGCAGGTGCATTTTTCGGGCGGTGAGCCGCTGATCCGCAAGGATCTGGAAACGCTGATCCGGCATGCCGCAAAATGCGGGCTGTACAGCAATCTGATTACTTCCGGAATGGCCCTGACACAGGCGCGCGCCAATGCGCTGGCAGATGCAGGGCTGGATCATGCGCAACTCAGCTTGCAGGACACCGATGCGGCGGGCGCCGATCTGTTTGCCGGATCAAAAGACACGCTGGCCAAAAAAACCGCGTCCGCCGCGATGCTGCGCGCCGCAGATTTGCCGCTGACGCTGAATGCGGTGATGCATCGCGGCAATCTTGATCATCTGGAAGCGATGATTGAAACGGCGTTGCGTTTTGAGGCCGGGCGGTTAGAAGTGGCGCATGTGCAATATTACGGCTGGGCGTTGCGCAATCGCGCGGCCCTGATGCCGACACGCGCGCAGATTGATCGCGCCACCGAAATTGTCACGGCGGCGCGGGCGCGATTGTCCGGCGTGCTGGTGATTGATTATGTGGTGCCGGATTATTATGCGTCACGCCCCAAGGCGTGTATGGGCGGTTGGGGACAACGGTTTTTGAATATCGATCCAGCGGGGCGCGCATTGCCCTGTCATGCGGCAACGTCGATTCCTGATCTGGTGTTTGACACGGTGCGCGAAAAATCGCTGGCCGAAATCTGGGCGAATGGCGAGGCGTTCAATCGCTTTCGCGGGACGCATTGGATGCCAGAGCCGTGCCAGAGTTGTGAACGTAAGGAAATGGATTGGGGTGGTTGCCGCTGTCAGGCGCTGGCGCTTACGGGAAATGCCGCCGCCACCGACCCGGCCTGCGCCCTGTCACCACAGCACGCGGCAATGTTTGCCACCGCGCAAAACGAAGCGGCGGCCCATGCGCCGGCGTTTATCTACCGGCGCATGGAGGGCGTCTGAAATGGATCAATGCGAGACGACGGCTTCTTCACCGGTCACGCCGCCACATGCGGCAAGTTGCGCACCAAGTTGTGCAATGCGCGCGGTACGGCGTTGTTTGTCCGCGTCTGTTTTGCATAATTCGTTCAGAACCGTATTGCCCCAGGCAATGTGCTTTTTGGTTTTGCGGATTATGTCTTCCAGAATTTCGATGGTCGGCGCGTCGCAGATCTGATCGGTTTCCGCATTGAATTTTTCATAGACTTTCACCAGATGCGGCTTCAGCACATCAAACACGCCGGCCAGTTTTTCAATGCTCTGGTCGGGGCGTTCGGGCGCCGCAAGTTCCTGAATGAAACTGGCAAAGCCCTGATTGCTGACCTGCGAACCTTTCTGGCCAACCTTGGTGCCACAGCGCAGTTCCGGCAGGCGCTTGCCCAGTTCGTCCGCCGCCACCGCGCCGTCCCAGATGATTTTGCCAAAGCCGGTTTTGATCGGCAGTTCGGGAACCGTCGCCACCCAGCCGCCCAGGGTCATCATCGTCCATTCCTCAGCATAGCGCCAGTTGCGCACGCGCAGAGCCACCGATTCCACATCATATCGGCCATGCAACTGGCGCAGGTCGGCGGGAATATCAAACGCCGAATAGGGTAGAAATGTGGTGCGTTCATCCTGGCTGTCACCAGGATACATACGAATTTCAGCCATGTTATTTCTCCCTATTCCGCTGCATTCTGGGCAGAGGACGCCTGCGCCTTGCGGGCTTTATGCCGCTCTTTCAGGATGGCGACGGCCTTGTTCAGCGTGTCCTTACTGGGACCACCGGCACTCAGGGTGGAAATCTCATCTATTTCGGCCTGGGTAAAACCGGCGTCCAGACGATCCTGTTCGGCAATGCGGATGGCCGCATCCGAACGCGCACTGCGCGCGCCGCCAAAGCTGAAACGCTTGTCGACTTCGCGGCGGAAATCCTGGGTGCGCTTGAGATAGTCCGGGTCACCCCTGGTGAATTCCTTCACCCATTCGCTGCCAAAGCGCACATGGGTGATTTCATCGGCCAGCACGAAATCCATCGCCTGGCTCATGGTTTCGTCGCCCGCCGCTTCGCCATAGCGGATCATGTCGCGGAACACATCACAGGCCAGCCCTTCCAGACCGCGATTGACGCCTGCCACCCGCATCGCCGGATCCTCCGAACAGGCCGCTTCGAACAGGAACGTGCTTTCTGGATATTGGCCAATTTCGCCCCCGACATGGGACAGAAGCTTTTCCTGAATCTGCACATGGCGGGCTTCGTCCCATGCCTGACGGGCCATGTTCATCTTGAATTCCCAGGGCGCTTCGGGGAAATCCCACAACGACCGCGCGGCCCCTTCAAGCGCCTGTAATTCGCCGACCAGAATGCCATGCAGACGCAGGCGCAGCCGTTCCGTCAATTTAGGGTCATCGACGCGGATCGGCTCGTTCAGCACGACCAATTGATAGGCCGGGCCATATTCCTCATATAGCGGCTCGGCAGCGGTGCCACGGGCGGCGGATTCGATCATTGGATCGAATTTTTCAAACACATCCACCACCGTGTTCACATCATCAGGCAACATGGTCATCAGATTGCTGGCGGCGCTGTTCTGGCGAATAAACCGGCTGTCACGGGCCAGTTCATCAAAGTGGATAAAGCGTTTCATGGGGCATTTCCTCTATCAGTGAGCGGTTTATTCCGGGCATCATCCAGACAAGCAGGACATATTATGTACAATATAGTAATAACCAGTTTATGGACAAATATAATCAGCGCGCTTTAATTTAGTCCCATTGCGCAAACTCCATAGGGCGTAACAGACAGAAAACAGCCATAAATTTGCCAAATGTACCAATCGGGAGCAGGCCTGGCACAAGCCTCGCACCTAAAACTTGCTATATCCTGAAGAGACAGCTCAATTTTTCCGGTTAATTTTCCACCCCATTTCCGAGGCCAGATATACGTTGATGCGCCCTGGTGTCGGCAGCGGTTATGATTGCTGAAAGCCGATACTTGCCGCCGACGTTTTGATAATCTATTATCATAATATTGGCGCCCGCCTCTGATGGCTGGCCCCCTAATCAATGAATGGCGCTGGTGCGGAATAGACGCATCAAGGGCCTGGGTAAAACACAAGGGAGAGAAATGTGATGAGCGAGAGCCTTACAGCAATAGCGCAAAAAGCCGGCATGAAGCTGGATTATGATCCCGATACCCTGAAGCAGAAATATCTGGCCGAGCGTGACAAGCGTGTGCGCGCAGATGGCAACAGCCAGTATCGCGAAATCACCGGCGAGTTCGCCCATTTCATCGAAGACCCGTATGTCGAACCCGGCTTCACCCGCGAACCGTTGATGGATGAGGTCGATGTGATCGTCATCGGCGGTGGATTCGGCGGCTTGCTGGCAGGCGCACGGTTGCGCGAAGCGGGCGTCAAGAAAATCCGCATGATTGATCGCGCGGGCGATTTTGGTGGCACCTGGTACTGGAACCGCTATCCGGGCGCGGCCTGCGATATCGAAGGCTATATCTATCTGCCGCTGCTGGAAGAGCTGAACTACACGCCGAAAGAAAAATATTCCCACGCGCCGGAAATTCTGGCGCACAGCAAGGCCATCGGACGCAAGTTCGATCTCTATGACGACGCCTGTTTCCAGACCGAAGTCACGGGTATGACCTGGGACGAAAAAGACGCAAAATGGACCGTCACCACCAATCGTGGCGACAAGATGAAGGCGCGCTTTGTCGCCATGTCCAACGGGCCGCTGAACAAGCCAAAGCTGCCGGGCATGACCGGCATTGAAAAATTCAAGGGCCACACCTTCCATACCAGCCGTTGGGATTACAATTATACGGGGGGTGATTCTACCGGCGGGCTGACCGGCCTTGCCGACAAGCGCGTGGCGATTATCGGCACCGGCGCCACCGCCGTGCAGTGCATTCCGCACCTTGGTGAGGGCGCGAAACACCTGTATGTGTTTCAGCGCACACCGTCCTCCGTCGATGTGAAAAATAATCACCAAACCGATCCGCAATGGGCAAAAAGCCTGCAACCGGGCTGGCAAAAAGAGCGCATGGACAATTTCAATGTGCTGGTGTCCGGCGGCTTTCAGGAAAAGGATCTGGTCGGCGACGGCTGGACCGATATTTTCCGTAAACTGACGGGTATTCTGGCAGGCCCGGACAAGCCCGCCACCGGTTCCCCGGCGGAAATGGCGGCACTTGCCGAGCTGGCCGATCAGCAGAAAATGCAGGAAGTTCGCGCCCGCGTGGATAGCATCGTAAAGGATCAGGCAACCGCAGAGGCGCTGAAACCCTATTACCGGCAGTTCTGCAAACGCCCCTGCTTCCACGAGGAATATCTGCCGACCTTTAACCGCCCGAATGTGACGCTGGTGGACACGCTTGGCAAAGGCGTGGACCGCATCACCGAGAAAGGCATTGTGTTCAACGGCAAGGAATATGAAGTTGACTGCATCATCTTCGCCACCGGCTTTGAAGTGGGCACCGATTACACCAGCCGTTCCGGGTATGATATCCATGGCCGTGGCGGCATGACGCTGAGCAACAAATGGGCCAACGGGCTTTTGACCTATCACGGCTTTTACACCAACGGCTTCCCGAACTGCTTTTTCATGGGCATGACGCAAACCGGCCTGACGGCCAACATTCCGCACATGCTGAATGAACAGGCCCAGCATATCGCCTATGTCATCAATCACGCCATGCACAGCAATGTGCGGGCCGTCGAAGCCTCCAAACAGGCCGAAGACGAATGGGTCAGCACCTGCCAGAAAAAGGCCCGCCTGGGCGAGCGTTTCTATGCCGAATGCACACCCGGCTATTACAACAATGAAGGCAAACCCGGCGAAACCGGCAACGGCTTTCTGAACGGCCAATATGGCGGCGGCCCGGTCGAGTTCTTCAAAATCCTCGACAATTGGCGCAAGGAAGGCGAACTGCGCGGGCTGGAAGTTTCGTAAGCCAGCCTAATTTCTGAAAAGCCGCCCCTGGCATCCGGGGGCGGCTTTTTCATGTACAATGTGCACGCTGTCAGCATGCTCGCAAGAACAGCGCCAAGCTCACTATGCCACCCTGACATACTAGAGTCTGTCCGTTTTAAGTTAACCCACTTCGGCGTCATTGCGAGCGAAGCGTGGCAATCCAGAGTCCCACGCAAAGGCCTGAATTT
>CAMTVX010000061.1:0-7872 GCA_947085295.1 uncultured Alphaproteobacteria bacterium | reverse complement strand
ATGTTTCCATCAAGGATATGCGAAAGGCCGATAATTTCGTTTGTGGCGAATGCTCGGCCGCCGAAGAATGCGGGACACACCGTGCATTGCACGAGAAACTGGATAAACGCTCCGGACACGGAACTTAAATTTCTTCCGGGTTTTGGCGCCTCCGCCGGCTGCAACACGCAGGCGCTGGGCGCTAATACCAACGGCCCTGTAATCCCACTCTTCGTCATCTGAGCCCCCGCTTTAGCGAGGACAGGCTCCATTTCCTGCGGGCTGCCATAGCTGATGTGCGCCAAACCACGACATCGTATCCGGCGACTTTCTGCCAGATGCATAGAATTTGCTCAGAGTATGCCTTAAAGAGGCCTCTCTAAGCAAAAACGGCCCCGGAGGGCCGCGCTTAACACATTGAAATTATTGATAATTATCTGGAGCGGGCGATGAGATTCGAACTCACGACCCTAACCTTGGCAAGGTTATGCTCTACCCCTGAGCTACGCCCGCTCGCGACCGGTCTGGGTGACCGGGGGCTTCTTATCTCTCAAGTAGCTGCATTTTGCAACCACTATCATAATGGCGCTTCTATGAGGCTCAGGAACGCCTGTTCCAGGCTGGCGCTGACCTGTGCGCGCATCAATGCATCAGGCGTTCCGGTAAAACATAGTGCGCCATTATGCAATATGGCGATGCGGTCGCACAATTCCTCCAGGTCCGTCAGAATATGCGAGCTAAAGAAAATCGCATTACCTTTGGTGCGGCGGGCCTGCATCTGCTTCTTCAGCATAATGCGCGCGCGCGGATCAAGGCCGCTCATGGGCTCATCCAGCATCAGCAGTGGGCAGCCAGTTAAAAATGTTGCCAGCAGCCCCAGCTTCTGCGCCATTCCCTTGGATAACGTCGAAATGCGACGGTCCAGTGCAGATGGGTCCAGATCAATGGCCTCAGAAAACTGATCGGCGTCCGCGCGATCAAAGCTTATAGCGTGAAATCCCATCGTCATTCTTAAAAACTGCACACCCGTCATGGCGGAAGGGGGGCGGAAGTTTTCCGGCAAATAGGCAACTTTTTTTCGGCTTTCCGGAATTTTTCCGGAAACCCCAAAAAATTGTACATCACCCGCTTCTGAATCGATCAAATTCAACGCTGTTTTCATAAGCGATGACTTTCCGGCTCCATTTACGCCAACAAGCCCAAATATTTCACCGGGCGCCACATGCAGCGACAGATTCTCAAAAACAGGATTTTTGCCGTGTGAAACGCTTAATCCATTTATTACAAGAGGCGATATCAAGATATTATCCGTTCACTAATTAATTTATTATCCGGTTGCCTTCTATAATGCGCTGCCCGTTAATTAAAAACGTCTGGTTGGCACGCAACCGCACAGGGATAGGGGTTTCGCCAGGATGGGGAATTACGCTGAAATCAACAAAATTTGCGGTAACACGCAGGTCCGTCAGATAAGGGGGAATCGAATCCTGCGACACCTGCCGACTGCCGAACCAAATCGTCCATTTGCGCTGATCCGTATAAATCAGTGCCGACAAATGCAGCCGGTCAATCTGCCATATCGGTTTGTTCTCGGAATATTGTAATTGCCCGATTGCTCTGCTATCCGGCAACTGGGCGCCATCCGTAGGACGAAGCGCCAGCGCAGAAAGAATAGCCCGCTTCTCGTTCCCGGAAAACAGAAGCGATCCGGTAGCTTCAGCGTTTTTTTCCTGCGCAACGCAAACCGGGCTGATCAAACCAACGATCATCAACATCAGAACCGCAGAAATTGTGCGCGGAAAATTCAACATTTCAGTTTACAATCCAGCTTCTTGCTTGATGTGCTGTACGACCTGCCATTGCAACTCTACAGTTCCGCTGATCAGTTCGCTTGCGCCACCACGGCTGATATCCAGGAGAAGCTCGTCACTTGGTGGCGTCAGTTTAACTATTTCCATTGCAGCAACCGAAACATGTCCAGGTAATGCGTTCTTCACCGCCAGGATAAAATCGCGAAGATCATCATCCAGAAAACAGCGGATGTTCAGCGTTATTTTCGAGCTGTTTACCTCCGCGCTCGTTTCACCTGACTGCCTCAGAACCGGATTTTTTTGCACTGCGTCTATTTGATATTCCAGCCCTGAAATTCTGTGTTTGACGCGCAGTGTTTCCAGTATTCTGGCGGCATTCAAACGATCCTGCTGACCCAGAAAACCGTCTTTTACAAGTAGTTCATATTTATTGCGATCAACAGAATCTCTCGCTGCGCGTGTTCGAAGATCACCCATCTGTACGTTAACATTGATGGTTGCATCGCGCGCCGCGTCTGTCATCTGCTGATACCGGTCAAGTTCAGGAATAAGATATCCATAACAGGCGCCAATGATCAGTCCAAAAATAACAATGGCAATGGCAAATCCCTGGGTCGGGGATGATTGCATGGCTGTGCGATCAGTCATTTGAATCTCCCTGAAAGTTTTATCTCCGCCACCCGTTTTTCTCCGGTAAAGGCAAGCACATTCTCGCCGGACTTTACGGAGAATGTATCGGCCGGCAAAATTTTCAGTGGCTGACTAATCACAGTTGTCTGCATTGTTGAAAATGTCTGGGTCAATACATTCGCCAGCCGGTCTGTTTCGCCTACTGCATGTTCCGCATTGCGAAACGATGACAGATCAAGCGTCAGCAATATCGTGCCTTTTACAGGCGCGGCTTCTGGTTCAGGTGCAATCGGATTATCGGTCGGTGGCTCAAGCGCAATTCCGGGCAGCGAGGAATCAATCTGCACCTTAATGGCGCTTAGTCTGGCATGGTCAGACAGGGCTCCGCCAACCGCTGTAAACAATGGCGTCAGATCAACATCCGCATTCGTCAGTTGCTGATGAATAGTGATAATTTCTCGCATGCTGGATATGGGAATTGGTCCAGCGTCCAGTTTGCTCACTTCGGCGTCATAAGCCTGTTGCAGCGCGGCACGCCCGGCTTCGACCTTGATATATTCCGCTTCGGCACCGTGAATATTCCACGCCAGATTTGCGCCATATATCATGGCGACAACAGACGCGGCCGCCAGCGCGCGGGTTCCCCATGTCTGTCCTAGCGTTTGCATTCTTTGTCGGCGTTTTTGCAACGGCCAAAGTGAAAGTGCCGGAAATACCCGGCTGCCGCCCCATGCCGCATGCAACAGATCGGCAAAATGGCCACTATCATCACGGGTGCCGGAAACGCCTGCAATGATTTCGGCCTCGGCGGGGTTCATAACGGTCAGGTTTCGAACCGGTAACTGCGCATTTTTCAGTGCGGCGCCAATGTCCCCACGCCCGACAAAGATAGCATTCAGCCCCTCGGCGCGATCAAATCCCAGCCGCGTGATATAATCAATGGTTGCGCCAATTTCACGCTGCAAAAGACTGATTATTTCCTGCGCGGAATCGATATCGACGAACCCGGACGTCATGCGCGCAATCGCCAAACGATGATCGCGCGTAACGATCTGTCTGAAACCACCGGTGCGATGTTGTGAAATTAATATGTTCCACTGTCCATGTCTGTTTTCAGTCCCCTTGCTTTTGTTCATCAGGCGCTGCAACAGTTGGACGGATTCAACCGGCAGCAAACGCACGTCGCTGACTGGATTTTCAATCTGCGCCAGCATTTTCTGCCAGGGCGTGACTTCTGGTGATGGCGTAACCGCAGCGAACAGATAGTCAAATCCACGCAGTTCACCTTCGGATACACCCAGCCGTAATCCGCCTTTTAATTCAGTGCCTGGAAACAGTGTTTCCAGTTTTCGCGCCATTATTTTGGGACGATCCAGCATGTTCACCGGGGGCAATCGATCACGCCGGTATGCCTGACCCAGAACATCAAACAGGATTACAACCGGAAGCCTGGGAAAAGCATCCAGCGCCGCTTTTACCTGCCGTACATTATCCTCGATCGTGCCGCACATATATGCGTGCGATTCAACATGGCTACCGGACAGCCGCGCGAGCACGGCACCCGCATCGCCTATCAGCAGGACAAAACGTTTCAGCGCTGTGACGCGCTGAGAAATGCCTTCCATATTTAGCAATGTAGCCACACGCGGGTCCTAATTAATGGCGCCCAGACTGTCATAGATTGGGCCAAATACGGCAATGGCGATCCAGGCCATAATCCCTCCCATGACAACAGTTAACGCAGGTTCAATAAATGAAATCATACCTTGTACGGATTCGTCCACGTCGCGATTATATATCTCTGCTACATTATTAAGCGCATCTGACATGTTGCCGGAATCTTCACCAATTTTAATCATGCGCAGAACCAGCGATGGAAACTCGCCCGACGAACGCATGGCCGTGGATAGGCCCACCCCGGATTGAACCCCCTCACGTACAATTGACAATGCTTCTGCAAGCGCCAGATTATTCACCAGACGTTTGGAAGCATCGAGACACGCCAGCAATTCAATGCCACCGCGAAACATGGTTGCAAACATATAGGCAAAGCGCGCCAGCGCTATTTTGCGTAAGACACTGCCTATAACGGGAACGCGCAGCAGATAATAATCTGTTGTATATCTGAATTCCTGCGAGATGTTGCGGCCACTGGTTACCCCCAGCACAGCCCCGACGACAAGGATCGGAAGCATGAACCAGTAATCGCGCACAAAGTCAGATGTGCTTACCAGCGCCTGCGTCATAAAGGGCAGCTCTGTGCCATTTGCCTTTAACAGCGTGGTAATCTGTGGCACCACAAAGCTCATCATGAAGATGATGACGATCGTCACCACAACGGCCAGAATTGAGGGGTATCGCGTTGCCTTTTTTACCTTGATGGTCATTTCGTCGCTCCACTTCAGGTGGGCAACCAGTTGACTAAAGGCTTCGGCCATCTGGCCGGTCTGCTCACCGGCGGCAACAAGCGACTGAAACACATGTCCAAACAGTTTGGGATGCGAACCAAACGCCTCGCTCAGGCTGACGCCATCATTAACCTCGCGGGTAATTTGAGAAAGCGCATCGCGCAAACGCGGGGTCGTTGTTGAATCACGAACCTCGACAAGACTTTCCAGCAGCGGCAGGCCCGCGCGTTGCAGTTGCTCCAGATGAATGCTCATCTGGATAAGGTCGCGCACATTCACGCGCTGTTGCAGAAGTTTTGATAAGCGTTTTTCAGAAACTGTTTTGAATTCGATCAGGTCAAGCCCCGATGATTCGATCAGCCCATTCAGATCCTGCTCGTTTGCTGCAAATACGGCACCGCGAACAACCCTGCCGGTTTGATTTATTGCGCGATAACGATAGTCCGGCACTGCGGGTTACATCCTCGCTGTCAAATCGGCGGCGCGCATCAGGGCAGAAAGCGATATATCACCGCTTATCACCCGCTCAATGCCGTCGTCCGCCATAGTTCTGTGTCCATGTTCACGAAGATAGTTGCGCATCGCCGTGCGCGTGGCGCGTGTGGCGATCAATTCATCCAGGCCGTCATCTATATAAACGATTTCAGCGATCGCTGTACGCCCTTTAATGCCGGAATGATGGCAATCATCGCAGCCATCGGCTTCCCATAATGTAAGGTGCTTGTCCGCTGCGACGCCCAGCAGGGCGCATTCTTCGGGCGTTGCCTGACGCTCCACCTTGCAGGATTTGCAATTCAGCCCAACCAGGCGCTGCGCAAACACGCCCGCAATATTTCCTGAAATCATGCCGGGCTCCAGTCCAAGATCATACAGTCTTGGCAATGCGCCCAGCGCATCATTGGTGTGCAGGGTGGTAAACACCTGATGCCCGGTCATGGCGGCGCGCAGCGCCATTTGCGCGGTTTCATTGTCGCGCACTTCGCCAATAAAAATAATGTCGGGATCCTGCCGTAAAATATTACGAATGCCTTCGCCAAAGCCAAGCCCCTGGTTTTCGCGAACCTGGGTTTGCCGGATCAGAGGCAATTCATATTCCACTGGATCCTCAAGTGTCATGATATTTACTTTGGGATTGCTGATCGCGGACAGCATGGCATAGAGCGTGGTGGTTTTTCCGCTGCCGGTTGGACCCGTAACAATTACGATGCCTTCGGGGCGTTTCAGAATGCGTTCAATCTCATAACGGTTGACGCCTGAAAAACCCAGATCATCCAGCGTGAGAACGGCCTTAGCCTTGTCCAGTACGCGCAACACGATATTTTCGCCACCCGTTGTTGGCAACACGGATACACGAAAATCTATTTCCCGATTACCAAATCGCATGGTCAAGCGGCCATCCTGGGGATGCAGCCGATCCGCGATGTTCATGCCGCAGATGATTTTCAGCCGGTGCGACATGGCAGACCAGTGTTCCTTATGAAAAGTCCGCACCTGTTGCAGGCGTCCATCCAGCCGGTAGCGTAACCGCACAAACAGTTCTTCCGGTTCAAAATGAATATCCGACGCGCCCAGTTTGACAGCGTCCAGCATCAGCGCATCAACCAGACGCACTAACGGATGTGAATATCCGTCGCGTTCTGTTGCCGCGTTCACGTCAAACTCACCGGTTTCCAGCTCGCGCAGAATGCCGGTCACCGACATTTCGTAACCGAAATTGCGATCTATCGCATTGACCAGATCATCTTCCATGCATACGCGCGGTTCGATCTGAATTCCGCGTGGCAGATAGCGCCGCAACTGATCCATCGCCAGAACATCAAATGGGTCGGCCATAGCGACAACGGCTTTGTCGTCAGTGATGGAAATTGGCAGCACCCGATGCTGCATGGCCACGTTGCGCGGCACCAGCTTAACCGCGACAGGATCAATCAGCGCGTCACGAATATTGAAGGATTCAAAACCCGTTGATTCCGCCAGCAGCCGGGTCAGCATATCATCGGTAATAAACCCGAATTCCACCAGAATATTACCGACCATTTTTTCTGGCGAGCGGGATTTTTCGCGCAACGCCACGTCAAGCTGATCGCGGGTGATCGCGCCCAGCTCCAGCAGACGGTCGCCCATGCGGGCCTTGGGCTTGGCAGCCTCAAGGGGGGCTGCGGGCGCGGATGTTTTGGCCGCGCCAGCATTTCCATCACCGGCGGGCGTCTGTGCGCCACGCTTTGCCGCCGTGCGATCATCCAGCACCAGGCCGGTTTTACCTGCCGGTGTTCCGAATTGCGCCTGTTTGTCGTTCATGGGACCAGCCCTTACAGATAATGTTAGTTGCAGCCCGGCGCATTCGTGTCATTGCCATTGCCATCCTGGCAATGATCGGGAATGCCATCATTATTTCGATCATTACCACTGCCATTGCCACCGCCACCGCCAACTGCGGCTATCGGACAGTTATCATTATAGTCCGATGACCTGGCGGCCAGCACAGTATCATCAAAATAATTGGCGGCGGCGGGGTTTGTCTGATAGGGCCCCTGAGTGATATCCTTGGCACTGGGATTTGCGCAGGTAACATTGGCCGGGTTGGCCGCGCTGCCGGAGCAATTTTCGCGCTCCAGCGCACTGGCGGGATTTGCTGTCTGGCGGCCAATTGGCAGCCAGCCGCCCAAACCGTTGGATCCATGACTGATCAGTACAAACAGGCTGGTGTCCGCCGACGGATTAAGGCGAAGCGTTCCCGCGCGCGCGTCATTCCCCTGACAGATTTCTGCAGCATTGGAATTAACCGGATCAAGATCCGGATCGACATGGTAACTGATCAGGCGGCCGAACCGATCCGTGGCGTCATCCCTTGTAATACCCAGCGTCACCCATGGGACAACCCCATCATTGTTATTGCCCGCACACCCTGCCCGTGATGCGCCATCTCCATCCCCATTGGCGGGACAGGGCAGGTGCCGCGTCAGAAAGACATGCGCGCGAATGGTTTTTTCGAGTTCAAGCAGTTGTGCGCTATTTGATTTAACATTTTGCAGCGCGGCGCCGTT
>CAMTVX010000060.1:0-29282 GCA_947085295.1 uncultured Alphaproteobacteria bacterium | reverse complement strand
TCTAGAGGCTGTCCGTTTTTGACTGAATCGCAATCCTATATTGTCACCCCGGCCTTGTGCCGGGGTCCAGGGTCACAAACTCAGGCTTTTGCGTATGGCTCCTGGATCCCGGAACAAGTCCGGGATGACAGCCTGGGTGTTGGACGTGCTTCTATCAAAAAGAGACAGACTCTATAGGGAATCACACGCTTATACTGCGTCGTCATCGCGAGCGACCCGCTGCGCCAGCGCCTGCGTGGCGAGAGCGTAGCGATCCAGAGTCTCACGTAAAGGCCTGAGTTTGTGACTCCTTTGCCAGCCGTAGCCTTCTTGCGAAGGCTTGGTGGATTGCCACGTCGCTTCGCTCCTCGCAATGACGCCGGAGCGGATCGCTTCCGTCAAATAATGGAACGCTCTAAACGAAAGACACCGTCATCCTGATCGAAGTGAAGGATCTTGTCTGCGGGGCGATCCTTTACTTCGTTCAGGATGACACGCCGGGCGTTTGATGCAGGTCATTAGACAAGTCTGTTGGTATTATGTCCAGGGACCGCCGCCCGCTTCGGGCGGGGTCAATAACCGGAGATAGACATTTTCGAGCTGATCCAGCGTGGTGTAGGTCACCGAGATAACCCCACCTTCCAGCCCGTGACTGGTAATCGTGACCTTCAAACCAAGCCCGTCGGAAAGCTGTTCCTCCAGCGCCAAAGTATTGGGATCTTTTTGCGCCGTGGGTTTTTTTGCGCCCTGGGGTTTGCGGCCTTTGGCCAGCGCCTCGGCATCGCGCACGGACAGCTTTCCACTCACAATCTGATGTGCCAGCGATTCAGGATCGGATGCGGTGATCAGTGTGCGGCCATGACCTGCGGTTAAACGGCCATCTTCCAGCATATGCTGCACGCTTTCGGGCAATGCCAGCAGGCGCAGCATATTGGCGACATGGCTGCGGCTTTTCCCGACAACGCGCCCGACATCTTCCTGGGAATGGTCAAAATCATCAATCAGCTTCGCATAGCCGCGCGCTTCATCCATGGCGTTCAGATCGGAACGCTGAATATTTTCGATGAGTGCCAGCTCCAGGCTTTCCGTGTCCGAGATATCCTTGACCAGAACAGGTACATCATGTAGCCGCGCCATCTGGGCCGCCCGCCAGCGCCGTTCGCCCGCAATAATTTCGTAATGTTCTGCCAGATCAGCAATTGGTCGCACCAAAATAGGCTGTAAAATGCCTTTTTCCCTGATGGAATCCGCCAGTTCTTTTAGCGATGTTTCATCGAATTTTTTGCGGGGTTGTAAAATATTAGGACGCAGGTTTCCCACCGGCACCTGATTTGGTGTACGCGACGGCATCGCCCGCCCGAAAGGAGAACGCTCATCCCCCAACAGGGCCGACAGTCCCCGGCCCAGTTTTTGCCTTTTACCTTCGTCCGACATGATATCCCCGCCAATTACGATCAGGCGGCCTGGGCTGGACGCTCCTGACGAAGAATTTCGCCCGCCAGCTTCATATAGGCCCGACTGCCGGCACACTGCATATCATAGATCAGTACCGGTTTGCCATAGGAAGGCGCCTCCGACACCCGTACATTTCGGGGGATAACTGTTTCATAGACCTTGCTGCCCAGAAACCCGCGCACATCCAGCGCCACCTGATCCGACAGATTATTACGCGAATCAAACATCGTCAGGACTACGCCCTGAATATCCAGAACCGGGTTCAACGTATCGCGCACCATTTCGACAGTTCGCAATAGCTGGCTCAGCCCTTCCAGCGCGAAAAACTCGCATTGCAGGGGCACCAGAACCGAATCCGCTGCCGTCAGGGCGTTGATGGTCAACAGGGACAGCGCGGGCGGGCAATCCACCAGGACATAGGAATATTCCGACCGGCCACCTTCCAGCGCATCATGCAGCACATCACGCAATCGATAGCTTCTTCTGGGCAGCCCCGCCAATTCCAGATCGGCCCCGGATAGCTCAACCGAAGAAGGCAGCACAAAAAGCCCCGGCACGGCCGAGGCCTGTACGGCCTGGGCCAGCGTGGCTTCGCCGAGCAATACCTCATATACCGAACAGTCCCGGGATTCTTTCGTGATGCCCAGACCGGTACTGGCATTACCCTGGGGATCCAGATCAATAATCAGCACCCGCTCGCCCACGGCAGCAAGCGCAGTAGCCAGATTAATCGCGGTGGTGGTTTTACCCACACCGCCTTTTTGATTCGCCACCGCGATCACGCGCGGTGAAGACAGTGTGACCGTTTCACGTGAAACAAATACGGGATGGGATAAGACTGCGTCAGACACGGGCGACCTCCGTGATTCTCAGCACCACGCCCGCCGGATTAGTCCGACTAGGATGCTGGCTCACGGTCATTTTTCTATATTTTGCGGCTAATGTCAATTCATCATCTACATCTTGTCCCTTTAAGAGTAAAAAAACTGTTGATGAATTGGTCATGGGTGCCGACATTTCCAATAATTTATGCAGGGGCGCAAAGGCGCGCGCCGTAATCAAGCCGGCCTTTCCACCCATTTTATCAGGATCAAGGCTTTCTACCCGTGCGATATGCACCTTTGCCGGCGCCTGTGTGACACGTATTACTTCGCGCAGGAAAACGGCCTTGCGCTGATCACTTTCGATCAGATGCACGGGTGCGGCGCCCTGTTTTGCCTGTAGCAGAGCCAGCACCAGTCCGGGAAAGCCCGCGCCGCTGCCAATATCCAGCCAGGGTCCGCTGCACGGCGGCATATGTTGCAGCAACTGAGCGCTATCGCGCATATGACGCTGCCAGAGATCGCGCAAGGTGCTATTACTAACCAGATTTATTTTAGGCTGCCACTTTTCAAGAAGCCCGGCATAATCTAACAGCCGATGGCGAATTTCGTCAGATATGGAAAATTCCTGCTGAAATGCATCCGGCCCATAAACAACAGGCGTGGCGGTCTTATCGTTCACGCGGTTTTTGCCACCTGCTGCTTTTTGACATGCACCAGCAAAGTGGTCAGCGCAGCGGGTGTAATACCCTCTAGTCGCGCCGCCTGACCCAAAGTGGCCGGGGAGGCGGCAGCCAGTTTTTGCCGCACTTCGGTAGACAGACCTACAATTTGCGCATAATCCAGATCCGCAGGCAGATGCAGCGCCTCGTCGCGTCGGAATGACACGATATCTGCCTCCTGACGCTGTAAATAAGTGTCATATTGCGCGTCGATCTCAATTTGCTCCGTCACAATGGCGGAGAACCCGCCCAATTGCGGCCAGATCGCAGAAAGACGCGCCAGATCAATACCTGGATAGCTGAGCAGGACATGCGCCGAGCGGGGTACGCCATCCTGATTGACCTGAATACCCAGTTTTGCGGCTTCTGGCGGTGTCAGGCTGAGGCCTTTCATCGTCTCGCGCGCCCGCAGCAATTCCTGCTGCATGGCATTAAAATGCTGCCCACGATGGCTGGACACGCAACCCCAGGCCTGTCCAAGTCCGGTCAGGCGCTGATCGGCATTGTCGGCGCGCAGGCTAAGCCGGTATTCCGCCCGCGATGTGAACATGCGGTAGGGCTCGCTCACCCCCTTACTGGTCAGATCATCAAGCATTACACCGATATAGGCGGTGGCGCGGTCCAACGTGACACCTTCGCTGCCACCGGCCAGGCGCGCCGCATTGAGCCCGGCCATCAGGCCCTGCGCCGCCGCCTCTTCATATCCCGTGGTGCCATTGATCTGGCCGGCAAGGAACAGCCCCCCAACGGCACTGGTTTCCAATGTGGGTCGTAATTCGCGCGGATCAACAAAATCATATTCTATGGCATAACCGGGACGGAAAAACGCCACCTGCTCCAACCCTGGAATGGCACGTACCATTTTATACTGAACCGCTTCGGGCAAGGATGTTGAAATACCATTTGGATAAATCCAGTCACTGTCCAGCCCTTCGGGTTCCAGAAATATCTGGTGCCCGGTTTTGTCGGCAAAGCGCACGACCTTATCCTCGATGGAGGGACAATAGCGTGGCCCGGTTCCCGCGATCTGCCCGGAATAAATCGGCGCCCGGTGCAGATTGGCACGGATGATCGCATGCATTTCAGGACTGGTATGGGTGATATAGCAACTTACCTGTGGCGTGGTGATTTCCCGCGTCAGGAAAGAAAACGGCGTTGGCGGGCTGTCGCCGGGCTGTTCTTCTAATCCCGACCAGTCAATTGTTTTACCGTCAAGACGCGGAGGCGTACCGGTTTTCAGGCGCCCCATGCGTAAATTCAATCCGTACAGTGTTTTCGCCAGCGCTACCGTCGGGGATTCTCCTACACGTCCGGCTGGCTGGGTAAACTCACCCATATGGATCAGCCCATTCAGGAATGTGCCCGTGGTCAATACCACTGCGGCGCAGGCGATTCGCTCTCCGGTCTCGGTAATCACTGCCAGCACACGGCCATCCACGATTTCCAGATCCCCGGCAGGAGCCGCATAGATATCCAGATTTTCCGTTGCCGCCAGTGCCGCCCGCATATGTTTGCGATACAGATTCCGGTCGGCCTGTGCGCGCGGTCCACGAACCGCCGGTCCCTTGCGCCGGTTTAACAGGCGGAATTGAATCCCCGCCGCATCCGCGACCCGCCCCATCAATCCGTCTAGCGCATCAATCTCGCGCACCAGATGGCCCTTGCCCAACCCGCCAATGGCCGGGTTACATGACATTTCCCCCAAAGTCTCAAACTTATGCGTAAGCAACAGGGTGGCCGCGCCCATCCGCGCGGATGCCGCCGCTGCCTCGCAGCCCGCATGACCGCCGCCGACCACGATAACGTCGTAAGATGTATGGGATAATTTCACTAGTTCTGGCATGGCCGCACCTTAGTCGCACGCAAATGAATTGTCAAAACTGCATACCAGATGTTTCACGTGAAACATTATTTTCCAATGCAGAACTCCCCAAACAGCACGTCCAGCATATCCTCGACATCCGCCCGTCCGGTTATCCGCCCCAGCGCCCGCATTGCCAGGCGCACATCCTCGGCACGTAATTCCGCCGCTTTATCCTTTTGATGCAAGGCCCTGTCAAGACTTTCGAGGCACAGACCCAATTCCTGGCGATGTCGCTCGCGTGTCAGGCCCGGTGTCTCGCCGCCCCCCAGCCGTTCGGCCACGGCATCCTGAATATTTTGCAATAAATTCTCGACACCTTCCCCGGTTTTCACCGAGACAGGCATATAACCATTTGATAAATCAGGTATTTTCTTCAATAAATCAATCTTGTTCAGGACCGATAGGGCCGCCGAGTCGTGCCATTCCAGCGTGGCGGCATCCAGGTTCGGCCAGGTCGCGGCATCAAACACCAATAATTTCAGATCTGCGGTTTGGGCGGTAATTTTGGCCCGGCGAATACCCTCGGCCTCAACCATGTCATCAGTGCCGCGCAGCCCCGCCGTATCGGAAACCGTAACCAGATAGCCGCCCAGATCCAGATTTACCTCGATCACATCGCGGGTTGTACCCGCCTGAGGCGTTACGATGGCCGCTTCGCGTTGTGCTAACATATTGAGCAAGCTGGATTTTCCGACATTTGGCGCACCCAGAATGGCGATTCGAAAGCCGCGTCGCAAAATCTCGCCACGCTGGCCATCCGCCAGATGATCCTTGATTTCCCTTGATAGTTTCGTTAGCGAAATAAGGACCGATTCGCTTAGCCCATCCGGCAGCTCCTCATCGGAAAAATCAATTTCCGCCTCCAGATGCGCCAACGCCTGTAGCAGGCGAGCGCGCCAGCCCTCATAAACCGCGCCCAGCCGCCCTTCCATCTGGCGCAAGGCCTGACGGCGCTGGGACTCGGTTTCTGCTGCAACCAGATCTGCCAGCCCTTCCACGGCTGTCAGGTCCAGTCTGCCATTTTCAAAGGCGCGGCGGGTAAATTCGCCCGCCATAGCGGCGCGTGCGCCCGGTATGCGGGCCAGAACCTGCAACATGCGCTCAATTACGGCCCGCCCGCCATGCAGATGAAACTCAGCCACAGGCTCACCGGTAAAACTGTTAGGTGCAGGAAACCATAATAACAATCCCTGATCTATAGAGCTACCTAAAATATCGTGTAAATTGCGTAAAGATGCAACACGCGGCTTAGGAAGAGGCCCGGACAGCTTTTCGGCAATCGACCCCGCCTGCGGCCCAGACAGACGCAATACCGCTACTCCGGCGCGCCCCGGTGCTGTTGCCATGGCAAAAATCGTATCTTCATGCGCGGTCATAATTTTATATCAGGCGTCATTTCCGCCCGGTTTAATGACGTTTCGAAACATTTCCTGCCAGCGCTCCATGCCACTGCCTGCGCCCGTCAGAAATCCCTTGAACAGGCTTTCCATATCCATACCCCCCATATTTTTGCGCATCTGGCTCTCCATTTCCTGCAACATCCGCTCCTGCATCGGAGCCACATCGGGCAGGCCGAAAAAGCTGCGGGCCTCCTGCGGCGTACAATCAATATTAAAGGTGATTTTCATTGGCTTCCTCGCTTGCTGGAAACGGCCTGCGCCGTTATGTTGCAGCCATATCTTATACTGGAATTCAAAGGGCCGCGCCATGTCGCGAAACAGACTGGACCTGGAAACAAGTCCGTATTTGCTGCAACACAAGGATAATCCCGTTCACTGGTACGCCTGGGGGGATGAAGCGTTTCAGGCCGCCCGTAAATATGGCAAGCCGGTGTTGCTGTCTGTGGGATATGCGGCGTGTCATTGGTGCCATGTCATGGCCCATGAAAGTTTCGAAGACCCCGAAGTGGCCGAGCTGATGAACGAGCTGTTCGTCAATATCAAGGTGGATCGCGAAGAACGCCCGGATGTGGATGCCATCTATATGCATTCACTTGCCTTGCTGGGGCAGCCCGGCGGTTGGCCGCTGACCATGTTTTTGACGTCCGATGGGGAGCCGTTCTGGGGTGGCACCTATTTTCCGCCACGCGCAGCGCATGGCCGGCCCTCGTTTCGCGATATCTTGCGTGAAGTGCATCAGGTCTATATGTCCGAGCCAGGAAAAATTGCCAACAACAGGGATGCGCTGAAACAGGCGTTAAAAGAAATGAGTCAAACGACCACCGAAGGTATGCTGAGTTTTGATATCCTGGATCAGGCGGTCAGGGGCCTTGCGCGTCAGATCGATCCGGTGCATGGCGGCCTGAAAGGCGCACCGAAATTTCCGCAGTCATCGCTTTTTGAAATGTTGTGGCGCGGTTATCTGCGCACCCATGATGACGGGCAACTGAAACTGCTGCACGCCACATTGGAAAATATCTGTCAGGGCGGCATATTCGATCATCTGGGCGGCGGCATCTCGCGCTATGCCACCGACGAAAAATGGCTGGTCCCGCATTTTGAAAAAATGCTGTACGACAATGCGCAGTTTATTGACCTGCTCACACTGGTCTGGCCGGGAACCCATTCAACGCTATATGCCTGGCGGCTGTTTGAAACTGTTGCCTGGGTACTGCGTGAAATGGTGCTGCCAGAGGGCGGATTTGCAGCGTCACTGGATGCCGATAGCGAAGGCGTCGAAGGCAAGTTTTATGTCTGGGACGAAGCCGAAATTGATAAATTGCTTGGCATGGACGCCAAATTTTTCAAGCAGCATTATGACGTTACACCGGTGGGAAACTGGGAAGAGAACAATATTCTCAACCGGCTGAAAGATTTTGGACTGGCGTCAGACGCGGACGAGCGCCGTCTTGCGCTGTTGCGCGATAAATTATTGCGGGTGCGCGATGCGCGTATTCCGCCCGCACGCGATGACAAGGTGCTGGCCGACTGGAACGGCATGATGATTGCTGCACTGGCCAATGCCGCTGCGGTATTTGACCGGCCAAGCTGGTTCGAGGCGGCCGCGCGCACCTTTGAATTCATCACAGAAAATATGGTCAGCGCAGATGGCCGCATCAGCCATTCCTGGTGCGCGGGAAAAACCTCTGGCGCCGAAATTCTGGATGATTACGCGCAAATGAGCCGTGCGGCCCTGGCGCTGTACGAACTGACCGGAATCCCTGACTATCTCGATTGGGCAAAACGCTGGACCGATGTGGTCAATGATCGTTTCTGGGACAGCGAAAATGGCGGCTATTTCTATACGCCAAAAGACGCAAAGGATTTAATCGTCCGTACACGTCAGGCCGCGGATAACGCCACCCCCAGCGGCAATGGCGTGATGGCCAATGTACTGGCACGGCTCGGCTATCTCACCGGTGATATGATCTATCGCAACCGCTCCACCGCAGTTATCGACGCCTTTGGCGGCGAGACACGGAAAAATTTTCTCGCGCTGGGCAGCATGTTGAACAGTTTTGAATTTCTGGAGCGCGGCATCCAGATCGTCATTCTCGGCGACCGCGCCGATAAACACACCCAAAAACTTTTGCAGGCCGTATATTCCCAGGCCGTGCCGGACCGCAGCGTGATGGTGATTGCCCCCGGTACAGAATTGCCAAAAAACCATCCCGCGCGCAATAAAACCCAACGTGACAATCGCGCCACCGCCTATATATGCAAGGGACCAAGCTGTTCGATGCCCCTGACCGATCCCGGCATGCTGGCCGACGCGATTGATCCGAGGAAAACATAGCTGCGTTAAACTCAGGGAGACAGAAAATGGCTGGAACAGAAATAACTATTCCGTGTAAGGATGGTTCCATGATGGGCTATCTTTCCATGCCGAAATCGGGTTCCGGCCCCGGTGTGGTGGTGATGCAGGAAATATTCGGCGTCAATCAGGTGATGCGCGACATCACCGATATGTTTGCCGAACAGGGGTTTGTGGCGCTGTGCCCTGATCTGTTCTGGCGGATCGAGCCGGGCATCAACATCACCGATAAATCCAAGGCCGAATGGGACAAGGCGTTTTCGCTGTTTGGTAAATTCAACCGCGATAGCGGCATTGAAGATGTGGCCGCCACCATCGCGAGCTTGCGCAAAATCAAGGGCTGTAACGGCAAGGCCGGAACAGTGGGGTTTTGTCTGGGTGGATTGCTGGCCTATCTTAGCGCCGCGCGCACCGACGCAGATGCCGCCGTTGGGTACTATGGCGTCAGCATCCCCGATTTTCTGGATGAGACGCATAACATCAAAAAACCCCTGATGCTGCACATTGCCGGCAAGGATGGCTTTGTGCCGCCGCCCGCACAGGCCGCCATGCATGCTGGCCTTGATGGTAACAAACTGTGCACACTGTATGATTATCCCGATCAGGACCACGCTTTTGCGCGCATGGGGGGAGAACATTATGACGAAGCTGCTGCTAAATCTGCCCTGTCACGGACAGTCAGTTTTTTCAAAACCCATCTGGCCTGAGAAATTGCTGAAACATTTATTCAAACTACTGCGTGGACTGGTGATCGCGTGCCCGCTGTTCTGGGTGTCGCCTGTTTCTGCACAGGACCAGAGCGACCCCAGCCTGCCAAGCGAAAGCATCGCACCATTCGTTATTGCGAATGTCGAATTTACCCTTTTGCATGAACTGATCCATGTCCTGATGGATGAAGCAGGTATTCCCGTACTGGCTCGCGAGGAAGACCAGGCCGACTATCTGACTGCGATAACCCTGATGAGTACGCAAACCGGTTTTCCGGTTTTCCCGGCAAAAAACAAACCGCCCAGCATCAATGAATGGCCGCCGGTAACGGGTCCGCTGACCCTGGGGGGAATTGCCCGCATGCAGGCTATTATTGACAGCTGGCGGATTGAGTGGACCATTGCCGAAGAAGACAAGGCCACACTGCCTTATGCTGATCCCCATGCGCTGGAAATTCAGCGTTACTATGACATGGTATGCCTGACCTATGGGCGCGATCCCAAACATCTGGAAGATTTCCGCATACAGAATGAATTGCCGACGGAGCGGGCAGAGTTTTGCGAAGATGATTTCGCCAAAGCTGAGCGCGGCCTTGAATTCGTCAAAACCACACTCAAGAACAGCGCCAAAACAACGGTAAGTGATACAGGCAAAACGCCGCCGGATTTTGAAATCCAGCTTAAATTTGAGAAAGCTCTTTCGCCCTCGCACAAGCAGTATAAACTATGGCTTGAAAACGCCTCTATCATCGTGCACCTGATCGACGCGCTGAACAGGGATTATTATCTGCCGCGCCCCATAATGGTGCGCTTTCGGATATGCGGACAGGCCAATGCGTATTGGGAACCCAAGGATGCCCAGGTGAACATGTGTTACGAACTGCTGGACCGCTTTGTGCATCTCAGCCGGTTTCACAAGGAATATGCGATCGACCGGCGCAAGAATGTGCTGGGCCGCGCAAAGGCAGATTCGGCGTTTCAATAACGCCGAAGCTTATGTGTTCATCGATGAGAAGAATTCCGCATTGCTCTTGGTGGCGCGCAATTTGTCGAGCAGAAACTCCATCGCGTCCACGGTACCCATCGGGCTGAGTATCCGGCGCAGCACAAACATCTTCGCCAGATCCGCCTGCGACGCCAGCAATTCTTCCTTGCGGGTGCCGGAACGGGTGATGTCGATCGCCGGGAAAATGCGCTTGTCCGACACTTTGCGATCCAGAATGATTTCGCTGTTACCGGTGCCTTTGAATTCTTCGAAAATCACTTCGTCCATGCGCGAGCCGGTATCAATCAGCGCCGTTGCAATAATGGTCAGCGATCCGCCTTCCTCGATATTGCGCGCCGCGCCAAAAAACCGCTTGGGACGTTGCAGCGCATTGGCGTCCACACCACCCGTCAGCACCTTGCCGGATGAAGGCACCACGGCGTTATAGGCGCGCCCCAGCCGGGTAATCGAATCCAGCAGGATCACCACATCGCGGCCATGCTCGACCAGGCGCTTGGCTTTTTCCAGCACCATTTCGGTAACCGCCACGTGGCGGGTCGCGGGTTCATCAAAAGTGGAACTGACCACTTCACCTTTGACCGATCGTTGCATGTCGGTCACTTCTTCGGGACGTTCATCAATCAGCAGCACAATCAGATAACATTCTGGATGATTGGCAGCGATCGCATGCGCAATATTTTGCAGGATCATGGTTTTGCCGGTACGCGGCGGCGCAGTGATCAGCGCGCGCTGGCCCTTGCCCAGCGGGGCGGCAAGATCAATCACCCGCGTCGTCAGATCCTTGCTGCCCGGGCCCATTTCCATGATCAGGCGTTCATCAGGATAAAGCGGCGTCAGATTATCAAAATGCACTTTCTGGCGGGTGCGCTCAGGATCTTCAAAATTGATGGTGTTGACTTTTAGCAGCGCAAAATAACGCTCGCCATCCTTGGGGCTGCGAATGCGTCCCTCAACGGTGTCGCCGGTGCGCAGCGAAAACCGCCGCAACTGGTTGGGGCTGACATAAATATCATCCGGACCGGGCAGGTAATTGGCCTCAGGCGAGCGCAGAAAACCAAAACCGTCCTGCAACACTTCCAGCACGCCGACGCCTGTGATTTCGATCTCACGATCCGCCAACTGTTTCAGAATGGCAAACAGCATATCCTGTTTGCGCAGCGTGCTGGCATTTTCAACCTCCAGCTCTTCGGCATAGGCAAGCAACTCAGTTGGCGATTTGGATTTCAAATCCGCGAGCTTGATTTCTTTGACTTCCATAAGATCCATGGGGTTTTTCCGCTTGAATAAGGATTTTGCGAGAGCTTCGCGAGACACAAAGACGCGAAACACAAAGATTAAGGGTGCGGGGGATGTCGCCGTTTCCAGACCGGATTGGCGCATAAATGTGGCAGGCCGTGATTCTGCTATGGCAAGGATATAGCTTTTTTTAGAACCAGACGCAACATAGGAATGTCAAATGGTTAAAATTTTCCAAACGGCCGCACAATCACCAGAATCACAATAGCCATCATCAACACAAAGGGGATTTCATTGGCGATGCGGTAATACAGCCCCGGCCGGGTGCGAATATCGTCCGCAAATTCGCGTCGCCAGCGGCTGAACAGCCCATGCACCCCCCCCAGCGCCAGTACCAGCGCCAATTTCAACCAGATCCACCAGGACTGCCAATCGATCAGACCCGGCGTCAGCAACAACATGCCACCCAGCACAAACACCAGAATCATCGCCGGATTAATGATGCCGCGCAACAGGCGGCCTTCCATCAGCTTGAATTTTTCGGATTGTACTGAACCCACTGGCGCGTCGGTATGGTAGACATAAAGCCGGGGCAGGTACATCATGCCGGCCATCCAGGCGATCACGGCAATCAGATGCAGGCTTTTTATCCAGAGATAATATTCACTCAAAAAATCAGACATTTCAATCGTTTACCAGACATTTAGCGATTCCACAGGAACAAAAAGCGGTCTCTTTCAACGCCGCCTGCACCAAATTCGTCAGGCACTGAATGAAATCCGCCTGTGTGCCCAATGCTGCAATGCGTACATACTCCGGCACGCCTGCGGCCTCGGCCAGGTGCTTATATTCCATATCCAGCTCGACCAGGGTTTCAGAATGTTCTGACACAAAGGCGATGGGTACCAGAACGACGGGCGCCCTGGCCTTACCTGCTGCCTCCAGTCGCTCCTCGGTCGATGGACCAAGCCATTTTAACGGACCGACGCGGCTTTGATAACAGATTTCCCAATCCTCACGCCGCAGCCTCAGTTTCGCTGCAATAGCGACTGCAGTGCGTTCGATATGGCTGGGATAAGGATCACCAGCATCGACAATTTTTTGTGGCAGGCCGTGAGCAGAAAATAACAATCGGGCCTTTGCCGTCGCCGATGGCCCAAAATACTGCGCAGCCTGTGTCTGTATTAGCGCGGCATGCGAAGTAATAAAATCCGGTTGATCCGGATAACAGCAAACTTTCCGGGATCTCGCATTTAGACCAGCCAGCTGCGCCACTGCCTGCCACTCCTGAAACGAAGATCGCGTGGTAGTAGTTGAAAATTGCGGATAAAGCGGCAGTAGAATGACATCGTCAGGACCAAATTGTTTAATCTGTTCAACAACATCTTTTGCCCTGGGATGCCAGTATCGCATCACGCTAAAACAGCGTAAATTAGAAAATCCCAGATTGTTCAACTGTCTTTCCAGCGCTACAGACTGTTTTTCAGTCTCCACCACAATCGGTGATCCACCACCAATTTTCGCATAAATTTCTTGCGCCTTTGTTGTACGCCGCCATGCGATCAATCGTGCCAGTAGCCAGCGAATCGGCGCGGGCGCCGTAATGATATTCGGATCAGAAAACAGATTTATCAAAAACGGCTTTACCGCTGCCGGTTGGTCAGGACCACCCAAATTAAACAGGATGACAGCGACTTTTTGCATATTTAACTGTGCCATTGCTTCACAAATGTTACCAGTTCCGCAACATTTTCCGGAGGCGTTTGCGGGACAATGCCATGTCCAAGATTGAAGATGAAATTTTTATTTCCCATTATCGACAAAATCCGCTCAGCCTCTTTCAACATCGCCTTGCCACCTGTAACCAGCAATAATGGATCAAGATTTCCTTGAACAACAAAATCGGTTTGTAATTCCTCACGCGCAAATTCAAGCGCATAGGCCGTATCCATGCTAATCCCGGTTACGCCTGTCTGCTTTGCATAATCGCGGTAAAGTGAACCAGCGCCTTTTGGAAATCCTATTACCGGAATATTTGGAAATTCGGCCTTTACACGCTTTATAATTTCTTTTGTTGGTTGAATGCACCAACGCCGGAATTCAGCTTCCGGAAGCGATCCCGCCCAGGTATCAAAAATCTGTAGAACTTCAGCGCCTGCCTTGACCTGATTGATCAGATAATCCGACGTTACATCCACCAGAATATCTATTAATTCAGCAAAACCTTCCGGATCCCGATAGGCCCAGATACGGGCCGCCGCCTGATCTTTGCTCCCCGCACCCGCGACCATATAGGTGGCGACCGTCCAGGGCGCCCCTGCAAAACCAATCAGTGTCACCTCACTCGGCAGTTTTTCGCGTAATAAACGTACAGTTTCATATACCGGCGTCAGCCGTTGCGCCGCCCCTTCAACTTGCAATATCTGTAAATCGGCTCGTTTCTCAATACATGGCGAAAGCACCGGACCCAATTTTTCCTCAAATCGTACATTTTGCCGTAAAGCGTCCGGTATCACCAAAATATCTGAAAATAAAATCGAGGCGTCAAAACCAAACCGCCGGATCGGCTGCAAGGTCACCTCTGCTGCCAGCTCCGGCGAATAACATAAATCCAGAAAACTGCCGCCCGCCGCCCGAACCGCCCGATATTCCGGTAAATATCGCCCAGCCTGTCGCATCAACCAGATTGGCGGGCGCGGTAAAACTTCCCCTGCCAAAGCCGCTAATAATAATTTTTTGTTCATTTGCTAAGATTTTTCCTGGCTTTATCTATGCTGCCTGAGTTTTCCACAGTTTCTTCCCTTCTATATATTTTTTATAAAAAGGTTGAAGTAGTAGTAGATGCGCTGAAAATCGGGGATAAAACATTGTACCGTATTTATGCGCTTATATAATGCATAATTAAACAGTGTCAGCCTCAGAAACTGCTGTTTCACCCGCTATTCACATGCCAGGCATTTATTTATCCACGACAGGCTATCCCAGTCACAAACAACGAACTAATCGGGATGATTTTATAATGTGTCCGCAAAACCGGTTTTATTCACCTGATTCACAAAAGTCGCTTCCTTAATGCCACAGCAAACATCTCATCCCTCTCAGCCGGAAAAACTGGCAACGTATTTTCATCTGCATCTGGTTTCGGATGCAACAGGCGAAACATTGAACTCTGTCGCCAAAGCTGCAATCGCCCAGTTTGATAAGGGCATCGCAATTGAGCATACCTATGCACTGGTACGTACAACACGTCACCTTGATCGGGTTCTCAGTCAGATAGAAGACATGCCGGGCATTGTGATTTATACACTGGTGAATTACGATTTGCGCGACATGCTCGAACAAAGATGTGCTGATCTGCAATTACCGTGTCTTTCAGTACTTGATCCGGTGGTTCAGATTATCGGCACTTATTTAGGCTCGAAAATTTCGCATCGACCCGGGGGTCAACACAGCCTTACACCCGAATATTTTCAGCGTATCGAAGCACTGCAATATACCATGTCGCATGATGATGGTCAGTCGACGCATGATCTTCATGCCGCTGATATCATTCTGCTTGGTGTCAGCCGCACATCCAAAACCCCAACCTGTATTTATCTGGCCAATCGGGGTCTTAAAGCCGCAAATATTCCGGTAGTCCCGAACATAGGATTACCTGCATCACTGGTGACACTAACCAAACCGTTAATTGTGGGTCTGACAACGAACCCTGACCGCCTGATCCAGGTTCGACGCAACCGGCTTTTGTCGCTGAATGAAAATGATGAAACGACATATACGGACATGGATCTGGTGATTGAGGAGGTCCGCTATGCGCGCCGATTATATGCGCAGAATAACTGGCCCGTCATAGATGTGACCAGACGCTCTATCGAGGAAACCGCTGCTGCAATCATGAACCTTCTATCCGACCGGGAATTAATCAGGGCAAAAACGTGATGGCTAAAAATCTATTGCGCGCAGGCGTCATTGGTTGGCCGGTCAGCCATTCGCGCTCTCCCGTGCTGCATGGTTATTGGTTGCGAAAACATGCCATTGCTGGAACATATGAGCGCATCCCCATTGAGCCGGAAAACTTTGCGGCGAAATTTCGCGCACTTGCAGCGCAGGGTTTTGTGGGCGCGAATGTCACCATTCCGCACAAACAAAGCGCAATGGCCTGTTGTGACGAACTGGATGCTAATGCAAAAAGGCTGGTTGCCGTAAATACCATTGTCATTAAAGATGGCCGTTTTTATGGCTCAAATACTGATGGTTTTGGGTTTATGGAAAATCTGCGCCAGTTTGCGCCGGGCTGGAAGCCACAGGCTGGCCCCGCTGTTATTATCGGCGCTGGCGGCGCTGCGCGCGCAGTTGTGGCCGCGCTGTGTGATGCGGGTGTGAAAGAAATCCGGCTGTTCAATCGCACCCGTGCGCGCGCAGATCAGATCGTGGCAGATCTTGGCGGCCCCGTTATCAGTGCCGACTGGAACGCGCTGGATCATGCGCTGGGCGACTGTCATTTGCTGGTGAACTGCTCCAGCCTTGGGATGACGGGCCAGCCGCCACTGGAAATATCGCTGCAAAGATTGTCGGCAACGGCCTATGTAACCGATCTGGTTTATACGCCGTTACGCACGCCACTATTGGTGGCCGCTGCGGCGCGTGGAAATCCCACCATCGACGGTCTTGGCATGCTATTACATCAGGCGCGCCCCGGTTTTGCCGCATGGTTTGGTATCATGCCCGAGGTGGACGACGCATTACGCAATCTTTTACTGGCAGATATTGAAGGCGTGAAAGGAAAATAAATCATGGTGATTGTCGGGTTGACCGGATCCATTGGCATGGGCAAATCGGAAACCGCGAAAATGTTTCGCACGCTGGGCATTGCAGTTTATGACGCGGACGCCGCCGTGCATGCCATCTATGCGCCGGGCGGATCAGCGGTGGCCCCGATAGAGGCGGCGTTTCCCGGCGTGACGGGTGTAAACGGCGTGGACCGCGAAGCGTTGGCCAAACAGGTGCTGAACGATTCCGCAGCGCTGAAAAAACTGGAAAGCATCGTGCATCCGCTGGTCGGGCTGGAGCAGCAGAAATTTCTGCAACAGGCGGCCGCAGAAAATGCCGGGATCGTTGTGATTGATGTGCCGCTATTATATGAAACCGGGGGCGAAAGCCGCGTGGATTGCGTGGTGCTGGTCAGTGCGCCCTATGAATTGCAGCGTGAACGGGTGTTGGCGCGCCCCGGCATGATCGAGGAAAAATTCCAGGCGATTCTGGCCAAGCAGGTGCCGGATGCTGAAAAACGTCAGAAGGCGGATTATATTATTGATTCAAGTCAGGGTCTGGAACCTGCAATGGCGCAGGTCGAGGCGCTGATCCCGTTACTGAAAAAAACCCCGGCGCGCGCATGGGACAAGCGCAAACACCAAACGCAAAAAGGATAGAGATTGCGCGAAATCGTTCTGGATACGGAAACCACCGGCCTTGATCCGCGCAGCGACCGCATTATTGAAATCGGCTGCATCGAGTTGTTCAACCATGTGCCGACGGGCGTGACGTATCACACCTATCTCAATCCCAAGCGTGATATTGCCGCCGAAGCTTTCAATGTGCATGGCATCAGCGCGGAATTTCTAAGCGACAAACCACTATTTGGCGATATTGCAGTGGCGTTCAGCGAATTTATCGCGGACACCCAACTGGTTATACATAATGCCGCTTTTGATCTGGGCTTTCTGAACAGCGAATTTGACCGGATCGGGTTTGGCAAGTTGCCACCGGGGCGGGCCATTGACACGCTATTGATTGCACGGCGTAAATTTCCCGGTGGTCAGAACAGCCTGGATGGGCTGTGCCGTCGTTTTGGCATTGATATTTCGGGCCGCGAACAGCATGGCGCGCTGAAGGATTCGGAATTGCTGGCGAGCGTATATCTGGAACTGATTGGTGGCGCGCAAAGCGGTCTGGCGCTGGATGGTCCCGCCGGGCTTGTTCAGCTTGCCGGGCAGACATTTGGGCTGGCGCCTCAGACAGGAAGGCCAGCCCGGCCCAGCCCCCTGGTCCCGCTGCTGACAGAGGCGGAACGCACCGCCCATGACGCTTTTGTTGCGACTTTGGGCGGTGATCCGATCTGGAAAGGTTGATTATTGCTGTTTGGAGGCTTCGGCTTCGGTCTGTAACTGCGCCATGCGCTGGCGGTACAACAGCGAAAAATCGATATTGTCCAGCATCAGCGGCGCATAACCGCCATCACGCGTCATATCGGCAATAATGCGCCGCGCAAACGGGAATAATAGCCGGGGACATTCAATCAACAACACGGGTTGCAGGGTTTCCGCCGGAATATTGAAAAGCTGGAAAACGCCGCCATATAGTAGTTCAACCAGAAAAACCGTGCTTTCTTCCTGTTTGGCGTGGACCGAAATCTTCAGTTCCACCTCATAATTGGGTTCAGCGCCACGGCGCACCTGTACATCAATGTTGACACTGATGCTGGGCGGTTTTGCGCCCCGCGCCAGGCTTCCCGGTGCGCCGGGATTTTCAAAAGACTGGTCTTTTACATATTGGGCGGCAATCGAAAGGCGGGGCTCCGCATCCGTGCCGGGTTCAGGATTGACACCCTGGGCGTTCGTGTCGGTCATGTTGGTGGCTTTCTTTTATGTAAATTCCTATGACTGGCTAACATGGATAGGCTGCCGCGCCAAGAGTCTGTGGCGAAGCAGTCACAGATGGGTTAGGATGAGTGTTCATTGGCCATCCGGGGCCATATAGAGAGTTGGATAATGGGTCAGGGTTTTCAATTTTTCGATCTGATATTTCTGGGCATGATCGCGGTGTTCATCCTGTTGCGGTTGCGCAACGTGCTGGGTACGCGTACCGGCCACGAAAAGCCCCCCGAAGACCTGCGTCCCGGGCTTAAAGGGCCGCTTCCGGGACAAAAAGAAGGTACGGTCATCACATTGCCGCGTCGCGCAGGTCCTGGTGGCGGTGAGGTGAGACTTTCGGCGACAGAAATCCGCCTGCGCCAGTCGCTGACGGAAATTGCCCTGGCCGATGCTAACTTTGACGCCGATGATTTTGCCGACGGGGCGCGCCAGGCCTATGAAATGATCATTATCGGGTTTGCCCAGGGCGACCGGGATTTGTTGCGTGGCATGGTGGGCGAAGAGGTGTTCGCCAATTTTGACGCCGCCATTACCGCGCGTCTGGCCGCCGGACAGACCATGGAAACCCGTCTGGCCGCGATTAATGACGCGCGCATTACCCATGCCAGCCTGCGCGGCAAAATGGCCGAGGTAACCGTCAAATTTGATGCTGATCTGATCTCCAGCGTGAATAATGCGGCCGGTGATCTGGTACAGGGTCATCCCACATTGCCACAGCAGGTATCAGAGCTTTGGACATTTGCCCGCGATACTTCCTCGAAAGATCCCAACTGGATCCTGATCGAAACATCGGCTGACACTGCAACGGATGCCCCCGGCGCTGCCCCGCAGGATTAGCCTGGCGCTGGCGCTGACCGGCGCGCTGCTGGCCGGCGTGCTGGTAGGGGTGTTGGCGGGGCCAGACCTGCGTCGGCTGTTTGTCAGCCTGAGCGCGCCAGAACCCGATGATCTGGTGCTATCCCCGGCCCGCTACATGGATTTACCCGGCTGGCAAGATGATACCCTACAGGGTTTTGTGGGGACGCTGAACCGTTCGTGCCGCCTGTTCCTCACGCAAAAACCCGACAAACCGGTGGGGCCAAACGGCCGTTTCGGCAGGGCTGCGGATTGGGCTGAAGTCTGTAAGCAGGCGGCCAGTTGGCCGGAAAGTCTGTCAGGCGCACCGCTGCGCGCGGCCCTCGAACGGGCTTTCACGCCGATGGCGGTGCGCAATGGCCACAGCGATCAGGGTAAATTTACCGGCTATTATGAACCGGAATTGCGCGGCAGCCTGCAACGACAGGGGCCCTATCAGGTGGCGCTGCTGCGCGCGCCCAAGGATCTGGTCAGCGTCAATCTGGGCGAGTTTAATCCGCAATGGCGCGGCCAGCGCATTGCCGGGCGCGTCAAGGGCGCGACGCTGCAACCGCTGCAGGCGCGCGCTGAAATTGTCGCCGGGGCGCTGGCCAGCGAAAAGCTCGAACTGCTTTATGTCGATGATCCTGTCGATGCGTTTTTTCTGCATATTCAGGGTTCGGGTCGGGTGCGGCTGGATGATGGCCAGGTGATCCGGCTGGGCTATGCCGGGCAGAACGGACACCCTTATGTGGCGATCGGCAAAAATCTGGTGCAGTCGGGTGCGATCCGGCGCGAGGAAGTATCGATGCAGTCCATCCGCGCCTGGCTTGACGCGCACCCGGCTGAGCGCGATGCGGTGCTGGCGGCCAATCCGTCCTATGTGTTTTTTCGTGTGCTCGATGGTGGCGATCCCGAATTGGGCCCGCCCGGTGCGCAGAATGTACCGTTGACGCCGGGGCGCAGTCTGGCGGTCGATCCGGATTTTCATGCGCTTGGCATGCCGGTCTGGCTGGATAGTGTGACGCCCGACGGCGATGTGTTCCAGCGCCTGATGGTGGCCCAGGATACAGGGGGCGCCATTCGCGGCCCGGTGCGCGGCGATGTGTTCTGGGGTTTTGGCGAACAGGCGGCGCAAAATGCCGGGCGTATGAACAGCCAAGGGCGTATGTATATCCTACTGCCACGCAGCGTTGCGCAAAACGCCGTGAGAGAGAAAAAATAAAATGCCGCCATTCGCACCAAAAGTTGCGCTGTTCGTAACCTGTCTGGTGGATTTGTTCCGCCCGTCAGCGGCGTTTGCAGCGGTGCGGTTGCTGGAAGATGCGGGCTGCACGGTGAATGTTCCACAGGCGCAAACCTGTTGTGGCCAGCCGGCTTATAATTCGGGTGACAAAGCGGGCGCCATCGCGCTTGCCGCGCAAACCATCCGTAGCCTGATGGAATATGACTATGTGGTAATCCCCAGTGGTTCCTGCACCGGCATGATCAAACGCCATTATCCTGAATTGCTGGCGGGCGATGCAGCACTGGCGGCGCAGGCCCGCCAGCTTGCCGCCAAAACATATGAGCTGACGCAGTTTCTGCATGCGGTGATGCAGTACAAACCCACTGCAACGATAGATGAAAAAATCACCTATCACGACGCCTGTTCGGGTTTTCGGGAATTGGGCATTGCGGCGCAGCCACGCGCGCTGCTGCAATCACCAGTCATGGAAAATGGCGATGGTGAAACCTGTTGCGGTTTTGGCGGCACGTTCTGCGTAAAATATAGCGCTGTCTCAACGGCCATCGCCGACAAAAAACTCGATAAATTATCGGCAACGGGTGCGGCCATTGTCACCGGCGGCGATCTGGGCTGCCTGATGCATCTGGCCGGGCGTGCGGCGCGGCGCGGCCTGCCATTGCAGTTTCGCCATGTTGCCGAAATATTGGCTGGCGACACCGCGACGCCTGCCATCGCAGCGGGAGAAAAATAAATGCAGCGCTTTCCCGCCGCCTTTAACGCCAATGCCGCCGAAGCTTTACTGGATGTGGATTTGCAGCGCGCGCTGGGCGCGGCGCAAGCGGGTTTTGGCGTCAAGCGCCGCAAGGCCATCAGCGATCTGCCGGAATTTGAGGCGCTGTGTGATCACGCTGCCGCCATCAAGGACCATGTGCTGGATCATCTGGACGTGTATCTGCAACGATTTGAGGCGCAGGTGTTTGCCAGCGGCGGCATGGTGCATTGGTGCGAGGATGCGGATGAGGCGCGCCAGACCATTCTGAAACTGTGCCGTTCGGTCAATGCCAAAATGGTGACCAAGGGCAAAAGCATGGTGGCTGAAGAAATCGGCCTGAACCCGTTTCTGGAAGCCAACAATATCCGCCCGGTGGAGACCGATCTGGGGGAATATATTATTCAGTTGGCGGATGAACCCCCCAGTCACATTATCGGCCCCGCTTTGCACAAGACCAAGGATCAGGTGTCGGATTTATTTCACGCGCACCATGCAACACTGGGATTTGCCGACCGGCAAACCGATGGCGAAGCGCTGGTGGGCGAAGCGCGAGCGATATTGCGCCAGAAATATTTGACCGCTGATGTGGGCATTACCGGCGCAAATTTCCTGATTGCCGAAACCGGCAGCACCGTGATTGTCACCAATGAAGGCAATGGCGACATGACGCAGATATTTCCGCGCATGCATATTGTCATTGCCAGTATCGAAAAGATCGTGCCGACGCTGGAAGACGCGGCCACATTGCTGCGGGTTCTGGCGCGATCCGCCACCGGGCAGGAAATGTCCGTATACACCACATTTTCAACCGGGCCAAAACGGCGCGGCGATGCGGATGGCCCGGAACAGTTTCATGTCGTGCTGCTGGATAATGGCCGCAGTGAAATACTGGGCGGCAATCAGCGTGACATTCTGCGCTGTATCCGTTGCGGTGCGTGCATGAATAATTGCCCGGTCTATATGGCGGCGGGCGGGCATGCTTATGGCGCCACCTATATGGGGCCGATGGGATCGGTGCTGACGCCGAATTTAACCGAACTGAAAAAATCCCAGGCGTTGCCATTCGCGTCCAGCTTTTGCGGCAAGTGCGAGGCGGTGTGCCCGATGCGCATTCCATTACCCAGGCTGATGCGCGAACTTCGCAGCGATGCGCATGCCGCGCGCATTACGCCCGCGCGTGAACGCATCTGGCTGGCGCTGTGGTCATGGCTGGCGCAACGGCCGCAACTCTATCACGCACTCAGTGGTGTCGGCTTGCGAGCGCTGCATTTGCTGGCGCGCGGGCGCGGGCGGTTTCACTGGCTGCCACTGGCGGGCGGCTGGACCAGAACACGCGATTTTCCGGCACCCCAGGGCGCAAGTTTTATGGCGCAATGGGCGCGCCAAAGAAAGCCCGGCGCATGAGCCAGCAACGCATTGCCATACTGGACAGAATTCGCGCCTCATTCCTGGCGCGCGGCATTGTGTCGGATGAACACAAGGCCGATGCGCATCTTGCTGCGCGGGCGCGCAATCTTATCCCCGCGCGCGGGCAATTACAGGGTGAGGCATTGCGCGCGCAGTTTCAGAAATTTGCGGTAAAAACCCAGGCGACAATCGCCACGGTGGCGACAGCGCAGGATGTGCCGCTGGCGATAGGCGAATATCTTTTGGCGGGAAATTTGTCCGGCCCGGTGCGCCTTAGCGGTGATGGTTGGCTGGCCGCGATGCCGTGGGACAGGATTGCGCATTATACCCCGTGTACGGGCGCTGTCAGCGAAGCCGATGGCGTTGGGGTTTCAGTTGCGCTGTGTGGCATTGCGGAGACCGCAACGCTGATGCTGACATCGGGGCCGAATGCCGCCAGCGGGCTGAATTTTCTGCCACCCACGCATATAATTGTGCTGCGTGCGGGGGATATTGTGGGGGCGCTCGAAGATGGCTGGGCGCGGCTGCGTCTTGTCTCGAACGGTCAAATGCCGCGCACGGTCAATCTGATCACCGGCCCGTCGCGCACCGCCGATATTGCGCAAACCATGTATATGGGCGCGCATGGGCCAAAGCGCCTGCATGTGATTGTGGTGGATGGCGATGCCTAAACCGCCCCGCAAACCCCGTCCGTTGAAAGAGGATGAGATCGAGCTGTTCGCAAAAGTCGTGGCGGCCGCCAAACCCCTGCGCAAACGACCGGGCATTCCGGAAATACTCACTCAGCCGCGCAAGAAGCCGGTTTTAATCCGGCCCATTACCCATCCCCCGATTGAGGATCGCCCCGCTCCCCCAATCCGCGCAAAAAACCGTGCGGCCACCAGCGCCATGGACGGAAAAAACGCGGAACGTCTGATCCGGGGCAAACTGGAAATCGAAGCCCGCCTTGATCTGCACGGCCACCGCCAGGATGAAGCCCAGAAGACTCTGGCGGATTTTATCCGCCGCAATCACGGCTATGGCAAACGCTGTGTGCTGGTGATTACCGGCAAGGGACGGTCACTGAAAAATCAACCCGATGATGATCACTCCGTGGACGGACGATATGTCATCTCTGAACGCAAAGGCGTGCTGTTCGATCTGGTCCCCTCCTGGCTATCAGCCCCGGAACTCGCGCATTATGTCGTGGCGTTCTCCCCCGCCCAACCAAAACACGGCGGCAGCGGCGCATTATATGTGTATTTAAGACGTGATCGGGGATAGCAAATCCGGACGCCGGGCCGGTAAAACTTGCCGCCCTACCCTGATTTTAAGATTGTCTAAACACATTACCTATTGATTTATATGGAGATTTTTCTGGCCCGGCTCTTGCTTAGTTAACGACATGTCTATAGAGCCGCAGGCCCCGATCAGTCCGTCATCCTATTCCGGCGGCTATTATGCGATGCCGCTGCGCGGCCGTCTGACGCCTTATGAGGGCGGCACCTTCAGCGCTGGTCCCAGCACAATACGCGAAGAGGACGCGAAGTCCGCCGAGACAGCGAACAAGAAAAACGGTTTTTCGTTCGCGGGCTTTCTCGACATGATCAACCCGCTTCAGCATATTCCGATTGTGTCCAGCATTTACCGCCGCATTACCGGGGATGAAATCGCTCCTGTCAGCCGGGTTGCTGGCGATACTCTGTTCTTTGGCGCGATCGGGCTGGCCAGCTCGCTGGTGAATGCAGCGATCGAAAAACTGTCGGGCAAGGATGTCGGCGATCATGTGATGACCGCCATGCTTGGGGAAAAGGACAAGGCGCCCAATGCGCCCGAGGCCCCCGTAATGGTGGCAAAGAACGATACCGATGATGGCGCCAGTAATGCGATGGCCGCGATGTCACAATCCACAACGCTGCGTGGCAGTGTGACGGTACACCCCAAAGGAATGACGGCCCCCATATCGCTTGACGCAGCGACGCTCGACGCGCTGTCGCGCACGCTCGGCGCTACGGAACCGCTGGCCCATCTGGCGCTGCCGCTGGATCAGACAGCGCAAACGAACAAGCCATCAAGGTCGTCAGAGTACAGGCTTGCCGCCACCAGCTATAATGACGCGCTGATCCGCATGCAGCAGGGGCTGGATCAATATCAGGCGCAATAGGCCTATAGACCGTAACCGGTCCGTTCACACCCGGCGCGCCAGTGCTGCATGGCAGGCAGATTCCACACCGCTTCCAGATAGGCGCTGCACACCGCATCACAGGCGACGCCATAGGTGCGAAAACGGCTGACCACCGGCGCATACATGGCGTCGGCGATGCTGAAGGCGCCAAATAGAAACGGGCCGCCCGCGCCATATTGGGCGCGCGCGTCGCGCCAGATTTCCTGTACCCGCGATATGTTGCCGGCCACGCCTTCCTGGTCATGGCCCTGTCCTGGATGGCTGCCCAGCAGGTCCATGGACATATTTGTCCGCAGCGCCTGAAAGCCCGAATGCATCTCGGCACTGATCGAACGCGCCCGGGCGCGCGCGGCAATATCGGCGGGCCACAGATGTTTTTGCGGAAACAGTTCCGCCAGATATTCAGCAATCGCCAGACTGTCCCAGATGATCAGCCCGTTATGTTTCAGCACCGGAATAAAACCCGAGGGCGAATGCCGCAAGATATTTTGCTTGCTGTCAGGCTGGCGCAGCAGCACCTGCACTTCGTCAAACGCAACGCCCGCCTGTTTCAGTACCAGCCAGGGCCGCAACGACCAGGACGAAAAATTTTTATCCCCGATAACCAATGTGAATTCCGGCATGGCGTACCCATAATGATGGCGCGCGCCTCAATGTTCCTGAAGCTGTGCGCAATGTGACTGAAGCGGAAGTGTACAAACTATAGGATTATTTGACAATTAATAACATATAGGTTATTATATAGGCATGATAGGTGTCGTAGAATATGAAGGCGAGGACGGATCGCACCCCTATTCGAAGTGGTTCGCAAGTCTCGATGTTCAGGCCGCGTTGAAGGTTCGCACAGCAATAGCCCGCATGGAAAACGGCAATTTTTCCAATGTAAAACCCGTAGGGCAGGGAGTAAGCGAATATAGGCTGGATTTTGGCCCGGCATACCGCATCTATTTCGCCAGGGATGGGGACAAGTTGGTGATCCTTTTGGGCGGTGGGACGAAGAAACGGCAAAGCCGCGACATCGACGCCGCTAAAGATCTTTGGAAAGCCTACAAAACCCGAAAAAGAAAGGGATAGAGTCATGGCTTTAACACGCGATTTTAAGGAAACCGTCAAACAGCGGGCGCAGAGCGATCCTGCATTTCGTATTGGTCTGCTCACCGAAGCGGCTGAATGCATCCTCAATGATGAAGTGGATGTAGCGAAAATATTGCTGCGCGACTATGTGAATGCAACACTCGGATTTCAGCAGCTCGGCGCTCTTACGCATAAAAAGCCTCAAAGCCTGATGCGCATGCTCAGTGAAAAAGGAAATCCCAGTCTTGGGAATATTTCCAAGCTTATGGCTTCACTGCGCCAGCATGAAGGCGTTGAACTCCACGTGACGGTCGCCTAGGGACGGTGATATCCGTTTGTTAACCGCTAATTGGAGTGTGCTACATTTAATCGACTCTATGCTATATTGCCCCGATGATCACGGAACTGAATGAACGCTCGCGGCAGATTTTTCGCGCTCTGGTGGAGGCCTATCTGGCCGAAGGCCACCCCGTGGGCTCTAAAAGCATTATGACGCAATTGCCGACGCTGCTCAGCTCCGCAACGATCCGCAATGTGTTGAAGGATCTGGAGGATATGGGGCTGCTCTATGCGCCGCATACCAGTGCGGGGCGCATTCCCACACAAACCGGGCTGCGCATGTTTGTCGATGCGCTGCTGGAAATCGGCAATGTCACGGAAAGTGAGGCGCGTGAGATCGAGGCCATGGCGGCGTCTAACGGGACCACGATGGAAGATGTGCTGGCGGACGCCACCAGCCGCCTGTCCGGGCTGGCGCGCTGTGCCGGGCTGGTGCTGTCGCCCAAGCATGAACCGCTGCTGAAACATATCGAATTTGTAAATATCGGTCCGGGTCAGGCGCTGACGGTGATTGTCGGGCAGGATGGCCATGTTGAAAACCGCCTGATCACCGTGCCGCTGGGCATGACTGGGGGGGCATTGCAACAGGCCAGCAATTATCTGAATTCCAGATTGCTTGGCCGTACCCTGGAAGAGGCGCGCAGACACATTCTGGTCGAACTGGAAAGCAAACGCATTGAACTGGACGCGCTGAGCGCCAGGGTCGTGGAAGCGGGACTTGCGGTCTGGGGTGGCGGACACAACCGCAATGCGGGCGCGTCGCTGATCGTGCGCGGCCATTCCAACCTGCTCGAAGATGTCCGCGCATTGGAGGATCTGGAGCGTATTCGCACCCTGTTCGAGGATCTTGAAGGCCAGCAGGATCTGATCCAGTTGCTGGAACTGGCCCGCAATGCTGATGGGGTACGCATCTTTATCGGATCGGAAAACAAGCTGTTCAGCCTGTCCGGTTCGTCGCTGGTGTTGTCGCCCTATCGCAACAAGAACGAACAGATTGTCGGCGTTATCGGGGTTATTGGCCCGACTCGGTTGAATTATGCCCGGATCATTCCCATGGTAGATTATACCGCCAAAATTGTAGGGCAATTGTTGTCCTGAGCGCGCTCTGCTATAGAGGGCCGCTGCAAATATTAATGGAACCGTAATGATCGAAACCGAAAACGAACCTGAGGGCGCGCCCCAGGAAGAAAATATTGAAATTCAGCCCGAAGCGCCGCCGCCGCCCACTCCGGAGGAGCTTATTGTGCGGCTGATAGCGGAGGTGACGGACCTCAAGGATCAGCTTTTGCGCGCCGTGGCCGAGGGTGAAAATATTCGCCGCCGGGCTGCCAAGGAAAAGCAGGATGCCAGCAAATTCGCCATTGCCAGTCTGGCGCGCGATCTGCTGGCGGTGCCCGATACCCTGGACCGCGCCATCAGTAGCATTCCCGAAGCGGTGCGCGCCCAGGAAGGCGTCGTTAACCTTATCGAGGGGATGGAGCTGACCCAGCGGCAGTTATTGGGCATTTTTGAGCGTCATGGCATCAAGCCGATCCATCCGATGGGTGAAAAATTCGACCCCAACTTCCATCAGGCCATGTTCGAGGCCCCCGACACCGGTCAGCCCGATGGCACCATCGTGCAGATCCTGCAAATGGGCTATGTCATTGGCGACCGATTATTGCGTCCGGCGATGGTCGGCGTGGCCAAGGGGGGCGGCCAGAATGCGGGGGTGCCCGGCAGCACAGTCAATACGACTGCCTGATGCCCCGGATACCAAAATTTCTTGCCGTTTTTCTTGCCGTCGGTCCCACAGTGGGTTGCGGCCCAGACGGGCGGCCCCTATATACCCTTCACACAGTCTGGCCCATGCGCGGGCGGGGCTGGGCGTGTGGTATGACACGGGGTCATAGACACCTAATCAATCGTTAATGGGGGCCTTTACGGGCGCCATTGTGGCCCGGCAGGTCTGCCGCAGGAGTGAAAGAACATGGGAAAAGTAATCGGTATTGACCTTGGCACGACGAATTCATGCGTTGCCATCATGGACGGCGCAACCCCGCGCGTTATTGAAAACGCCGAAGGATCACGCACTACCCCCTCTATCGTCGCCTTTACAGAAGACGGCGAACGTCTGGTCGGCCAGCCGGCAAAACGCCAGGCGGTAACCAACCCGGAAAACACCTTATTCGCCATCAAGCGCCTGATCGGACGGTCATATTCAGACCCAACCGTGCAAAAAGACGCCAAAATGGTGCCTTACAAGATCGCCAAGGCCGATAATGGCGATGCCTGGGTCGAAGCCCATGGCCAGAAATATTCCCCCAGCCAGATTTCGGCCTTCATCCTGCAAAAGATGAAAGAAACCGCCGAAGCCTTTCTAGGCGAAAAAGTCGATCAGGCGGTGATCACCGTTCCCGCTTATTTCAGCGATGCGCAACGTCAGGCGACCAAGGACGCCGGCAAAATTGCCGGCCTGGAAGTGCTGCGCATTATTAATGAGCCGACCGCCGCGTCGCTCGCCTATGGCCTGGACAAGCAGGAAGGCAAAGTGATTGCCGTTTACGATCTGGGTGGCGGCACGTTTGACGTGTCGGTGCTGGAAATCGGCGATGGCGTGTTCGAAGTGAAATCCACCAACGGCGACACGTTCCTGGGTGGTGAAGATTTCGATATGCGGCTGGTGAATTATCTGGCCGACGAATTCAAGAAAGAGCATGGCATTGATCTGCGCAATGACAAACTTGCGCTGCAACGCCTCAAGGAAGAATCCGAAAAAGCCAAGATCGAACTTTCCAGCACCCCGCAAACCGAAATCAACCTGCCTTTCATCACCGCCGACAAAACCGGCCCCAAGCATCTGACCATGAAACTGACGCGCGCCAAGTTTGAGGCGCTGGTTGATGATCTGATTCAGAAAACTGTCGCCCCCTGTGCGCAGGCATTGAAAGATGCCGGCCTCACAGCGGGACAGATCGACGAAGTGGTGCTGGTGGGCGGCATGACCCGCATGCCCAAGGTGCGCGAAGTGGTGAAAAACTTCTTTGGCCGCGAACCGCACAAGGGCGTTAATCCCGACGAAGTGGTGGCGATGGGCGCCGCCATTCAGGCGGGCGTGTTGCAGGGCGACGTGAAAGACGTGCTGCTGCTCGATGTCACGCCGCTGTCGCTGGGTATTGAGACGTTGGGCGGTGTGTTCACACGTTTGATTGACCGCAACACCACGATCCCGACCCGCAAGAGCCAGGTGTTCTCGACCGCCGAAGACAATCAGTCCGCCGTGACCATTCGC